>NZ_CP041745.1:1465000-1775937 GCF_007556815.1 Paraburkholderia megapolitana
CCTAATGGAGTATCCGTAGCTGAATACATAGGCTACGTGAAGCGAACGCGGTGAACTGAAACATCTAAGTAACCGCAGGAAAAGAAATCAACCGAGATTCCCAGAGTAGTGGCGAGCGAAATGGGATCAGCCTGTACTCTTTATCTTCGTTGTTAGCTGAACGCTCTGGAAAGTGCGGCCATAGCAGGTGATAGCCCTGTAAGCGAAAACAGTGAGGAAGAACTAGGTGTACGACAAGTAGGGCGGGACACGTGAAATCCTGTCTGAAGATGGGGGGACCATCCTCCAAGGCTAAATACTCGTGATCGACCGATAGTGAACCAGTACCGTGAGGGAAAGGCGAAAAGAACCCCGGGAGGGGAGTGAAATAGATCCTGAAACCGCATGCATACAAACAGTCGGAGCCTCGCAAGGGGTGACGGCGTACCTTTTGTATAATGGGTCAGCGACTTACATTCAGTGGCAAGCTTAACCGATTAGGGCAGGCGTAGCGAAAGCGAGTCCGAACAGGGCGATTCAGTCGCTGGGTGTAGACCCGAAACCAGGTGATCTATCCATGGCCAGGATGAAGGTGCGGTAACACGTACTGGAGGTCCGAACCCACTAACGTTGAAAAGTTAGGGGATGAGCTGTGGATAGGGGTGAAAGGCTAAACAAACCTGGAAATAGCTGGTTCTCTCCGAAAACTATTTAGGTAGTGCCTCGTGTATCACCTTCGGGGGTAGAGCACTGTCATGGTTGAAGGGTCCATTGCGGATTACTTCGCCATAGCAAACTCCGAATACCGAAGAGTGCAATCACGGGAGACAGACATCGGGTGCTAACGTCCGGTGTCAAGAGGGAAACAACCCAGACCGCCAGCTAAGGTCCCGAAATATGACTAAGTGGGAAACGAAGTGGGAAGGCTAAAACAGTCAGGAGGTTGGCTTAGAAGCAGCCATCCTTTAAAGAAAGCGTAATAGCTCACTGATCGAGTCGTCCTGCGCGGAAGATGTAACGGGGCTAAGTCATATACCGAAGCTGCGGATGCACATTTATGTGCATGGTAGGAGAGCGTTCCGTAAGCCTGCGAAGGTGCATTGAAAAGTGCGCTGGAGGTATCGGAAGTGCGAATGCTGACATGAGTAGCGATAAAGGGGGTGAAAGGCCCCCTCGCCGTAAGCCCAAGGTTTCCTACGCAACGTTCATCGGCGTAGGGTGAGTCGGCCCCTAAGGTGAGGCAGAAATGCGTAGCTGATGGGAAGCAGGTCAATATTCCTGCACCGACGTGAAATGCGATGGGGGGACGGATCGCGGAAGGTTGTCCGGGTGTTGGAAGTCCCGGTCGCTGCATTGGAGAAGGCACTTTGGCAAATCCGGGTGCGCAATTCAAGGGTGTGGCGCGAGCTCCTTCGGGAGCGAAGCAACTGGAAGGGGTTCCAGGAAAAGCCTCTAAGCTTCAGTTTCACGTTGACCGTACCGCAAACCGACACAGGTGGGCGAGATGAGTATTCTAAGGCGCTTGAGAGAACTCGGGAGAAGGAACTCGGCAAATTGGTACCGTAACTTCGGGATAAGGTACGCCCCTGTAGCTTGACTGGCCTGCGCCAGGAGGGTGAAGGGGTTGCAATAAACTGGTGGCTGCGACTGTTTAATAAAAACACAGCACTCTGCAAACACGAAAGTGGACGTATAGGGTGTGACGCCTGCCCGGTGCCGGAAGATTAAATGATGGGGTGCAAGCTCTTGATTGAAGTCCCGGTAAACGGCGGCCGTAACTATAACGGTCCTAAGGTAGCGAAATTCCTTGTCGGGTAAGTTCCGACCTGCACGAATGGCGTAACGATGGCCACACTGTCTCCTCCCGAGACTCAGCGAAGTTGAAGTGTTTGTGATGATGCAATCTCCCCGCGGCTAGACGGAAAGACCCCATGAACCTTTACTGCAGCTTTGCATTGGACTTTGAACCGGTCTGTGTAGGATAGGTGGGAGGCTTTGAAGCGTGGACGCCAGTCTGCGTGGAGCCGTCCTTGAAATACCACCCTGGTTTGTTTGAGGTTCTAACCTTGGCCCGTTATCCGGGTCGGGGACAGTGCATGGCAGGCAGTTTGACTGGGGCGGTCTCCTCCCAAAGTGTAACGGAGGAGTACGAAGGTACGCTAGGTACGGTCGGAAATCGTGCTGATAGTGCAATGGCATAAGCGTGCTTAACTGCGAGACCGACAAGTCGAGCAGGTGCGAAAGCAGGTCATAGTGATCCGGTGGTTCTGTATGGAAGGGCCATCGCTCAACGGATAAAAGGTACTCTGGGGATAACAGGCTGATACCGCCCAAGAGTTCATATCGACGGCGGTGTTTGGCACCTCGATGTCGGCTCATCTCATCCTGGGGCTGTAGCCGGTCCCAAGGGTATGGCTGTTCGCCATTTAAAGAGGTACGTGAGCTGGGTTTAAAACGTCGTGAGACAGTTTGGTCCCTATCTGCCGTGGGCGCTGGATATTTGAAGGGGGCTGCTCCTAGTACGAGAGGACCGGAGTGGACGAACCTCTGGTGTACCGGTTGTCACGCCAGTGGCATCGCCGGGTAGCTATGTTCGGAAGAGATAACCGCTGAAAGCATCTAAGCGGGAAACTCGCCTTAAGATGAGATATCCCCGGGGCTTCGAGCCCCTTGAAGGGTCGTTCAAGACCAGGACGTTGATAGGTCAGGTGTGGAAGCGCAGTAATGCGTTAAGCTAACTGATACTAATTGCCCGTAAGGCTTGATCCTATAACAGGTGTGTTTTACGTCATGAGTTAGTGCTTCAGCACTTACTCAGGACCACCCCGAACGGGGGCAAGACACCACCGGTTGAGATCAGTGTTGTGCACGATACGCACAACCCCAAACGAGAGGCTTCCTCTCAACTACTTCTTCCAGATTGGCTGTAGCGCCCTCAAAGGCGACACAGCAACAAGTCATGCCTGATGACCATAGCGTGTCGGTACCACCCCTTCCCATCCCGAACAGGACCGTGAAACGACTCCACGCCGATGATAGTGCGGATTGCCCGTGTGAAAGTAGGTAATCGTCAGGCTCCTCATGCTGCAAGACAAGACCCCGCCCTCAACCAGCGGGGTCTTGGCGTTTACCGTACCAAGTTTAGTAGCGTACAACCGCACGCGTCTCATGCCTTGCCGGACGACGCCCCCCAGTACTTCACCCCGGGGGCGGCCATCGTCCCAGGTTGCCGTTCACTCATCTCTACGCACGCAACCGAAATACCCCGCACACAGCGCGAGCGTCAACTCTCAAGTCTCGATATCCCTGTTCCATGGGAATTTCGTCAGTATCTGTCTGATCGCCACATCGAAGGATGTACGGCGACCGATACCCAAACTCTCCAGACGACTCGAATCCAGATGGCAGTCACGTGGCCGAGGTGTTGAGTCAACTGGCGTCGTCTGGCGAATCAGATTGGCGTTCAGTTGCAGCGCGTCGGCGAGACGCACCGCGATATCGTGTTTCGTCATGGGTTCATCACCCGACCACTGCGCGATGCCGCAGATACCCTCTCCGCGCGAATGTCGCGTGAGCAACTGCTTGATGACAAACGCGACGTCGGGTGTATAGGTTGGGTAACGGATCGCCCACGCGTCCATGACAGCGGACGCAGCGTCCGCTGATGCCGCAATCGCCGGCACAAGGCTAGTCACTGCCGATTCCTGCCAGTCGACAATCGGCCCATAAAGCAGCGGCAAACGCAGCACGCAACCTTTCCTGGCGGTATCGAGCAGCGCGCGCTCACCTTCCTCTTTGCTCCGGCCGTAAGCGTTGATCGGCGACGGTGAATCATCACAACGATAGGGCGGCCGGGTACCGTCGAAAACATAATCGGTCGAGATAGACAGGGTCCACGCGCCGACCCGGTTGGCCGCCGTCGCCACTGTACGCACAGCATCGACATTCAACGCGCGCGCCTGTAGAGGTTCGAGTTCGCACACATCGGGGCGACGCTCCGCGGCCGCAATCACAATCGCATCCGGGGCTTCGCGCTCCACAAACTGCGCTACGGCCCGGCATCTCGAATGTCGAGAGAAATCATGTGCGCGGCTGTGCGCCGGAATGCAGTCGGGATGACCCGCCAGTCGTGCTCACGCGCGAGTTCATCGATGACCGCACGTCCAAGCAGACCCGAAGCGCCAATGATCGCAACGGTGAACATTCAGCTTCGTTCCTCGATCAGTTTGCCGTGGCTTGCGTGTCGACCACGACGTAGCCGGCGTCGGCGATCGCAGCCTTCAATACATCCGGCGTCTGTTGCGAATCGACTGCAACGCGACCGGCCGCGAGGTCCACACGCACACCGGCTGTAGCGTCCTGCTCGCGGATCGCCTCGGTAACGGCTGCCACGCAATGCTGGCAGCTCATGCCTTCAACCTTGAATTCGACGGTCATCGAATAACCTCATGAAAATAGAAATAGACATGGAGACACGGCGAGTGGCGCACATCTGATTTGCCGATCTCCGGAACAACCATACACCTTCCTACCGTGGGAAGGTGTAGCATAAAAACGGTCGATTGGAGGAGAGAGCGATGAATATCGGTGAGGCAGCACGCGAGTCAGGCGTCACAGCAAAAATGATCCGTTACTACGAGAGCGTTGGACTTCTGAGCGCCAAAGGGCGTACGGCAGCGGGCTACCGCATTTACAGTGCGCCGGAGGTTCACTCGTTGCGTTTCATCCGTCAAGCGCGCCGTCTTGGCTTTCTGGTCGAGGATATTCGCAAGTTGCTGGCGCTCTGGCAAGACCGCTCGCGCGCGAGCGCCGAGGTGAAGTCGATTGCACTTGAACATGTGACCGAGCTCGATCGCCGAATTGCGGAACTGACCGAAATGCGCGACACGCTCGCCCACCTTGCCGCGCATTGTCACGGCGATTCGCGGCCGGATTGTCCGATTCTCGAGCGACTGGCCAATACAGCGGCAATGCCCGTAGCGGGCTGTCACGCCGATTGAGGGTGCGGTGCAACCCAATCGATAGAGCGTTGCAACCGCGCAACGCAAATGCGCTATGTTGGTGCGCATTCTAGACAAAATTTCCACACCAACTGCTTGAAGTAAATCAACATTCTTTGAAATCAACAACTTGGTGGGAGAAAAACCCTGCACCATTCCAAAACGGAATGCACATCAGTCGAGCATTTCACTAGCAAAACAACATCGGAAGGCTATAATGCGGGTTAACCCTTTTAAGGGAAATCCCTGATGATATTTCCACCAGGGGTTCATACTGATCCTTGGAGAAACATCATGATTGCCTACGTTGTTGAAAAATTGAGCAACTGGTTTGAATCTGCTGAACGTAACCGCCGCGAGGCTTATCTGGCGTCGTCGACCGACATCGTCCAGCTTGAGCAACGCATCCGTTCGCTCGAAACCAGCGGCTACTCGCTGTAAGCACATCTGCTCGCGAGCGGCGCTTGTTGCCGCGCGGCAGTGAAGCCTGGAAGCCCCGCCACGTGCGGGGCTTCGTCATATCTGGAACCTGTGAATCTCACGTCGCCGCGTATTGTTCTAGCCTGAACCTGGCCACCAGGGGTAAGGTAAGGCGTTTTCGACGGCACCCCATATATCACTGGTTATCCGGTTCGCTATGATCCCGATCCGCTTGCTTCGTCTTTTGCCGACTTCCCTTACCGCCATGGCGGCTCTGACCGCACAGGTAGCGTTCGCGCTATCGACGGGCGGAGGACAGCCATTGATCCTCGATACGCAGAAAGGCATTAGCGATGGGCAAAGCGGCACCGTGCTGCAAACCGCGCCGCTTTCGCATGCGCGCATCGTTGAGGCGCAACCCATTGCAACGCCGACGGAACTCGCGCCCAATGCGTCGCCGCCGGTTATCGTTGCGCCCTATATCGAGTTGCCGACGGGCACCCAGCCGCAGTCGACTTCGAAACCACGCCTGCGGATTCCATCGTCGCCGCAATAGAGCAGTGTTCCGGCTGGCGCAGATCGCGCATCAAGATCGAAGTGTCGTTCGCCACATCGAAAGACGCCGCAACAATCCCAACACCCTCAATCGCCGCGATGCTCGATCTTGAACTGGGCCGCTGCATCCAGACCCAGCGCATCGACGAGCCACGGCAGCGTCTCTTTCATCGCTTTTGCCAGCGTGTACGGCGGATTCAGGATGAACATGCCGCTGCCAAAGAGTCCGAAACCGTCTGTGGGCGGTTTGCCGATCGTCAGGGAGACGTGCAGCCAGTTGCGCTCCTGCAGACGTTTCAACTGATCGGGGAAGCGTTGCGACTCGAGGCGCGTGACCTGCGGATACCAGACCGCATAGGTACCGTTCGCAAAACGCCGCAAGCTCTCTTCGACACAGACAAGCGCCCGGTGATAGTCGCGCTTGTCCTCGTACGAAGGATCGATCAGCACCAGTGCACGACGGGGTGGGGGAGGCAGCAGCGCCTTAATGCCCTCGAAACCATCGCCGGAATAGAGCAGCGCCCGGCGACCGGCATCGCGGAAGTTGTGGCGTAGCACGTCGATCTCGGTGCTATGCATTTCGAACAACCGCATGCGGTCCTGCTCGCGCATCAGGCGCCATGCAAGATAAGGCGAGCCCGGGTAATAGCGCAGCTGGCCGTCGGCATTGAGCGCCGCGACTTCATTCACATACTCGGCAAGCACGGGCGGCAGGTCCTGGCGCGCCCACAGTTTCCCGATGCCGGTTTCGAATTCGGCGGTCTTCGTCGCGTAGCCTTCCTTCAGCGAATACACGCCCGCGCCGGCGTGCGTATCGATGTACCAGTACGACTTGTCTTTCTGCTCGAGATAGCGCAGCAATTGCACGACGATCGCGTGTTTCAGGACGTCGGCGTGATTTCCTGCATGAAAGGCATGGCGGTAGCTGAGCATGGTTTCGCGTGAAGCGGGCGTAAAACGATGAATCGGAGGTGTCGGCGGATCTTCGCGGCATCTGTCATGTCGCGGGACCGCCGCCGCGTACTTCGGTGCGGCCGCGTATTGTACGCGACACGCACCGGCGTCCTGCACCGGCGAGCTTCAGCGAACGCTAACGCCACTGCTCGCACATCGCGCGCTATGCCTCTGTATCGCCAACGATCTCCTCGATCTTCAGCTTGAGCTCCGGCGTGATTTTTGCGGCGACATCCAGTGCCTTCATGTTCTCGGCGATCTGCTCCACGCGCGAAGCACCGGTAATCACCGTGCTCACATTGGGATTCTTGAGAATCCACGCGATAGCCAGTTGCCCCACCGAACAACCGAGTTCGTCCGCCACGCTGCCGAGTTTGCCGACCACATCGTTCTTGCCGGCGTCGGTGACCTGCTTGCGCAGCCAGTCGTAGCCCTGCAATTGCGCGCGACTGTCGGCGGGCACGCCGTTACGGTATTTGCCGGTCAGCAAACCCGATGCAAGCGGGCTCCACGTGGTCAGACCAAGCCCGATGTCTTCATAGAGCCGCTTGTATTCCTGCTCGACGCGCCGGCGATGGAACAGGTTGTATTGCGGCTGCTCCATGACAGGTTTGTGAAGATGATGCCGTTCCGCGATTTCGTAAGCGGCACGGATCTCATCGGCGCTCCACTCCGAGGTTCCCCAGTACAGCGCCTTGCCATGCGAAATCATGTCGCTCATCGCCCAGACCGTTTCTTCGACAGGCGTGTTCGGATCGGGCCGGTGGCAGAACACGAGATCGACGTAGTCGAGTTGCAGGCGTTTCAGCGAGGCATCGATTGCGTTGAGCAGGTACTTGCGGTTCAGCGTGTGATACTGGTTGGGCGCTTCATTCAATCCCCAGAAGAACTTGGTGGACACGATGTAGCTGACACGCGACCACCCCAGCTCCTTCAGTGCGTGGCCCATGATTTCCTCCGACTGGCCGCTCGCATAGACCTCGGCGTTGTCGAAGAAATTGACGCCCGCATCGCGCGCCGCCGCAAGCGATTCGCGGGCGGCACCGCGGTCGACCTGATTGCCGTACGTGACCCATGAGCCGATGGACAGCTCGCTGACTTGCAGGCCGGAGCGGCCGAGTCGCCGGTAATTCATTCGCGTCTCCTTCGAAAGTAATCGATCGCAATCCGACAGCTTAATCCGATCCGCACGAGTCTGCGGGACCACGGGGTCGCGCAGCGCAGGTTAGCGCCGCGTCGTGCGTGCTTCATGCACAATGACAGCCGTGGTTGCGACCTTGCATTCTTCTGAACGGCCTCGCCCGGTCGTTCTGTCATCGTGAGTCATGGCGGGTAGATTGACTAACGCGAGCTGCACGGACAGGTGAAAAGGAGCATCGTAATGACGCGAAACAACACCGGACAGGCACGCGCGAGCGCGCGCGACGGAAATAGCGAGGCGCCCGCAAAGGCAAAAGCGCAGGCGACCGGCAAAGCCCGATCGATCGCCCCCGTCGATCTGCCGAAGTACGAATCGATCGCGCTGATGCTCCAGGGCGGTGGCGCACTGGGCGCCTATCAGGCCGGTGTGTACCAGGGGCTCGACGAAGCAGGCATCCGGCCAACCTGGCTCGCGGGTATTTCGATCGGCGCGTTGAATACCGCGATCATTGCCGGCAACGCGCCCGAGCATCGCGTGGCACGCCTGCGGGAGTTCTGGGAAACGATCTGTCAGCCGGCATTTGGGCCGCCGTTGCCGCCGTTCGTCGAGCACGCACTGTTCAATTCCACCGATGCCGTGCGCAAGGCTTTCACGGCGATGCAGGCGATGGGTGCGATCGTCGAAGGACAGAAGGGCTTTTTCGTGCCGCGCTTTCCGCCGCCTTTGCCGAGTGTCTCCGGGTCTCCGCAAACCGCCAGCTATTACGACACCACGCCGCTCAAGGCGACGCTCGAGCGCCTGTGCGATTTCGGCCGGATCAACGCGCGCGAATTGCGTGTGTCGGTCGGTGCGGTGAATGTCGGCACGGGCAATTTCGCTTACTTCGACAACACTCGCATGACGCTGCGCGCCGAGCACTTCATCGCGTCCGGTGCATTGCCGCCTGGTTTTGCCGCGGTGGAGATCGACGGCGAGTACTTCTGGGACGGCGGCCTGATGTCGAATACGCCGCTCTACGAAGTGGTTCAGACGACGCCGCGTCAGGACACGCTCGCGTTCCAGGTCGACTTATGGAGTGCGCTCGGGCCGGTGCCGGAGAGCATCACCGACGTCCAGGGGCGCATGAAGGATATCCAGTATTCGAGCCGCACGCGGTTAGTCACCGACATGCTGCAACGCTCGCAGCGTTTTCGTCATGTGCTGCGCGAGGTGCTCGACCGGGTCGCGCCCGAGCATCAAGACGACCGCTGGTGCAAAGTCGCGGAGGATCTCGCGTGTTCCAAACGATATAACGTGATCCACCTGATATACCGGCAGAAAGAATACGAAGGGCAGTACAAGGACTACCAGTTCGGCCTGTCGACGATGCGCGAGCACTGGGACAGTGGTCTCCAGGATATTCGCCGTTCGCTCGCGCAGCCCGGGTGGCTTGCGTTACCCGATAACGATGCGGGTTTCGTCACACACGATATTCATCGCGATGCCCGCTGAGCGTTCACCGACACAAGCGATTCGAACCGCAAAAAAGTAACGGCGCTCCACAGGGAGCGCCGTCTTTACGATCGCATGCAGACTGACCGGACCGTTTCGTTGTACCGCAGACACGCGGACAGAACTGGCCCTGCAGTTGCAAGACGCGTTACTTCAAAACCTGCGCAATCGCACCAGCGACCACATCGAGGTTGCGCGTGTTGAGCGCTGCAACGCAGATGCGCCCCGTGCCAACCGCGTAGATACCGAACTCTTCGCGCAGACGATCCACCTGTGCGGAGGTCAATCCCGAGTACGAGAACATACCGCGCTGCGCATTGACGAAGCTGAAGTCGCGCGCCACACCGGCCGCCTGCAGACGTTCGACCAGACCATTACGCATCGCACGGATACGGTCGCGCATTTCGCCGAGTTCCGCTTCCCACGTCGCGCGCAGTTCCGGCGCAGCAAGTACGGCTGCGACGACAGAACCGCCGTGCGTCGGCGGATTCGAGTAGTTCGTGCGGATCACGCGCTTCAACTGCGACAGGACGCGAGTGGCTTCTTCCTTGCTGCCGGTGATGATCGACAGTGCGCCGACGCGCTCGCCGTACAGCGAGAACGACTTCGAGAACGACGACGAGACGAACACGTTCAGTTCGGAAGCCGCGAACAGGCGCACCGCGTCTGCATCTGCATCGATGCCGTCGCCGAAACCCTGATACGCGATGTCGAGGAACGGGACCAGTTCGCGCGTCTTGACGACGTCGACGATCTGCTTCCACTGGTCTGCGGTGAGATCGACGCCGGTCGGGTTGTGGCAGCACGCGTGCAACACGACGACCGTGCCCGCGGCATAGCTGTTCAGTGCCTCGAGCAGGCCGGCGAAATTCACGCCGTGGGTTGCGGCGTCGTAGTACGGGTACGACACGACGTCGAACCCGGCGCTTTCAAACAGCGCGCGGTGATTTTCCCAGCTCGGGTCGCTGATTGCGACTTTGGCGGCCGGGTTCAGCCGCTTCAGGAAGTCCGCACCGATTTTCAGCGCGCCTGTGCCGCCCAGCGCTTGCGCCGTCACGACGCGGCCCGCGGCGATCAGCGCCGAATCGTTGCCGAGCAGCAGCTTTTGCACCGCGGCGTCGTATGCCGCAATCCCTTCGATCGGCAGGTAGCCGCGCGGCAGCGCCGCTTCGACACGAGCCTTTTCCGCGTCGCGCACGGCGCGCAGCAACGGGATCTTGCCTTCTTCGTTGGTATAGACGCCCACGCCCAGGTTCACCTTGGTTGTGCGCGCATCGGCGTTGAAGGCTTCGTTCAGGCCCAGGATAGGGTCGCGGGGGCGAGTTCGACGGCGGAAAAGAGAGACATGATGGTTCGGCAGTAGTGAGAAGAAGGGCGGCTTCACGCGCGACCGGCCCGCTGTCAGCCGGTGAAACGGCGATCGGGCGGTGGCGCAAACACACAGCCCGCCATTGTATCGAATCCTGGCGGTTTTTCGGCCCGCGCCGCGCTGCCAGGCGGGTTTTTGCGGCAAAAAAGCGCGTTCAGCGTGCATTGGCGTTTAAGTGCCGGATCGAGGCGCGGCGCCATCATGAAAGGGTCCGTCTGGCAGCGAACAGCGGATTCCACAAGGCACCTCCTGCCAGCGTACTGACAGCAGACCAGCCGCATGCGCGGCTCGCGGCTGGCCGAAACGCTAGAATAGTCCTTTGCTCCCGCTGAGGACGCTGCTCCCCATGTCCGATCACCACCTGTCCGAAGCTGACAACGCCCTCGACGAGTCGAAATTCGTCACGTTCGAAGGCTCGCCGTTCCAGCTGTATCAACCGTATCTGCCCGCCGGCGATCAACCGACCGCGATCGCAACGTTGGTCGAAGGCATCGAGGATGGCCTGTCGTACCAGACGTTGCTCGGCGTGACGGGCTCGGGCAAAACCTTCACGATGGCCAATACGATCGCGCGGCTCGGCCGTCCGGCCATCGTTTTCGCGCCGAACAAGACGCTCGCCGCGCAGCTGTATTCGGAGTTTCGCGAGTTCTTTCCGCGCAACGCCGTCGAGTACTTCGTTTCGTACTACGACTACTACCAGCCGGAAGCGTACGTGCCGCAGCGCGACCTGTTCATCGAAAAGGATTCGTCGATCAACGAGCACATCGAACAGATGCGGCTGTCGGCGACGAAGAGCCTGATGGAGCGACGCGACGTCGTGATCGTGGCGACCGTGTCGGCGATCTACGGTATCGGCAATCCGTCCGAATACCACAAGATGATTCTGACGCTACGCACAGGCGACCGCATCGGTCAGCGCGACATCATCGCGCGGCTGATCGCCATGCAGTACACGCGCAATGAAGCCGACTTTCAGCGCGGTGCGTTTCGCGTACGCGGCGACACCATCGATATCTTTCCCGCCGAACACGCGGAAATGGCGGTGCGCCTCGAACTATTCGACGACGAAATCGAAACGCTGCAACTGTTCGATCCGCTGACGGGTCGCGTACGGCAGAAAATCCCGCGCTTCACGGTGTACCCATCGTCGCACTATGTGACGCCACGTGACACGGTGATGCGTGCCGTCGAAACGATCAAGACCGAACTGCGCGATCGGCTCGAGTTCTTTCATCGCGACAACAAGCTGGTGGAAGCGCAACGCCTCGAACAGCGCACGCGTTTCGATCTCGAGATGCTGCAGGAACTGGGCTTCTGCAAGGGCATCGAGAATTACTCGCGGCACTTTTCGGGCGCGGCGCCCGGCGAGCCGCCGCCTACGCTCGTCGATTACCTGCCGGGCGATGCCCTGATGCTGCTCGACGAATCGCACGTGCTGATCGGCCAGTTGAACGGCATGTACAACGGCGACCGCGCGCGCAAGGAAAACCTCGTCGATTATGGTTTCCGGCTCCCGTCCGCGCTCGACAACCGGCCGCTCAAGTTCAACGAGTTCGAGCGCAAGATGCGCCAGGTCGTGTTCGTCTCGGCGACGCCGGCGGACTATGAGAAGAAGACCTCGGGGCAGGTTGCCGAGCAACTGGTGCGCCCAACAGGTCTCGTCGATCCGGAGATCGAAGTGCGTCCAGCGACGAGCCAGGTCGACGATGTGCTCTCCGAAATCAACGAACGCGTGAAGGTCGGCGATCGCGTGCTGGTGACGGTGTTGACCAAGCGCATGGCCGAACAGCTGACCGAGTTCCTGGCGGATCACGGCGTCAAGGTGCGTTATCTGCATAGCGACATCGATACGGTGGAGCGGGTCGAGATCATTCGCGATCTGCGGCTCGGTACCTTCGATGTGCTGGTCGGGATCAACCTGTTGCGCGAAGGGCTCGATATTCCGGAAGTGTCGCTCGTTGCGATTCTGGATGCGGACAAGGAAGGTTTTCTGCGCGCCGAGCGTTCGCTGATCCAGACGATCGGCCGTGCCGCGCGCAACATCAACGGCAAGGCGATTCTGTACGGCGACAAGATGACCGATTCCATGCGCCGCGCGATCGACGAGACCGAACGCCGGCGCACGAAGCAGATCGCGTTCAACGTGGAAAACGGCATTACGCCGCGCGGGGTCGTGAAGCGGATCAAGGACATCATCGATGGCGTGTACAACGTCGATGAAGCGCGCGCCGAACTGAAGGAGCAACAACAGCGCGCGAAGTTCGAAGACATGTCCGAGAAGCAGCTCGCGAAGGAACTCAAGCGGCTCGAGAAGCAGATGATGGAGCACGCGAAGAATCTCGAATTCGAAAAAGCCGCCCAGGCACGCGACCAGCTCGCGCTGCTGCGTGAACGCGTATTTGGGGCAAACGTCGGCGACCATCTGACGGGTATCTAGCCAGGCTCATCGGGTCGCAGCGAAAGCCGACGAAAGTATTACGCAGCGCCGCCCGGCGCTGCGTTCCCGACACGCCAATCCATCTTCATTCCAACGCCGGAGCCTTGTCCGCACAGGGATCCGCACGCCCACGATATTTGTTTGGCATCAGTAAGGATGCTAGAATCGCCTTACTATTGAGAATGGGTCGCATTAACGTTCTTCGACGTTTCTTCCCGCGTTTCCCATCTTTGCCGCCCATGGCCGTTGCGTGGTTTCTGTCAGATAAAAATCAGGAGTTTCAATGCGTTTTTCTTCGTTTTTGCGTGGCGGCGTCATGGCCGTCGCAGCAGCTGTTGCGGTCTCGGCTACCGCCGCCGAATTCCCGATCGGCAAACAGCAGATCCAGGGCGGCATGGAGATCGGTGCGGTCTATCTGCAGCCCATCACGATGGAGCCGGAAGGCATGATGCGCAAGGCGTCGGACTCCGACGTCCATCTCGAGGCCGACATTCACGCAGTGAAGAACAACCCGACCGGTTTCGCCGAAGGCGACTGGATGCCGTACCTGCAGGTTCGCTATGAACTGTCGAAGGGCAACTGGTCGCAAAAGGGCGATTTGATGGCGATGGTGGCGAGCGACGGCCCGCACTATGGCGACAACGTCAAGCTCGCTGGTCCCGGCAAGTATCACCTGAAGCTGATCGTCGAACCGCCGATGCAGATGGGCCACATGGCGTTCGGCCGTCACGTCGACAAGGAAACTGGCGTGGGTCCGTGGTTCAAGCCGTTCACGCTCGAGTATGACTTTGCGTATGCGGGCATCGGCAAAAAAGGCGGCTACTGATCGCGGCAGGAAGGCTCAATGAGAATCAACCGAAAGATCGCGCTCTTCGCAATGGCGACATCGCTTGCAGCAGGCGCAGCGCATGCTGCCGACCTGCCCACGTTCAAGCTGGAAATGAACGACGGCAAGTTGAATCCGGCGCGTATCGAAGTGCCGGCCGGGCAGCGTATCAAGATCGAAGTGCGCAACACGGGCAAAGGCGCCGCCGAATTCGAAAGCGTGCAGTTGCGCAAGGAAAAGGTACTCGCGCCTGGTGCCGAGTCGTTTGTCGTGATCGCGCCGCTGTCGCCGGGAGAATACAAATTCTTCGACGACTTTCATCAGCAGGCGCAGGGCGTGATCGTCGCGAAGTAGCGCGTAGCAGGAGAAATTCGATGGGTCAGGTGTTGTTCATCGTGTGGCGGGAAAGCGTCGAGGCGCTGCTCGTCGTCGGCATCCTGTATGCGTGGCTGAAAAACGGCGATGCCGAGGCGCGGCGTGGGTTGCCGTATCTGTGGGCCGGCGTCGCAGTGGGCATACTCGCGGCGATCGCATTGGGTGCGGCACTCGTCGGTTTCACCGAAGTGCTGTCCGGCGACACACAGGATTATTTCCAGACCGCGATGGTGCTGATCGCATGCGTGCTGATCGTGCAGATGGTGCTGTGGATGAAGCAGCACGGCCGCACGTTGAAGCGCGACATGGAGCAGTCGTTGCAGCAGAGTACCCGCGACGCGAACTGGTGGGGCGTGGCTGTACTGGTTGCGCTCGCCATCGCGCGCGAGGGCAGTGAAACGGTCATCTTTCTGTATGGCCTCGGGTTCGGGCAGTCGGGGCATATCGCCAGTAGCCAGATTCTTGCCGTATTGATCGGCCTTGGTCTTGCGTTTCTCACGTTCTATCTGTTGCAGCTCGGCGGCAAGCTGTTCTCGTGGCGGCACTTTTTCCGCGTGACCGAGATCATGCTGCTGTTGCTCGGCGCAGGGCTGTTCCAGACCGGCGTCGACAAGTTGATCGACAAGGAACTGCTGCCGACCATCGTCGATCAGGTATGGAACACGTCGGCGCTGCTCGACGACTCCAGCACATTCGGTTCGCTCGTTGCGACGCTGACCGGATATCGCGCGCATCCGGCGTTGATGAACCTGATCGCGTATGCGGTGTACTGGGCAGTCGTCTATCTGCTGATTCGTCGCGCGTCGCGAACCGCCGGGCGCGCGGTATGACGAGCGTGTCCGTCCGTGCGGGCCGCCTTGCCGGAGCTGGCCAATGGATGCAGCGCCATGGTTCTGCTATCCGCGGTATCCAGTGGGTGGTGGTGGCGGTCTACGCGTTCCTGATCCTCGTGCCGGCCTTTACGCCGCGACCCGACGACAGCGCGCATCTGTGGAACAACCTCACGCTCGCGGCGCAATTCGTGTTCTGGGGCATCTGGTGGCCGTTCGTGCTGCTGTCGATGGTGCTGCTCGGGCGCGTCTGGTGCGGTGTGCTGTGTCCGGAAGGCACGCTCGCGGAGTTCGCGAGCAAGTACGGGCGCGGTCTCGCAATTCCACGCTGGATGCGCTGGGGCGGCTGGCCATTCGTCGCGTTCGGACTGACGACGATCTACGGCCAGATGGTCAGCGTCTATCAATATCCGAAAGCGGTGCTGCTGGTACTCGGCGGCTCGACGCTTGCGGCGATGATCATCGGTTTGCTGTATGGGCGCGAGAAGCGCGTCTGGTGCAAGTACCTGTGCCCCGTGAACGGCGTCTTTTCGCTTCTCGCGCGGCTCGCGCCGTTCCACTACAAGGTCGATGAAGCCGCATGGCGGCGCTCGTATAAGGAAGGCGAGCACGGACACCGCGTGGTGCCAATCAACTGCGCACCGCTCGTGCCGCTGCGTAACATGAAGGGCGCCGCTGATTGCCACATGTGCGGCCGCTGCGCCGGTCATCGCGACGCGGTGGCGCTGACGTGGCGCACGCCGTCGACAGAAGTCGTCGAACTCGGCGACAAACAGGCCAGCGCGTGGGACACCGCGTTGATCGTGTACGGGCTGCTTGGCATCGCAATCGGCGCGTTTCACTGGACTGCATCGACCTGGTTCGTCGAACTGAAAACCTTGCTCGCGACCTGGCTTATCGATCGCGACATCATGTGGCCGCTCGATACCAACGCGCCGTGGTTCCTGTTCACCCACTACCCGGATCAGAACGACGTCTTTTCGTGGCTCGACGGCACGATGGTGATCGGCTACATCCTCGCGACAGCGGCGGTCTACGGCACGGCGCTGCTCGCGTTGCTCGCCGGAGCGACGCGTATGCTCGGCCGCTTCGATGCGCTCAGATTGCATCATCTCGCGCAGGGGTTGATTCCGCTTGCTGGCGCCGGCGTGTTCCTCGGTTTGTCCGCGACGACGCTGTCGCTGCTGCGCGCGGAACATGTGCCGCTATGGTGGGCTACCGATCTGCGCATCGCCATTCTCGTCGTGGCGAATCTGTGGAGCGCATGGCTTGCGTGGCTCGTCACGCGTCGCTACAGCGTACGGCTATGGTCGCGTAGTCTGGCGATGGTGTGGTTCATGGCCGCGCTGGCGGTTGTCGATAGCGCGTGGTGGTTGATGTTCTGGGGCTGGTCGCGCTGATCCCATCCAAAACAAAAGCCGTGCGATGAATCAAGGTCATCGCACGGCTTATTCGCTACGTAATCATCGATCGCGATACACGCCAGGTGGGCGTGACGCGCACTGCAGTGAGAACCAAAAAAGCGGCCTGGCTGGCTGCGACGGCTGGCTTGGTGTCTGCACGAAGGGGTCTAATTCTCACGTGCAAGCCGTCGTGGCTGGCTAAAGCCTAACACCTCTCGAGGAGGTGGTCCCCACAATACCCGGTACTTACTTCGTCAAAATGAGCTTGCCCAGACGCGTGGCACGCAACTGGTAGGTCTCGCCGTTATGCATGATGCTGATGTGACTGCGGCCTTGCAGCAGCGTGTCACTGCGAACTACACGATCGGTCGAGTCGGACGGTTGGCTGCCCCGTACGGCGGTCGACGCGGTGCTTGCCGTGGTCGATACCGCTGGTGCTGCAGCCTTCGGTCTGCTGGTCAGCGCGGCGGTCGGTCGGCGCAGGCTAAGCGTGGAGGAGCGCGTCAGATCAGTCATTCGTTCCATCGGTTTGTCGATTCGATGGAATTGATTCTAAATGATAATCGTTCGTATTAACAAGAAAAGGAATTCATCGAGAACGATTTTCGATAGTGACAGGCTGTTGACGTCGATTCAGGTGGGGCGCGCCGCGAGCCTGTACTGTGCGGAAGCGCCGGGGCGGGGCGCCTCCGGCAACCTCAATGCAGCGCGTCCGGGTTCTTGCGCGTCTGTACGTACTGGCGGATCAACCGCACCGTATCGATATCGGACTCGCGATACGCCGACTTGACGATCTCCTCGGTCTGCCGCGCATCCTGATCCTCGGAGACGGGCAGCGTCGTCTTGTATTCGAAGCGCAGGAACAATTGCTTGTCGTCAGGCTGCTCGATCGTCATGGTCAGCGAGCCGCCGACATACGTTTCCGTCGGGAGGATGTCGTAGCGCACGCTCTGGTTATGCTCTAGCGTCACGCGGTCGCGCACCGTGGCCTGGCCATAGTGCAGTTCGCGATCGAGCGTGCTGTCGGTGCGCGAGACGATCGTGCAGCTATCGAGGCCCAGCACGAACAACTGCGGCTGCTCGGCGCGCAGCACGAGCCCCTCCCAGAGTTCGTCGCGGGTCATCGTGTCGACATACGGATTCGACGGGTCGTTGATCTGGATCAGGTGTTCGAAATTCAAAACGGCGGCTTCCTTTTAAGGCGCGGGATTCTGTCGGTATAGCGGACGCAGGCTCGCGTCACGCGACGGCAAGGCCGGTACGGATCGCGATCGGACGGCTCAGGATCTTGTGGACCGGGCAGGCGTTGGCGATCTGCAGCAACCGTTCGCGCTGTTCGTCCGACAGATCGCCTTCCAGTACGATCTTGCGATCGATTGTCGAGCCTGTGTCACCGGTTTCGATCGAGAGCGTCACGTGCACGTTGTCGAGCGGCCAGCCTTTGCGTTGTGCGTACATCTTCAGTGTGATCGACGTACACGCACCGAGACTCGACAGCAACAAATCGACCGGCGATGGACCGCGATCACCGCCGCCAACCGATTCGGGTTCGTCGGCGAGCCAGCTATGTTTGCCGTCGTCGAGGACGACCTGAAAATTTGCCGACCCGGTGTGTGCGGTGACGGTGGACCCTGACATGGACGCTCCTGGACGGGGAGTGGGTTGGCCGCGAGTGACGGCGCGAGACGGTATTGTGAACGAATTCTCCGGCGAACGAATCCGGTCGCAAACGGATGGTGCGGCACCCGCATTGCACGCGACGATCTTCCACGGCGAAATGCAAAGGGCGTCGCGAGCCTGAACGACCCGCGACGCCCTTCGTGCCGCCACGCAATCAACGCGCAACCAACGCGCGATCAATACGCAATCAATGCGTAATCTGCCCCATCCGGCCAGCCTGATAATCAAGCACTGCCTGACGGATTTCCGCCTCGGTATTCATCACGAACGGACCGTAACGGACGACCGGTTCTTTCAGCGGCACCCCGCCGAGCAGCAACACCTCGAGCGGCTCAACACCGGCAGCAAACGTCACGGTGTCGCCGTCGTCGTTGAACACGACCATCTGACGCGCTTCGATCTCGTGCCGCTCTTCGCCATACATCCCCTTGCCGGACAACGCATACGCAAACACCCGGTAGTCGTGCGGCACGGCGTGCACGATGCTCGCGCCCGGCTGCAACGTGAAGTGCTGATACAGGATCGGCGTGCGCGTTTCGATTGCGGCCTTGACGCCGAGCGCTTCGCCCGCGATGACCTTCACGCGCACCAAGCCGTCCGGCGATGTGGCGACCGGAATCTGCGCGGACGGAATTTCCTGATAACGCGGAGCGATCATCTTGTCCTCGCGCGGCAGGTTGACCCACAGCTGTACGCCATGCACGCGCCCGCCCGTGCGATTGAATTCCGGATCGGGCATTTCGCTGTGCACGACACCTGCGCCTGCCGTCATCCATTGCACATCGCCGGCGCGCAGCGTGCCGGAATGGCCCGCCGAGTCTTTATGGCCGAACTGGCCCTCGAGCGCGTAGGTCACCGTTTCGAAGCCGCGATGCGGGTGATCCGGGGCGCCTTTCGCTTCGCCGGGCGCGTAATCGATCGGGCCCATTTCATCGAGCAGCAGAAACGGATCGAAATCCATCAGCAGACGGGTCGGGAACGGGCGATGAACGATAAAACCGCCGCCTTCCGTCGTACGAACGGCTGGAAACGTACGGTCGATCGTGCGGGTCGTGGTCATCAGGGGCACCTTAAAAGATTGAGGAATAGCGTCATTTCTGAAACATAGAGCTATTATAGGGACCGTTTTTCACGGTTCCAGCCACCTGTTCGCAATGGATTGTTCTATCAGTGGAACGATGAAATGAAGATCGATTCGCATAACCTGAACGACCTGATGTACTTTTCGCAGGTCGTCGAACACGGCGGGTTCTCCGCCGCCGAGCGGGTGCTCGGCATCTCCAAGTCCCGTCTGTCGCGGCGCCTGACGGAGCTTGAAGGGTCGCTCGGCGTACGTCTGTTGCAGCGCTCCACGCGCAAGCTGGCGCTCACCGAAGCGGGGCAACTGTTTTACCAGCACTGTCAGGCGATGCTGTCGGAGGCGCAGGCGGCGGTCAACGTCGTGCAGCAACTGCGTTCGTCGCCGCGCGGCTCAGTGCGGGTCAGCGTGCCGATCACTGTGTCGCAGACGATCATGACGCAGATCCTGCCGGAATTCATGCACCGCTACCCGGAAGTGCGTGTCGTGATGCGTGTGACCAACCGGGTCGTCGACCTGTTCGAAGATTCGATCGATGTCGCCTTGCGCGTGCGCTCGGAACCGCCGCAGAGTGCGAACATCGTCGTGCGGCCGTTGTGGCGCACACAGCAGATGCTGGTCGGCGCGCCGAGCCTGCTGAACCAGAATGCGCCGCCGCTGGTGCCCGCCGACCTGACCCGCTTCGAAACGCTCGACGTGTCGACCGGCGACGGCCGGCATGTGTTCAACCTGATTTCGCCGGACGGCATTCGCCACGCGCACGAGCATGAACCGCGCCTGGTGAGCGGCGATCTGATGCTGATTCGCGAGGCCGCGCTCGCGGGCGTCGGTATCGCCGCGTTGCCCGAGATGATGTACGGTGCGGCGCTAAGAAGCGGCAAGCTGTCGCCGGTGATGCCCGGCTGGACCTTGCCCGTGCCGCAGCTGTATGCGGTGTTCCTGTCCCGCCAGGGCATGGTGCCGGCGGTGCGCGCCTTCGTCGATTATCTGGTCGAAATGCTCGATCCCGACATCGGCAAGCACATTACAGGCGAGTGTCCGGACTCCGACGCAGTGCGTGCTGTGCAGCAAGCGGTCGCGCTTTGAGCGAGTTGCATCGCTTTTGACATTGAAGCGCCGCCTGCAATGAGTACTTTCAATGGCGGTTTGCTTGAATGCGCGTGCGAGCCGACCTATATTGAAATCCCTTTCGCTGAAGAGTCACTTGAGCGAAACCTCATGGCCGCTATCTATAGCGAGCCTGATAGGGCTGAACGCGCTGTCCGTGTCGATCACGGCTGTCGCATGTGGTGTCTCCGGCTACTCTAATGGCAAGTGAACCCGCCGCCCGAATGCGCCGCGTGCGCACAAAAAAAGGCCTTCATCTGGCGATGAAGGCCTTTTACTTTGGGCCGCGAAAAGCGGTGTTTTCGCTTGTCATGAGCGTGCGTTACTGCTTCGGCTCGGTGACGAAACCCATCTTCGTCAGACCGCCTGCCTGCGCCGCGGACATCACTTCGGCCACCGCCTCATAGGGCACCTTGCGGTCGGCGTTCAGATGCAGTTCCGGTTGCGGCGTCATCTTCGCGGCAGCAGCGATCTTCTCGCGCAACGCGGCGTCGTCGACCTTCTGCTCGTCCCACAGCACCGTGCCGTCGGCTTGCACCGAAACATTCACCTGAGTCGGCTTTGTGTCTTCTTTCTGGCTGCTCGCATGCGGCAGGTCGATTTTCACCGCGTGGCGGATCGCGGGAATCGTCACCATGAAGACGATCAACAGAACCAGCATGACGTCGACGAGCGGCGTCATGTTGATTTCGTTCATCAGGCCATCGTCTTCGTCGTTGGCGAAGGGGCTCGTCATTGCCATCGGAATGCCTCGCGGATCAGTGGGTGCGCGTCGCGAGACGCAGACCGTCGCCGCGCTTCGACGACGACAGACGCGCGCCGGTCACGAAGAATGCATGCAGACCGTGTGCGAAGCGATTCAGCTTGCTGACGATCGCCTTGTTCGCACGCGTCAGCGCGTTGTAGCCGAGCACCGCGGGAATCGCGACGAACAGACCGAAGGCCGTCATGATCAGCGCTTCGCCAACCGGGCCGGCGACCTGATCGATCGACGTCTGGCCGCTTGCACCGATGCTCAGCAGCGCGTGATAGATGCCCCACACCGTACCGAACAACCCGACGAACGGCGCCGTACTGCCGATCGATGCGAGTACGGCCAGGCCGCTCTGCATACGCGCGATGCTTTCGTCCATCGTGTCCTTCAGGCAGCGCGTGACCCAGTCGGAGACGTCCATGCGATCGTGCAGATGCGGCTGCGTCTGATGATGGTGATCGGCGGCTTCCTGGCCCGACAGGGCGAGCGCGAGAAACGGATTGTCCTGGGGCTTCGATGCATGGGCGCCGAGTTTGTTGACGCCGTCGGCGAGATCGTCGGAATGCCAGAAGGCCTGCTCGGCGTTGCGCGTGAGGCGGTTCAGGCGCACCACGTTCCAGCTCTTGATGACGATCACCGTCCACGACAGCACCGACATGATCACCAGCGCAAGGGCGATGCCCCGCGTGACGAAATCCCCTTGCGCCCATACGTGGGCGATACCGTAGTTTTGCATTGCCATTCCTTGAGTGAAATCTACCTCAGTCCTTGAGTCCGAAATCGAAGGGCTGCGTGTACGTTGCCAGAACCGGCTCGCCGTTCTCCAGATAGGGCTTGCAGGTGCTCGCTCTCATCGCATCGAGCGCGGCATCGTCAAGGCGGCTGTAGCCGCTGCTCTTCTTCAACTCGATGTTCTGGATCTTGCCGGTCAGGCCCACGACGAACTTGACGTACGCGGTGCCGCTTTCGCCACGACGCGCCGACAGCGGCGGGTAGTCGGGCTGAACCATCCGGCAGTCGAGGTGCGAGACGTCTTTCGGTGCACTCAGCGCCATCGTCGGACGCGCTGCAACAGGTGCCGGCGGCGCGACCGGCGCAGCGGGCGCAGGTGGCTGCGGTACGGGCGCCGGCGTGGTGATCGCGTGCTCGGACGGAGCGACCGCCTGGGGCAATGGCTTCGGAACCGGGCGCGGCTGCACCTTCGGCTTGAGGTGCGGCACCGGCGGCGTGGGCTTGGGCGGTTCGATCGACTGGATCGCGGCAGGTGCTGCGACCGCGGCGGGAGGCAGCAGTTCGGCGGTGATGGCCGGCGATTCGATTGGACGCGAGAGCGGTTCGTTACGTACCGTCAGCACGACGGCGAGCAACACAACGTGAATCGCGAGGACAACAGTCGTCGCGATGGCTGCACGGGAATTCATTCGGAAGGGAGCGACCGGTGGGGCACCGGCCTGTACGGAATGTAATGCCTGCATGTTAGCGTGAGTAAGCGCCGTCGATGCAGCGAGTCAGGCAAGGCAGCGTCATGTTCGGAATATCAGCAGCGAAATGCATAAGGTGGTCACGAAACCGATCAGCAATTCCATCTCGAACTCCTTGAGGGTGAGAACGGTAGCTGGCTGGTGCACGACTGGCTTGCTGACAGGTGGTGAAACGAAACAACGAAACGGTTGCTTGCGAATGGCTCGCGGTACAGCGTGCGTGGCCGGCCGCAGGATACTGGGTCAGGCGGCCTTGCGTTCGTAAAACGTGAGCGGAGCCACGTGCGTGTGGTGCTCGACACCGCAGCGGCTCGCGCAGGCACCCGATTGCGCCATTACATCGCGCACCGACTCTTCGCACTTGCCGCAGCACGTAGCGACGCCGAGCTCGAATTGCAGCTCGTCGAACGAGTCGACGCCCTCTGCGATCGAGGCACGAATTTTCCGGTCGGACACAGACTTGCACACGCAAACGATCATGGCGATACGCGATAGTGAACGTTAATGCGAATTATTATCAATTATGTTCGGTGCATTTGGCAAGCGTCCGCTACGGATTTTTGTAACAAAACCAGTCGGTTACCAGGGTTTTCCGGCCGGCCCGGACGGGTGTGAATCTGCGTGGGCCGGCGGCAAGTGCCGTGCTACGGGGCTAGGCGGGTAGGGAGTCGGGCGCGGCGGTGCGGCGGGAGGGGATCAGAACCTGCTCGACCGGGACGTCGAGATTCAGCAGGCTGGCGGTCATTTGCCGCAGGTGGGCGCCGTCGCTGGTGGAATGAAGGCGCGGCAGGGGGACGGTTTCGCCCGCGGCGGGCGGCGCCGCGCGCAGGCCTTGCTGATCCAGGATGCGTTCCAGTTGTCGCGCAATGGCGACGCTCGTATCGATCAGCTGGAGCCGCTCGCCGACGATATCGCGGATCAGCGTGTCGAGAAACGGGTAATGAGTGCAGCCGAGCACCAGCGTATCCGCGCCGGCGTCCAGCATCGGTTGCAGATAGCCGTCCAGCAGCGCGCGCAATTCCGCCGATCCAACGTCGCAACGTTCGATTGCCTGCACGAGCCCATGGCCCGGCTGGCAGAGGAAACGGCAGTCGGCGGCATAGCGTTCGAGCAGCGCCTGAAAACGCGCGCTGCGCAGCGTGACCTGGGTGGCGAGCACGCCGGCGACCCGCGTCTTCGATTGCAGCGCTGCGGGCTTTACACCCGGTTCGACGCCGATCAGCGGGACGGGCAGCTTTTCGCGCACCATCGAAATGGCTTGCGAGGTCGCCGTGTTGCAGGCGACCACGAGGGCTTTCGCACCTTGCGCGACCAGCCACTGGCAGACTGCGAGCGTGCGGTCGGCGATGAAGTCGTCGTCGCGTTCGCCGTAGGGCGCATAGAGCGAGTCGGCGGCGTAGACGATTGCTTCGTTGGGCAGTAGCGTACGCACCGCGCGCAGCACCGACAGGCCGCCCAGGCCGGAATCGAAGATTCCGACCGGCATACGTGTGGCGGCGAGCGAGGGGAGGACGGCGGCTTCGGTGGAGGTCATCGGGCGGGGCAGCGAGTCGTGAACGCGGCGAGCGTGCGTCGGATAGCGCACGCTCCGCGAAATATCACGATTCTAGCGAACCCATGCCGGTTTGTTGATAGTTCTGGATGCCGACCTTGTCGATCAGATCGAGCTGTGTTTCGAGCCAGTCGATGTGTTCTTCGGTGTCGTCGAGGATCGTCGTGAAGATTTCGCGCGAGATGTAGTCGTGTACCGACTCGCAATGCGCGATCGCTTCCTTGCAGGTCTTCTGCGAAATCTGTTCGAGCTTCAGGTCGCACTGAAGGATCTCTTTGGTTTCTTCGCCGATCAGCAGCTTGTGCAGATCCTGCAGGTTCGGCAAACCGTCGAGCATGAAAATACGTTCGATCAGCAGATCGGCGTGCTTCATCTCGCCGATCGACTCGTCGTACTCATGCTTGCCGAGCTTGTCGAGGCCCCAGTGCTTGTACATCCGTGCATGCAGGAAGTACTGATTGATGGCGGTCAGCTCGTTTTTCAGCTGGGAATTCAGGTATTCGAGGACCTTCTTGTCGCCTTTCATGGTCTTTCCTTGTGGGGGCTTTTTATTCAAACCTGAACAATAAACGCAGGACCCGGAAAAGCCAAGGTTACGGATGTCTTTCGTACATGATTCTCAATTGGCTTCTCAATTCGAATACGTATGGCGAGCGCTCTTTGAAACAAAAAAGCCGGGACATGTGGTCCCGGCTTTGCATGTCGGCGTTCGCAGCAGCAGTGCGATTTATGCGGTCGCGACCGGGATCTTGCCGATCTTCGCCTGCCATTCTTTCGGGCCCGTCTGATGCACCGACGTACCCGTTGAATCGACGGCGACTGTGACCGGCATGTCCTGCACGTCGAACTCGTAGATCGCTTCCATGCCGAGGTCTTCGAACGCGAGCACCTTCGCTTCGCGAATCGCTTTCGATACGAGGTAGGCCGCACCACCCACCGCCATCAGATACGCAGCCTTGTGCTTCTTGATCGCCTCGATGGCGACCGGTCCGCGTTCGGCCTTGCCGATCATCGAGATCAAACCGGTCTGCGAGAGCATCGTTTCAGTGAACTTGTCCATCCGCGTCGCGGTGGTCGGACCCGCCGGACCGACCACTTCGTCACGCACCGGGTCGACCGGTCCGACGTAATAGATCACGCGGTTCGTGAAATCGACGGGCAGCTTCTCGCCCTTCGCGAGCATGTCGGCGATGCGCTTGTGCGCAGCGTCGCGACCGGTGAGCATCTTGCCCGACAGTAGCAGTGTCTGGCCCGGCTTCCAGCTTGCGACTTCTGCCGGCGTCAGCGTGTTGAGGTCGACGCGCTGGCTGGTTTCGGTATTCGGTTGCCACTGAACTTTCGGCCATGCGTCGAGCGGCGGCGCTTCGAGCTTCGCGGCCCCGCTGCCGTCGAGCGTGAAGTGCGCGTGACGTGTCGCCGCGCAGTTCGGGATGATCGCGACCGGTTTGCTCGCGGCGTGCGTCGGCGCGGCCAGGATCTTCACGTCGAGCACAGTTGCGAGACCGCCAAGCCCCTGCGCACCGATGCCGAGCGCATTGACCTTCTCATGCAACTCGATACGCAGTTCTTCGATCCAGTCCTGCGGACCGCGCGCAATGATCTCCTGAATATCGATCGGATCCATCAGCGATTCCTTCGCCATCACCATCGCTTTCTCAGCAGTACCGCCGATACCGATCCCGAGCATGCCCGGCGGGCACCAGCCGGCGCCCATCGTCGGCACGGTCTTGAGCACCCAGTCGACGATCGAATCGGACGGATTGAGCATCGCGAACTTCGACTTGTTTTCCGAGCCACCGCCCTTTGCCGCAACCTGCACATCGACCTTGTCGCCAGGCACGATCTCGTAGTGGATGACTGCAGGCGTGTTGTCCTTCGTGTTCTTGCGACCACCTTCGGGCGGGCTCACGATCGATGCGCGCAGCACGTTGTCCGGGTTCAGGTAACCGCGGCGTACGCCTTCGTTGATCATGTCGGTCACGCCCATCGTCGCGCTGCCGCTTTCGCTGGCCCAGCGCACGTCCATGCCGACCTTCACGAACACTGTGACGATGCCCGTATCCTGACAGATCGGCCGATGGCCTTCCGCGCACATGCGGCTGTTGGTCAGGATCTGCGCGATCGCGTCTTTGGCGGCGACGCTCTCTTCGAGTTCGTATGCGCGACCGAGCGCCTGGATGTAATCGAGCGGATGGTAGTAGCTGATGTACTGCAGCGAATCCGCGATGCTCTGGATCAGATCTTCCTGTTTGATGACGGTCATGGCTGGCTCTGTGGGGAAGGGAAATCTTGTAGGTATATGTGTGAAACGGGTGTTGCCTCAGCTCAACTTAGTCTGGCGCGGGTGCCGACATAGGCACCGGATGGCGCGCCGCAAGTTCCTGGTAATGCTCGGGATGCGTATGCGTGGTGAGGCGGTCGATCCACGCCATCACCAGTGCGGACATGAGGAACGCGATGTGGATCAGCACCTGCCACATGATTGCGTGCTCCGTGTGCTGGTCCGGGTTGATGAAGGTTTTCAGCAGATGAATCGACGAGATGCTGATCAGCGCCATCGAGAGCTTCACTTTCAGCACGCCGGCGTTCACGTGGTCGAGCCATTCGGGCTCGTCGGGATGGCCTTCGAGGCCGAGCCGCGACACAAATGTTTCATACCCGCCGATGATCACCATGATCAGCAGGTTCGAGATCATCACCACGTCGATCAGGCCGAGTACGACGAGCATGATGTTGGTCTCGTCGAGCGTCATCGATGCGCTGACGAGATGCCACACTTCCTTCAGGAACAGCACGACATACACGCCTTGCGCGACGATCAGGCCGAGGTAGAGCGGCACCTGGAGCCAGCGGCTCATGAAGATGAGAGCGGGCAGCGGGCGCATCGAACGACGGCGTGGGCCGGAAGGGCTGGGGCGTGCAGCGGACATAGGGCGGTGTCGGTAGTGAGAGCGGGGTGGCGGCAAGCCGCGACGAGTCATGCTGGGCGCGCTGCGTCGAGCGTTGATGGGGCCGCAGCCTTTATGGCAGCGGCCGGCCGTCAAGCGACGCAACGCAAGCGTAGAGCGCACCGGGCGCGTTATTGTACAGCGTCGCCGGTTCGAGCCGCGGCGGCGCGGACACGTGCCGCGGAGGCTGCCGCGGTCGTCGAGGCGCCCTGGAGGCGCAAGGCACCGTGCAGTGCGATTCAAGCTGGAGTCCGGGCGGCCAGTTCAGTTAACATGGCAGACGCGATTGTCAAAACGCTTGTAGAAACAGAAACGAAATGGGCCGCGCCCGGCGCATGAAGACGCGATCGAAAGCGGGCACATGGCCCGCACGCCCGATGCGAAATCCACGCAGTGCGTGCAACGCGGCACGAACCGTGCGTAAGTGGCCGGTAAGTTGCAACGTCTATCGTATGGGCGCATATCGCGGGATGGTGCGTTGCCGCACCGGCCCTGCAACGGTTGGGACACAGGCGCCGCAGCGCGGCGGCGCCATGACGATACGGCGCGTCACGGGCTGCACAGGCGCGCCGGCACAGATTGACGGTTTCATCTTCACCAAGGGGTAGTCGATGTCTGCGATTGAATCTGTTCTTCAGGAACACCGTGTGTTTCCGCCGCCGGCCGCTGCCGTCGCGCAGGCGACGGTGTCCGGCATGGATGCGTACCGGGCGCTCGCCGCCGAAGCGGAACGCGATTACGAAGGTTTCTGGGCGCGTCTCGCGCGCGAAACGCTCAGCTGGAAGAAGCCGTTCACGAAGGTGCTCGACGAATCGAACGCACCGTTTTACACGTGGTTCGAGGACGGCGACCTGAACGCGTCGTACAACAGCCTCGATCGTCACGTGGAAGCCGGCAACGGCGCGCGCGTCGCGGTGATCTTCGAAGCCGACGACGGTACGGTTACCCGCGTCACCTATCAGGACCTGCTGCAGCGCGTATGCCGCTTCGCCAATGCGCTGAAGAAGCGCGGCGTGAAGAAGGGCGATCGTGTCGTGATCTACATGCCGATGTCGGTGGAAGGCATCGTCGCGATGCAGGCCTGCGCGCGGATCGGTGCGACGCATTCGGTGGTGTTCGGCGGATTCTCGTCGAAGTCGCTGAACGAGCGGCTCGTCGATGTCGGCGCAGTTGCGCTCGTTACGTCCGACGAACAGATGCGCGGCGGCAAGGCACTGCCGCTGAAAAACATCGCCGACGAAGCGCTCGCGATGGGCGGTTGCGAAGCGGTGCATAGCGTCGTCGTGTACCGACGCACCGGCGGCAAGATCGCGTGGCACGAAGGGCGCGATCTGTGGATGCACGAGGTCGTCGCGAACGAAGCCGACACTTGCGCACCCGAGTGGGTCAGCGCCGAGCATCCGCTCTTCATCCTTTATACGTCGGGTTCCACCGGCAAGCCGAAGGGCGTGCAGCACAGCACCGGCGGTTATCTGCTGTGGGCCGCGCAGACCATGAAGTGGACCTTCGACTGGAAGCCGGACGACGTCTTCTGGTGTACCGCCGATATCGGCTGGATCACGGGTCACAGCTATATCGCATACGGTCCGCTCGCACTCGGCGCGACCCAGGTCGTGTTCGAAGGTGTGCCGACGTATCCGAACGCGGGCCGCTTCTGGGACATGATCGCGAAGCACAAGGTCACGCTGTTCTATACGGCGCCCACAGCGATCCGTTCGCTGATCAAGGCATCCGAAGCGGACAGCAAGGCGCATCCTAAGAGCTACGATCTGAGCTCGCTGCGCATCATCGGCACGGTCGGCGAACCGATCAATCCGGAAGCGTGGATGTGGTACCACGAGAACGTCGGCGGCGGTCGCTGTCCGATCGTCGACACCTGGTGGCAGACTGAAACCGGCGGCCACATGATCACGCCGCTACCGGGCGCCACGCCGCTCGTGCCGGGTTCGTGCACGCTGCCGCTGCCGGGCATCATGGCGGCGATCGTCGACGAGACCGGGCAGGACGTGCCGAACGGGCAGGGCGGTATTCTCGTCATCAAGCGGCCGTGGCCGGCGATGCTGCGCACCGTCTGGGGCGACCCGGAGCGCTTCAAGAAGAGCTACTTCCCGGAAGAACTGGGCGGCAAGCTGTATCTCGCCGGCGACGGCAGCGTGCGCGACAAGGTCACTGGCTACTTCACGATCATGGGTCGCATCGACGACGTGCTCAACGTGTCCGGCCACCGGCTCGGCACGATGGAGATCGAATCGGCGCTCGTGGCCAATCCGATCGTCGCGGAAGCGGCGGTAGTGGGTCGTCCCGACGACACGACTGGCGAAGCCGTATGCGCGTTCGTGGTGCTCAAACGGTCGCGCCCGGAGGGCGAGGACGCCGTGAAGATCGCCAACGAGCTGCGCGCGTGGGTGGCCAAAGAGATCGGCCCGATCGCGAAGCCGAAGGACATCCGCTTCGGCGACAACCTGCCGAAGACCCGTTCGGGCAAGATCATGCGCCGGCTGCTGCGCTCGCTCGCGAAGGGTGAAGCGATCACGCAGGATATCTCGACGCTCGAAAACCCGGCCATCCTCGACCAGCTCGGCGAAGTACGCTGACGCTTGCCTTGCACTTCGCGGTACGCGCGAAGGTTCGACAAAAGACGGCGTGTCGCAAGACGCGCCGTCTTTTTTTTTGAACTGTCGGCTTGCGAACGAGCCGCCATAACGCATACGTTCGACAGCACCGCCATGAGACCAACGACAATCCCGATTGCCTGCGCGAGCGCTTTTTGTTAAACAGGCGCATGACCGCGCCACACCACTCTCCCTCGTCGTCGAATCCATTGCCCGACCCGCCGCCTGTGTCGGTGGCGATGGCGCGTGCGCATCGCCGCTACTGGCGCTTCAATCTCGCCTTGATCGCCGTACTGATGACGCTCGGCCTCAGCGTGTCGTTCATCGTGCCGCTCGTCGCGCGCAGTCTCATGCAGGTTCGCTTTGCCGGTTTCCGCCTTCCGTTCTATATCGGCGCGCAAGGGGCGATCCTCGCCTACCTCGCGCTGATCGCTATCTACATCGTGCTGATGCAGCGCGCCGATCGCACGTTGCTGAACACACTCGACGCGGAAAACACCGCGCGCGGCAACTGAGCCGATGAAGCTCGCGCACCGGCTGGCCCGCTCCTACACGATCTACACGTTTGGCTTCCTGTTCTTCATCTTCGTGATGTGGCGCATCGAGCGATCGACGGGACCGGGCATGTGGATCGGCTACGTGTTCCTGTTCGTACCGATCGCGGTGTATGCGGTGATTGGTCTGCTCTCGCGCACTTCCGATCTGGTCGAGTACTACGTGGCCGGGCGGCGCGTGCCTTCGGTATTCAATGGCATGGCGACCGCGGCAGACTGGTTGTCGGCGGCGTCGTTCATCGGCCTTGCCGGTTCGCTGTACGCGACCGGCTACGACGGCCTTGCGTACATGATGGGCTGGACCGGCGGGTATTGCCTCGTCGCATTTCTGCTCGCGCCGTATGTGCGCAAGCTCGCGCGCTATACGATCGCCGACTTCCTCGGCACGCGCTTTTCGAGCAATCTCGTGCGCGGCCTTGCGGCGCTCGCGGCGATCCTCTGTTCGTTCGTCTATCTGGTCGCGCAGATTCAGGGCGTCGGGCTGATCGCGACGCGCTTCATCGGTGTCGACTTCGCCGTGGGGATTTTCTGCGGGCTTGCGGGCATTCTCGTGTGTTCGTTTCTCGGCGGCATGCGCGCGGTGACCTGGACGCAGGTTGCGCAGTACATCATCCTGATCGCGGCGATCCTGATTCCGGTGTCGATGATCGCGCACAAGGATGGCCTCGGCTGGGTGCCGCAATTCAGCTACGGACGGTTGATGGCGCGCGTCGAAACACTCGAGCGCGAGGTGCGTGCGTCGCCGCAGGAGCAGACGGTACGCGATGCCTACAGGCAGAACGCCGCGCAGATCCAGCAGCGGCTCGACACGCTGCCGCAATCGTTTGTCGACGAGCGGCAAAAGCTCACCGACAAGATCGCGGATCTGCGACGACACAATGGGCCGCTGCGCGAAATCAGCGAGCGCGAACGCGAGCTCGTCGCGTTTCCAGCCGATGCGGCGAGCGCGCGGATTGTCTGGACCCGGCAACGCGACGACATGCTCGTGCGTGCCTCCGCACCGGTACCGATGCACGAACCGTTTCCCGCGGCGAGCGACAGCGAGCGGCGCATCCACGAGCGTAATTTCCTGTCGCTGCTGCTGTGTCTGTCGCTCGGCACCGCGAGCCTGCCGCACATCCTGACGCGCTACAACACCACGACGTCGGTGGCTTCCGCGCGGCGCTCGGTGGGCTGGACGCTGTTCTTCGTCGCGTTGTTCTATCTGACGGTGCCCGTGCTCGCGGTACTGATCAAGTTCGAAATTCTGACGAACCTCGTCGGCCACCGGTTCGCCGATCTACCGCAGTGGGTGTCGCAATGGCAGAGGGTCGAGCCGCATCTGATCTCGATTCTCCATCCGGATGGCGACGGCATCGTGCGCTGGAGCGAGATCCAGATGCAGCCCGACATGGTCGTGCTGGCGGCACCCGAGATTGCCGGGCTGCCTTATGTGATGTCGGGGCTCATTGCGGCGGGTGCGCTGGCGGCGGCGCTGTCCACCGCGGATGGTCTGCTGCTCACAATCGCCAACGCGCTATCGCACGATGTCTACTATCACATGGTCGATCCGGCGGCATCGAGCCAGCGGCGCGTGACGATCTCGAAGATCCTGTTGCTTGGGGTGGCGTTGTTTGCGTCGTACGTGGCGTCGCTCAATACCGGCAATATCCTGTTTCTGGTCGGCGCGGCGTTTTCGCTGGCGGCATCGAGTCTGTTTCCGGTGCTCGTGCTCGGCGTGTTCTGGAAGCGCACGACCCGGCTCGGGGCGGTGGCGGGGATGGTGGCGGGACTCGCCGTGTACCTGTATTACATCGTCTCGACGTATCCGTTCTTTACCCAACTGACCGGTTTCACAGGCGCACGATGGTTCGGCATCGAGCCGATCAGCGCGGGGGTGTTCGGTGTGCCGGCGGGGTTCGTTGCGGCGATTGTCGTGAGTCTCGTCGATCGCAAGCCGGACGCCTATACGCGGGCGCTGGTCGACTATATCCGGCATCCGTAGCGGATCGGCCGGACCGGATGATTGCGCGCGTCGCCGTCAACTATTGAGCGGGACGCGCATCGCTATTACCAGCCCGGTTGGGCCGGCGCGTAGCCATATTGACCGCCCGGCGCGCCACAGGCGACATACGCACCCTGATACCGATCGTAACAATATCCCGGCGGCGGACCGTTGTAGGCGGGGGCCTGCTGGTAGACCGGTTGCGGATAAGCGGGCTGCGCATACTCCGGTTGCTGATACTCAGGCTGCTGGTACGCCGGTTGTGCGTACACAGGTTGTTGCGGGTACGCCGGCGTTGCATAGACCGGCGTCGGATTCAGGGCGGAACTGACGACGGCGCCCAGCACGGCCCCGCCAATCAACGCACCGACGATAGCCCCGCTACGGTCATGAGCGGAGGCTTGTCCGGCGGCAGTCAGACTGCCGGCCATCAGTAATACCGCTGCAATTTTTCGCATTTTGTTTCTCCACGGTCCCGAGTGTTCGGGAGCACGGTACGGATTGTGGATGTCGGCGGCTGAAATAGATGCAGCAAGTGGTAACCACTCGTTACGGTGTAACAGGGCGCGCCGCGGCGTTCAGAGCACGGCCGTCATGCCTTGCCGGGCCTCGCAGCGAGCGATTTCCGTATCAGTCGCGCTGGAGATCACGACCAGTTGCACGAAGCTGTTCTGATGCGCATACGGCGCAAAGAGCTGATCCATCACGCTGACGAAGGTCGCGAGACTGACACCGACGAACGCGGTTTCATCGAGTGTGAGGCGCACTTCGATACCGCGTACGAAGGTCGGCAGCGGCTTGATCGGCATCCACTTCATGCAGGCGCGGTAATCAAGCCCGACAATCCCGTCGATGACGCGCGCAACCGACGGCGCCCCCGCACCGACGTGCTGATGCAGCAACGCCTTGAGCCCGGCGAGTCCGAACGAGAACAGATTCGGCGTGAGTTGCGCCACGAGCCGCCACAGCGCCTGGTTTCTACGCGGCAGCCGCGCGGTGACGCTCGGGCTGCGCAGCATCGAGATGATGCACGCAAACGATGCGTCTTCATTGAGCAGATCGCCGCCCGGCGCACCGAACGACATACCCGCGGGCAGATCGCGATTGGTGCAGGTCAGCTCGATACCGAGCTGCGTGGCAAACGAAGCGGGCGTGCCGTCCATGCGGACCAGCGCGATCTCGGTTTCGTAGCCCGGGCGCTGTCGCGCGACCCAGCGGTCGCGATGCGAGATCCAGTAGAGCCCCAACGGGTTCGCGTGCTCGATGTGCTGCAACGAACGATACGGCGGGATCACGGTGACGGTCTTGCCGGTCGGTTTCTGTTCGGTGACGTGCACCGAATCGATCGAATGTATTTCGGTGTTCGAGACGCGTAGCGTTTGCGGGATCACCGGATACGACACGGTCGCGCTTGCGACGCGGATCGGTTGCGCCTCGCGTTTGAACAGGTTGACGATGGGCGTGCAGAACAGCTTCAGATGGGTCGCATTCAGCATCTCGAGCCAGCGTGCGACCGGTGAATCGGTAGGCGTGCCGGTGACGGCCAGATGCAGCGTGAGCTTGCGGCACGGTCCCGCGGCGCGCATCAGTTGCGCGAGCGCGATATCGACGAACTGGAACTTGTCCGGGAAGGCGAAGAATTCGAACAGTAGCCGCAGCGCCCCGGAAGCACCCGCGGGCGCATCGAGCAGGGCATCGTGTTCCGCGAGACCGACGGCTTCGAGTGGAACGCGCCCGAGCGGCTTCCACACGCCGCGATTGTCCGCCTCGACGAAGGCGGCGGTCGTGCGCATCAGCAAGGTATCCGCGAGCGCCGAGACGAACGGCTGCTCGCCGCCTAGATGAACCCGCAGTGTTTCGGCGCGTGAGGCCGGCGTGAATTCGCCGGACTCGATGGGCGGCTCGAATGTGATCGAGATCAGACCGGTCGTGGCCGCGGGCAGGCGCGCGCTGGAAGGGGCAATTGCGGTGACCGAGTAGCGCGCCTGGGTCAGCCGCAACGTCAGGACGGTAACGTCGTACACCGTGCTGAAACGGCACTCGCCGTTGCGCGCTTCGAGCATCGCGCCGCGCGCGACCGTCACGGCTTCGGTTAGCTGGCTTGCGCGCGGGTCGGCGGCGAACTGGGCGATCGAACACGATGGAATGGCGCGCAGATACTGCGGATACAGCATCTCCAGCAACGCCTCGGTGAACTCCGGATACTCGTCTTCGATCCGCGTATCGATGCGCGCGCTGAGCAGCGCGAACGACTCCACCATCCGTTCGACGTGCGGATCGTCCGAGCGCTCGCCCGACAGCGCGATGCGCGCGGCGATCTTCGGGTTGCGGCCCGCGAAGTCGCGTGCATAGCGCCTTAGCAGCGCCAGTTCGCGTTCATAGAAAGGAAGTAGTTCTTCCATGGTCCAGTCGCTGCCTCGATGCTCGGGGGAATCAGCGGGAAGGCCGCGTTGCCTGCCGCAGCCGTGGGTTCAGCAGCCGGGCGAGACCTGACGTCGCGCGCTCGCGCTGCAATTCATCGACGTTATCGAACGCGAAACGTGTGTTGCGCTGCTTTTCCGCGTGCCTGACTTCGGCGATGGAAACGAAGTAGACCATCATGTACCGCAGAAAGATGACAGGCGAGAGAATCACGACGAGCAGGGCGGTTGTCTGGAACATGTCTTTTCCATGTGGTCCGATCGTGGCACCGGCTACGGCGACTGCCGCGACGCCCAGCGCGGCGCCGATGCCGGCAAGGGTGCGAGAAGTGCCACCGTTCGATGCGCGGGCACGGACGATGCGCCTGACCCGAGCGTTCTCGACGACGAGCGTGGGACTCGACAGCGTCGCGGCGAAGTCGCGCCAGTGCGCACGGCGCTCGCGATTGAAGTACAGCAGATACACCGCGCTCAACAGGATCAGATAGCCGGCTGCCGCGATCCATATCGTACGAACCGGCAACGCGGCGATTTCCGCCACCGTTTCGAGCAGGGCCAGCGCGAAGAGACAGAAGGTCACGCGCAGCAGGATACCGATGCCCGTGTGATAGGCGGTATAGCTCGTCGCGAAGAATGCCGCGAATATGCAGAAGGCGAGCGATGCGGCGAGCATCACGGGCAGCAGCCACAGCAACGGTGGGAAGCTTGCAGCAAGCATGGCGCCCGCAACGAGGTTGCACGCGAACATGCCGAACGGCATCCGGACCAGAATTCTTTCCATGTATACGGTCTACCAGTGGGCCTACCAGTAATGTCCGGCCGCGAGCTTGTCCCACGAATCGCCGATGGCTTTGCCGAAGTGACGCGACGTGAACACCTGAACGGCCAGACCGACGCCGAAACCGACGGCGAGCACCGCGAGCACGGGGACTTCGACAGGCGCACCGACCACGAGCGCCACCGCGCCCGGCAGGATCGCGCCGGCGCCCCAGCCGGCCAGCCAGCCGGCCGCGTTGGCGGGCTGATTATGCGCCTCGAGGCTCGCGAACTGATGCAGATTATCGGCATCGATCGCGTCGAAGATTGCCTGTGGTCCGAGCGCGAGCAGTCCGCCCACGCCGACGCCCGTGACGCGACCGCCGATCGTCCGGCCGAAGCCTTCGAGGCTCAGTGCGTTGCGGGCCTCGAGTGCTTCGAGCGCGGCCTGGCGATAGGCGGGGATGCGCACCACGTTGGCCGCTGCACGCCCTCTGATGACATAGCCGGCCGCCTGTTTGCCGGCCGGAATTTCAAAGGCCCATTTGCCGTCGACCTGCACCAGCTTCAGCATGCCGCCGAGTTTCTTCTGGGCCGATTTGATGCCCTGGTTGCCGCCTTTTCTTGCCCACTGCAACAGCTTTTGTCGAGCGGGCTCGGGAATGTCGAGCAGATCCGATGTTTTGGCCTTCTGGATCAACGAGGCTACGGCACCCGCACCGGTTGCCGTCGTCGCGCTGATATTGCTGGGTGCATAAAACGCATTGAGAATGTCGCCGGTTAGACCGGGGACGCTTTGCGCTTCTTTATACAGCTGGCCAAACTCGGTTTTACCGAGCGTATCCTCGACTTCGCGTAAAGCACGCTGCAGTTTCAGGAAATCGCTGGCGCGTTCTTCAGGTGTCAGCGTGTCGTCGTATTTCAGCTCGGCAATCAGATAACGGCAGACGGAAACCGAATCTGCCGGATACAGACCGCCCATATCGACGAGTACCGGCATCACGTCGGAGCCCGCGCAACTGCTGGCGCCGAGGCCTGGAATGAACGACGGGCCGAGCTGCCCGGGCAGTCCGATCAGCGGGCTGGGATTATCAGCCGAGCACACGAAAAAATCGGTGTCACTCATTGTGGTCCTGTTGAGTTGTTTGTCACACAGGAAAATATTTCCTGGCTCATGCGAGAGATATCATTGGTCGAGGAAATTTTTTCGTCATCGTTCTTAAACCATTGCTTCGTTAGGACGTTAAATCTTCTACCGCTGACTCGTTTTACCGATGTGAACAATATATTCGCCGGGCAGATTTGTCAGTACTACTTTCAAGACCGCCCATATTGTATGTGTCTGCCCGGCAGGCATGAACCGAGGGAGCGCCATGCAGATGTCCGATTTATCCAGCATTGTTGGGCTGCAAAACAGCCGGTTGTTTACGCTCAACACGCCACTGTCGGGGCGCTCCCAACTCCTTGTCAACGACTTCAGCTGTAGCGACGAACTCTCCCAGCTTTACCGGATGGAGCTCGGCCTGGTGTCGCAGGACCCGAGCATCCAGCTGAAACAGTTGATCGCCCAACAGGTTTGCGCCGAACTGCAGGTGACGGACGGATCGACGCGCTACTTCAACGGTTATGTCACACGCTTCATTCATCTTGGCACCGACGGCGGACTGGCAACCTATTCGGCCAGCGTACGCCCGTGGCTATGGATGCTAGGAAGACGTTTCGACACGCGGATTTTCCAGGACAAAAACGTCGAGGACATTCTGAGCGATGTCTTTTCGCAATACTCGAAGCTCGCTTCGTATGAGTTTCGCCTGCGCAAGGAGCTCAAGCCGTATAGCTATTGCACGCAGTACCGCGAATCGGATCTGAATTTCGTGCGCCGTTTGCTCGAACAGGAAGGGCTGTATTTCTTCTTCGAACATACCAAGGACGGCCACAAGCTGGTCGTCACCGACGACTCGCAGAGCGCGAAGGCGATCGACGGCGCGGCGTCGCTGCGCTATGCGACGCGCGAAATGCTCGACGACGAGAACGTCGTGACGAGCTGGCGCGCGGACCGGCAACTCGAGTCGGGCCGTGTCAGCATGAAGACGTTCGACTACAAGGCACCCGGTGCGCGCCGCTACGTGTCGGCCGATACGACGACCAACCAGGGCGATGCCGAACGCTACGAGATCTACGACTACGTGGGGTTGCACGGTTTCGATTCGACGGACCGCGGCGAAGAGCTGACGAAGTTCCGGCTCGAAGCGCTCGAAGCGTCGGAGAAAGTGTTTATCGGCGAGAGCAATTGCCGCACGCTCGCACCGGGACGATATTTCGAACTGACCGGCCACTACGATCATGACTCGTCGGATCAGGACGACAACCAGTTCCTGATTCTGTCGGTGAGCCACCACGGTACCAACAACTATCAGTCGCACGACGGTACCGCGACGTATTCGAACAGCTTCGTGTGCATTCGCAAGAAGATTCCGTTCAGACCGACATTGGCGGCGCCTCGGCCGATGATCGCCGGGCCGCAGACGGCGATCGTGGTCGGGCCGAAGGGCGAAGAGATTTATACGGATGCGATGGGGCGCGTAAAGCTGCAGTTCCACTGGGACCGGCTTGGGCAGCGCGATCAGCGCAGCTCGTGCTGGATTCGGGTGGGACAGCCGTGGGCGAGTGGCGGCTTTGGTGCGATCCAGATTCCGCGGGTTGGAGATGAAGTGATCGTGTCGTTCCTGGACGGCAATCCGGATCGGCCGATCGTGATATCGAGCGTGTTCAATTCGCAGAATATGCCGCCGTGGAAGCTGCCCGATAACGCGACGCAGAGCGGGATGTTGTCGCGCTCGATGAAGGGCGGTTCCGGGAACGCGAATGCGATCCGGTTCGAGGACAAGCAGGGTGAGGAAGAACTCTGGCTGCAGGCCGAGAGGGATATGCGGACGGAGGTGGAGAACGATGAGATGCACATCGTCACTCACGACCATCGTTGGGCTGTCGGCAACGATCACACGCTCAACGTCAAGCATGACCATGTGTCCAATACCGGCAACGACCAGACGGTTTGCGTCGGCAACGGATTCTCGGTCACGGTTGGTGGATTGCCCGCCGGCGATGCGCCGCCACCGCCCATTCCCGCGGGAAACTATCTGTTGAACGTTACTGAGCAGGTGGTGATCCAGTGCGGCAAGTCGAGTATCACGATGACCAAGGACGGTGTCATCAGGCTTGAGGGTGTGCAGATCGTCGAGCACGCATCGGAATACTTCCTGATGCAGGGCAAGAAGATCGATCTGAATCCGTAGAGCATTGATACCTAAGCGCGCCGCTCCTTAATTCCCGACCAAAGTCATGAAATATCTCACTCAAGAATGCAGTTTCGACATTCCTTCGCTGAATGACGATCGTACGGTCAACGTGTTGACGCTGACTCATCCGGAAACACACGGTACCTTCCAGATCGTAGTGAGTCGCGATCAGTTGATTGGCGGCGAGGACCTGAGCCGATGTATGCAACGGCAGATCGGATTGATGACACGTCACGTCACCGCCTTCAAGGAGATCGCACGCCGGCAGGTTGAAATCGGTGCGCCGGGTTCGCCGGCGCTGGAACTGGAAAGCACGTTTCGTCAATCGGGCTCGACGTTTCACCAGATTCAGGCGATGACCGTGATCGATGCGCCGAGGCTGCTCGTCATTACGCTATCGAGCCAGACGCCGCTGACGGATGCGCATCGCGAGGCCTGGCAGCAACTGCTCGCAAGCTATAGCGCGAACGGTTAATGGGCGCCGCGTATCCGCGAGTCTGACAAACGCGCGTCGCACGCAAATGTCGGCTGGCTTTCTCCAACGATGAACTCGGACTGATCTCACCATGTCACTCCTCGCTGCCGCCCGGGTGCAGGACACCTTCACTCACACTTCGCTGCTGGGGCAGTTGCTCAAAGTCGTGGCTACTGTCGGTGCCGGCTTGCTGGTCGGTCTCGCCATTGGCGCGGCTGCGGCGTTTATTGTCGGAACGGGCGGGCTGGGGGCCGTGATACTTACCGCGGTTGTGGGTGCGGTGATTTCCCATGTCGTCAATGACATCACGAAGGAAGCGACCGGGTCGGACTCTCTGGAAGGCTATCTATCGGAGAAAGCGGGCGAGCTGATCGATAGCCTGATTCCTGGCAACGTAAAGGGCAGCATTGCTACGGGGTCGACCGATGTTTTCGTGAACAGCCTCGGCGCTGCACGTGCCGCAGGCGTGCCGGCGCCGCCGCTGCCGCCAGGTGTCGAACCTCAATCCATCGCCGATATGTTCACGCCGGTCGATCAGGACATGGTGGCGTGCCAGAACCATCCGACTCCGAAGGGCGAGTATCTGGCCGAGGGATCGGCGAGCGTTTTTATCAATGGCAGGCCGGCGTCGCGGATCAAGGATTCGACAACTTGTGAAGGCAAGATCAACACCGGGTCGACTAACGTCAGCATTGGCGGCGAGCGGTTGCGCGTGCGCGAGGTGACGAGCGAGATGCCGCCGTGGCTTGCGACGATTGCGAAGTATGCGGGGCTGGCGATTGCGATATGCCAGGCGTTGAAGGGCGAAGGATCGCTGCTCAGCAAGCTCGCCTGCTTCGGGATGAACTTCGCGATCAACGTGGCGGCCGACAAGCTCGTTGGTGCGGCGATGTCGGGGCGGATGGGGAATCCGGTTCATATGCCGACCGGCGCGAAGATTCTCGATGGCAATGAAGATCTGGATTTTGTGCTGGATGCGCCGGTGCCGATTGTGTGGCAGCGGTTCTATTCCAGTCTCGATCCGCGTATGGAGCGGCCGCTTGGTCGTGGGTGGAACTTGCCGTATGCGGTCGAACTGCAACTGGGGGTGGGAAAAGAACATCCGCATCTGTGGATCGACGCGCAAGGACGACGTACGCCGGTTCCCGATCTGCAACCGGGGCAAAAGTATTTCAACCGGAGCGAAGGGCTGACGTTCGCGTGTACCGACGGCGGCCACTGGATGATCGAGCAGGCTGACGGTACCTGTTTCGATTTCGGTATGCCGCAACCGGATGTGCCTGTGCAGATACTGAGTCCCGTTGTGTTCGAGGATCGCAACGCGAACCGGCTGTACTTTTACTACGATGGACAAGGCCGTCTGAACGAACTGACGACGATAGCGGGCCATCGCGTGCAGATCGAATACGACGGACTGCATCAGGGGCGGATGTCGCGTGTGATGTTGCATGCGGGGGGCACGACTGAGTGCCTCGTGAGCTACACGTATTCTGAGCGTGGGCAGCTTGCGAGTGTGTCCGATGGTGAAGGCTGCGAGCGGCGGCGCTTCGATTACGACGCGGCGGGTCGTATGACCATGCACCGGTTACCGGGTGGAAAGACAGCGTACTACGCGTGGGAAGAGTTCGACCGCAAAGAGCTTGCTGAAGAAAGTGGTCTGGTCGACAGGGAGGCTCGTGTTGTCGAACACTGGACAGATGATGGTGAGCGTTATCGGTTCACGTACGATTTCGCGCAACAGACGACACGAGTAACGGACCATCTTGGCCGCACCCAGCAGTGCGAGTGGAATGCGGATTACCTGGTGACTGCGCATACCAATGCGATTGGGCACACCTGGCGCTTTGACTGGAATGCGGAGCGTGGGCTGGCTGGATTTACGGAACCGAACGGTGCTACGACGCGGCTGCGTTATGACGATGAGCGCGGGCTGCCTACCGAGCTGACCAATGCGCTCGATCAGACGACGCGGTTCACGTGGCATCCGCTCTGGATGGATCTGGAAAAGAAGACCCTGGCGGATGGACGGCAATGGCAGTTCGAGTTCGACATGCGCGGCAATGTCGTTGCCGGGATCGATCCGCTTGGACAACGTACGGAATTTAGACTCAATCGCTATGGCCGTCCGGTGGCGATCGTGGATGCGCGCGGCGGGATCGTGCAGTTTGGGTGGGATCGATATCAGCGGATGATTGCGCGCACGGATTGTTCGGGCATCACGACTCGCGCCGAATATGACGCACGTGGACGGATGAGCGCGCTGACCGATGCGTTGGGTCACACGACGCGTTATCGTCACGACGACCGCGACCGGGTCGTTCATGTGCTCTATGCAGATGGGAGCGAGCAGCGTCGTAACTGGTCGCTAGCGGATGCACTGACGTCGTTCACCGATGGCAACGGACATACGACTGCGTTCGCATTCGATGCCGCAGGGCGAGTGGCGTCGAGAACCGATGCGAACGGTCATCAGATCGACCTCGAATACGATCCGGCCGGCAACCTGCGCACGTTGTACAACGAGGTGCGTGACAGTTACCGGTTTGCGTACGATGCGGCCGACCGTCTTATCGAACAGATTGCGCCGGACGGGGTGCGTGTTGAATATCAGCGCGATGCAAGGGGCGCGTCAATACGGGTTACGCAGGCGGCAGGTACACCCGAGCAGATAACGCTCGAATTCGAGCGCGACATACTGGGGCGCCTGACAGGCAAGCGTACGCCTGAGACCGCGACTACATACGACTACGACGAGACGGGGCGTATCGTGCGGCTTGCGCGCGAACATCTCGATGGCCGCCCAATGGATACGGTAACGTTTGCGTACGACGAACTGGACCGGGTCGTCGCCGAGACTGTGGAGGCGGTAGGTGACGATGGGCAATCCACGCTCACCGAACTGGTTCACGAATACGACGCGTTGGGCAATCGTCTTGGCACGGCGTTGCCGAACGGTCGCACCATGAACTGGCTGTACTACGGCAGCGGCCATTTGCACCAGATCAGCTCGAATGGCGAGACGGTGTGCGACTTCGAACGAGACAGACTGCATCGTGAAGTGAGCCGGACGCAGGGCACGCAGACGCTCACGACAACCTACGACAGTTTGTCGCGGAAGGTGGGTCAATGGACGGGCGATGCGCAGCATGCACCTGCGTCCTGGGCGGCGTTCGGGTCCAGGCAGGACGTGCTGCGCAAGGCATTCGCCTACGACCGAGGTGGCGAACTGACGGGCCGCATCGACCCACTAAGCGGCGAGCAAACCTATCGTTACGATCCGGCGGGACAGTTACTCGAGAGCAGCCTTGCGGCCGGCAGCACAAACGCCGGAGCGCAAGGTGTCCTTGCCGAGCAGTTTGCATACGATGCCGCATCGAACCTGCGTCCAGTTGGACTGCCCGCACGCGTCGAAGGCAATCGCCTGCTGATGCGCGGGGACCAGCGATATCGTTACGATGCGCATGGTCGGCTTGTCGAGAAGTTGACGGGTGGGCACACGGTGCAGCGCTTGAAATACAACGCAGAACACCAGTTGATCGAGGTCGGCACGACGCGTCACGGCGTGGAACAGGCGGTGCGTTTCAGTTACGACCTGCTTGGGCGACGGACCACGAAGCGCGATACGTTCGGACTGACGCATTTCGTCTGGGACGGCCTGCGACTTGCACAGGAACGCCGTGGGCATCAGGTGGTGACGTACCTGTACGAAGGCGAAAGCTATGTACCGCTGGCACGGATCGATGCGGTCAACGACGACAGTCAGTGGCTATGGCGGCTTTACCACGAAGGTGAAAAAGACCGGTTGGAAGCCGAGGCGAAACCTGAGGCCAGAATCTACTACTTCCATACGAACGCGAGCGGTGCGCCGGAAGAGTTGGCCAGCGGCGATGGTCAGGTGGTGTGGAGAACGCGCTATCGGGCGTGGGGGAACACCGTGCTGCAGGAGTATGCGCCAGAATTCCAGGCTAATCCGGTGGGCGACGTGATGCAACCGCTTCCGCAGACGTTGCGGTTGCAGGGGCAGTATGAGGATCTGGAGACAGGGTTTTGTTACAGCACGTTTAGATACTATGATCCGGATGCCGGGCGGTTTATTACGCCGGATCCGATTGGGTTGGCGGGAGGGCTGAATCAGTATCGGTATGCGCCTAATCCGCTCAGCTGGATCGACCCTTGGGGGTTGAGTTGTGAGATTTTTAAAACTAAGAGCAGGAATGAAGCTTTGCAGCAGGCTCAGGAGTTTGCGCAAGTGCCGAGGCTCTCCAGGGGCGGAGAGGATATTGGAATGAATGAGCTGAATCCGTCCAGTCGTGGAATGAACTGGCTCGAAATGAAAAAATCTGGAGCAACGAAATTGGGTCGCACCAATCCGGATGGAAAAAATTATTGGTTTGAACATCCGGATGGCCACTCCGATGCTGGGGAGCCTGGTATTCCCGAGCATCATGCAAGCGGGCATGTACATGCGGTTAACCCTCAAGGAGAGGAACGTGTCTTTACGTGGTGATTTTCACGCTTCGGGGAGAGCGGAAAGATTGATTGAATTTCCTGTGCCGGAATGGGTTGATATATTCAATGAAGTAAAGGATTGTGGGCTAAATCCGATTTGCCTGTGTTATCAGTATGATTTTGATGAAAAAGGATTTGGTCCATATGGATTTATAACGGAAAACGCGGAAAAGCTGCTTTCGACGTACTTCGATGGGCTGTCTTTATTTGATTCTGAGAAGCTGGAATTTAAAGAAAAACGAGGAATTGGTAATTCCGGTTTGTATTTTTGGGGTGAAAATGAAAATAACAAGATTGTGATGGACAGTTTGTTGAAATATCGTTTGTGGAAAAGGAAAAATGAATTTCTTTCGAAAAAAGGAGGGGTTGCATCTTCGACTGCACCTTCTTCCATTTTGTTGAATTCGTTCCGTAAACATGCAATTAGTGCAATCGCCATTGATCAGATGGTGAAGGGGGGGTGTGATTTTTTCATTAGTCATTTGTTTGCCCCCGAGGCAGGTCAAAGTATTGTTATGTTTGATGAAAGAACCATCTCTAAATTTATCAAATTTGCTCAGTCAATAAATATACAGACAGTCAAGATGAATTCGTATGACAATCTGAAATCATGGTAATCTATTTCAAATAAAATAGATCAATATCATTCGATGCAATGATGGATGGTTGCGCGAAGTTGATTCTGTAAATAAAAAATATATAGCGGAATGTGTAGTATCGTTTTCTGAGCGCGGGCGGTAGGGTTAAATTGTGTCAGCAGAATTTATATTGTCATTTGACGATCGAAAGTGGTATCCGAAGAATCGGACTGCTGTTCGTGAGAAGATAGTGTCTCTTGACACCTTTTCTATCGAATCCGGTGTCGTGTTTGAGTTGATGGGAAAGGATGGGAGTGGGTGGAAATTTGATGTCAGGTTATTTCTGAGAGAAATGGATGTTTTCATAGAAATTTCCAACCACCCACCAAACATTGAAGCCGATTTGTCTCTGCTGTTTGGATGGATTAGACAGCAGACCATGCTATCTATCCGTGATGAAGACGGAGAAGATTCCGGGTGGTAGGCGTGTTTGCTCGATGAGCGACGATAGCGATGTCGTTACATATTAACGTGCCCTCTAATCCGCCATGAGGAATTTATGAAAGATAGCGAGATTGACTACGTTCTTGTCAAGGAGAAGCTTCTATCCGTTCTCGATAGGTACAAAGACGTGCTGGATGGTGAAACCCTCGATTCAGTGGAGCATTTTATTGCGCACGATGAATACGAGATGGCCTACGAGGGATTATTTATCGAGCTGATGAAAATTCATTTCAACCCGTCTGACATTGACATGAATGTCTATTTGAAAATTGGGGAAATCCTCAATTTGGACAAGGAAAGTATCTTTGATAGTGAATTTTGGGTGCATCTTACTGAATATGTGAAAGGCGTCTACAACGTCTGAAGATTGATGCTGGATAACTACGCCATCGGGTCAAGGTACTCGAAAAGCTTGAGCACCCGATAGTCACCAAACCGAATCCCCTCACAAAAACCCGCCCGCACCGACGGAAATCCTCCCATCGCGCGTTTAACCCCAACACGCACCCCGGAAGGACCCGTCATGACCCTGACCCCCGCGGCAATCGCGCTGAACCGGTTCGGACTCGGCGCCTGCCCGGAAGACACTGCGCCGAGCGACCCACATGCGTGGCTCGCTGCGCAGTTCGACGCATACCAGCCGCTGCCGTCCGCATGGGCGAACCAACCGACGAGCGTCACGCTAGCTACTGACGCCGCCCAGCAACGCCAGCAATTCACCGCCGCCGCGCAGCAGCAACCAACAGACGCCGCGACAGCTGCAAGCGCCGCGCAAACTGCCCGCCGCTCACTAGCCAAGATGCTGCGCGTCGAAGCCCGAAGCACTTACCGCGACGCCGTAACCGCGCGTATCTCAAGCGCGCTAACCACGCCGACCCCGTTCATCGAACGCCTCGTACATTTCTGGTCGAACCACTTCGCCGTATCGGTGGATAAAGGCCAGGTCGCCGAATTTGCCGGCGCATTCGAAGTCGAAGCGATCCGTCCGCACGTGCTCGGCCGCTTCGAGGACATGCTGGTAGCGGTCGAGCGCCATCCCGCGATGCAGCTCTTCCTCGATCAGACACGCTCAATCGGCCCCGACAGCACCGCCGCGATGCGCGCAGAGCTGCGCGACCCCGAACACAAACGCGGCCTGAACGAAAACCTTGCACGCGAGATCATGGAATTGCACACGCTAGGCGTGCGCAGCGGCTACACCCAGGCGGACGTCACGGAATTCGCTCGCGCGCTCACCGGCTGGAGCATCGCTACCGCGCGAGGCCCGCGCCCGGATGCAGCGCCACCTGGCAGTTTCATATTCCGCGCAGCGTTGCACGAGCCCGGATCGCGCGTAGTACTCGGTCGACGCTACGACGAACCGGGTGAAGACCAGGCTCAGGCCATCCTTAAAGATCTCGCGGGTTCGCACGCATGTGCAATGCACATCGCCGGCAAGCTCGCCTGTCACTTCGTCGCGGACACACCGCCGCCTCACGTGGTGACGCATCTTGCGAACGCGTTCGAGCGCAGCGGCGGCGATCTGCCGACCGTGTATCGCGCGTTGCTCGATACACCGGAAGCGTGGTCACCCGCGCCGGCGAAGTTCAAGACGCCGTGGGAATGGGCCATATCGTCGCTACGCGGCTTAGGCTGGCGCGACACCGGCAATTTGCAAGCCGCACCTCTTCTCGCGCAGCTCGGCGAGCCGGTATGGCGTCCCGGATCGCCCGCCGGCTACGACGACATCGCCGCGAGCTGGGCCGCGCCCGACGCGCTGGTGCGCCGTGTCGAACTCGCGCAGCGACTCGCCGCGCGCACCGGCGACACACTCGACCCCAACACGCTCGGCGACATGCTGCTGCCGGGCTCGATCAGCGAGGCCACCCGGAGCGCCGTGGCGCGAGCGGAGAGTACGTCCACCGCGCTCGCACTGCTTCTGGTGTCGCCTGACTTTCAGCGCAGATGAGAAAGGAGAACCATCATGATGTCGCGCCGTAGTTTCATCCGATGCGCCGCCGCAGGGGCTGGCACGATCCTCGTGTCGCCGCGCATCGCGTTCGCGAGTGCGCGTACCGAGCAGCGCTTCGTCTTCGTGATCCAGCGCGGCGCGGCCGATGGCCTCAATATCGTCGTGCCGTATGCGGAGCCTGCGTACGCGACGCTGCGCGGTGCACTTGCGATCGATCCAGCAGCAGCGATCAAACTCGACGGTACGTTTGCGCTGCATCCGTCGCTGGTGGAAACCGCGAAGATGTACGCCGCGCAGCAGGCGCTCTTCGTTCACGCGGTCGCTTCGCCGTATCGCGACCGGTCACACTTCGACGGTCAGAACGTGCTCGAAACCGGCGGCAACGCGCCGTATAGCGTCAAGGACGGCTGGTTGAACCGACTCGCACAACTGCTGCCGCCCGCACGCGATACGGCCATCGCGTTTGCGCCGACCGTACCGATGGCATTGAGAGGTCCCGCCGATGTCGCGTCGTACGCGCCGTCCGCATTGCCAGCCGCGCCCGACGATCTGCTGACACGCGTCGCGCAACTGTACGAGCAGGACGCGCAACTGCGTCCGTTGTGGGAATCGGCGATGACTGCACGCGGCCTTGCGAGCGATGCCGGTGCGCGTCAGGACCCCGCAAGCGTCGGCCGGCTCGCAGCGGGCTTTCTGTCACGCGAAGACGGTCCGCGCATCGCAATGATCGAAACCGGTGGGTGGGACACGCATAGCGCGCAGACGCCGCGCCTTGCTGCACAACTCAAGGCGCTCGATACGATGCTCGCCGCGCTGCGCGATGGGCTGGGCACGCACTGGGACGACACGACTGTGCTGGTCGCAACCGAGTTCGGGCGTACCGCTGCGGCAAACGGTACCGGCGGCACCGATCACGGCACGGGATCGGTGGCGATGTTGCTGGGCGGCAGTGTCACAGGCGGGCGAGTGCTCGCCGACTGGCCCGGACTGCGGCCCGCCGATCTTTATCAGTCGCGCGACCTGAAGCCGACCATGGCGCTCGATGCATTGATCGCAGGTGCTGCAAGCGAGAGCATGAAGCTCGACCCCCAACGCACAGCAATCGCGCTGTTCGGCGCGACGAATGCGCCGCGCGCGACCTCCGGTCTTGTGCGCGTTTGAATGACGCACACCTTGCGTCGCAGAGACTGAAGTAAAATGGCGCCTCTACGTGACTGGCGAAGAAGGAAGATGGATCACCATCGGGAAGCGTAGACGCCGCAACGCCGTTCGCCTGGGCATCTTGATCGTTCTCACCGGGACATCCGACGATGCTTGCACACACATCCATTCTCGTTCTACCGCCCGTGCCGGATCAGGCACATCGGCATTCATTTCCGCTTTACTCAGCCCGGCACGCAAGTGTTCCTTGTTTGTGGACACGCGTGCCCGCAATCGTGCAGGGAGAAAATCGATGAGCCTGCTACTCGACGGCAAGGCGGTCGCCGCCTCGTATGAAAAGGAGTTGTCCAGGCGTGTGACTGCTCTCAAGGCAAGAAATGGCGGCCAGACTCCCATACTCGCCACCATCCTGGTAGGCGACGATCCTGCATCGGCGACCTACGTTGCGATGAAGGGCAATGCATGCAGGCGCGTCGGTATGGATTCGAGCGCGATCAGGTTGCCAGCCAGTGCAACGACGGCCGATGTGCTCGCCGAAATCGACCGGCTCAATGCGGACCCGACCGTGCACGGCATCTTGCTCCAGCATCCGGTACCCGCGCATGTGGACGAACGTCTGTGCTTCGACAGGATATCGATTGCCAAGGATGTGGATGGTGTCACCAGCCACGGCTTTGGCCTGATGGCGCTCGGTGAGCCCGCATTCGGATCTGCAACGCCCGCTGGAATCATGCGTTTGCTCGCGCACTACGAGCTCGACGTCGCGGGCAAGCGCGCTGTAGTCGTTGGACGCAGTCCCATTCTTGGTAAACCGATGGCGTTCATGTTGTCGAATGCAAACGCAACGGTAACGCTATGTCATTCGAAAACCGTGAACCTCGAGGCGGAAATCCGGCGCGCGCAAATCGTCGTCGGTGCGGTAGGCAAGCCGAAGTTCATTCGTAGCGAATGGATCAGCGACGGCGCGATCGTGATCGACGCCGGCTATCATCCTGGAGGCATCGGCGATATCGATCTCGACGGTTTGATAGAGCGGTGCGCTGCTGTGACGCCAGTGCCTGGCGGAGTAGGGCCGATGACTATTTCCACGCTGATTGCACAAACTGCCGATGCCGCCGAGCGCGCGTACCCGGTTGCATGATTCGAGGCTATTCGAAATGACGATCAAGGTTCGTCGCGCCATCCCCGAGGACCGGCCGGCATTGAGACAACTATTTTTACAGGGGCGCCGTGAGGCTTTTGAGTGGCAAGCGCCAGAAAAATTTTCGCTTGAGGACTTCGACGAACAGACACAAGGTGAATTGCTGCTGATCGCTGAAGACGAATCGTCGCATCCTGTCGGCTTCATTTCGGTCTGGGAGGAAGATAGCTTCATTCACCATCTGTACGTGGCGCGAAGCCATCATCGCAAAGGAGTCGGCAGGGCGCTTCTACGCGCGTTGCCACGTTGGCCAACCTTGCGCTACCGGTTGAAGTGTCTCGTGCTCAACACATCGGCACTCGCGTTTTACCGCGCATGTCGCTTCACTGAGATCGGCTCGGGCACGTCGGAGGATGGAGACTACGTGCTCCTGAAATCGCACGACGAGCGTAACGGTTGATGCTGCGCGAGGCGTTTGACGTGCCTGCCTGGGCATAAGCGTGTCACATGCTTCGTGTGTAGTTCTGCCATCGTACCGGGTCTACACGCTGATCGTCGATTCATCAGAGTGGAGTTGTGTACGTCACGAAGAGAGGTGCCATATGTCTTCGCGTTCTATGACGCGCCATGTTTTCGCGATCGGTTTGATATTTGCGCTGCTTACGCTGAGTGAGTCTGCGTCGTCGGTACCTGTAGCGATGGCCGCGGACCAGATCGCCTGTACGCGATGTATCAACATCCGTGTCGGGGTTCCGCGAGTAGTGCGCGGCCCGGCAGCAAATATGGCCGATAACCACTTCACGGAAATCGCACTGCCGAACAGACAGTTTCGCGGTTTCGACGCGCACAACGATACCCGTGCAATCGATGGTCGCGATCCGGCCGATATGGGTGGTCCCGAACGCACTGTCATGGGGCCGGGCAAACCTTCAAGCTACGATTCGTGCGGGCGGTGGCTGGATCATGCGGAAATCGATGGAGCAACGACGCTCGGCTTCGTGCATGCGGAAACTGCCTGTGACTATGCAATCGGGCAGACCCACATGTCGATGGCAGCGGCCGTCTCGAACGACGGCGGCCTGACATGGCACGACCTCGGACAGATCATCACCGGTACCGATGCTCCCACTGCACGCAAAAACACCGGTGAAGGTGATTGCACTGTTGCGAACGGTCAGGATGGATACCGCTACGCTTACTGCTTTCGCCCGAGAGATGGCGGACTAATCGTTGCGCGCTCGCCTGTCTCTATGCCGGGTCCGGGGCACTGGACGAAGTTTTTCCAGGGCGCATGGGATCAACCTGGGCTGGGCGGCGATGCGACGCGGCTGGCAGGTGGGTCGGGTGTCAGCGTGGCCTGGTGGACGACCGGGCACGAGTTCGTGTTGACGGGGTGGGTAAAGGGCGGATTGGGGCTCTTCCTCACCATCGACCACACGACGCTTGTACCATTGTCCGAACCGTTGTTAGCCGTCGATCCCGGACAGTGGGCACGACCCGCACCATCGGAGCTGATCTTTTATCCGGTGCTGCTCGACGCAGGCAATGGGAGCAATCAGTTGTCGAACAGGTGGATGCTCGTCTACGCCTATATTCCACCGAATGCTGACGGAAACCAGAAATACCTTGTGTTTCGCGACGTGACTGTGTCGCCTGTCAGCGATGTGACGGAGCCTCATGTAGGTGTGCAACTCGCTCGCTGGTATGCACCGACGTTACATGATCGCTGGTCGACAACGGCGGCGGTTCCAGCTAAAGACAATGTCTACACACTCGACACCACGTCCGGTTACCTGATGACGGCCGCACCAGGTGGGGTAGCGTCTGTGGAACTCGAAGATTGCGTTAGTCAACGTCCCGGTCATCCGGATCATCTGCTTGCAGAAAAAGGTTTTTGCGAGGCGCATGCCTATCAGCGGCTTCGTACAGCAGGTTGGGTCTACGCACAGTCCGCACCGAATACGATCCCGCTTTATCGTTGCTATGACGCGCGTATGCAGTCGCACTTTGCATCCAATACTCCAGATTGCGAAAAGCTCGGTGCGGCTGAACGTCTGCTTGGTTATGCGTTGAAGCAGTGAGTGCACGGAAACTCAGTTGCTCTGTGTTTCTCGTCCTAGCCGTGGAGCATGAGATGGAAAATGCATAGGTTGCCTCAACACAGCAGGTAACTCGCGCGGCGTCTGCAGTCTTCACGAGAAAACGTTCAACCGATCCACGGTGCATCCCTGTAACGGGCGAGGCGATATAAATTGCAGAAGTGGTCCTAAAGGTCGCACTGCATTCGATCTACATATTTCGCCATGCGTACTATATGCATGCATATGAGGGTTCGTATTCGTGCATCAATTTTCGCTTCAGGGGCATTGCGAAAATACGTGTCAACCATCCTCAATGAAGCGAACGTTGTCGGCTCGAATGCTCTTGGAAGCCCACCACGCATCTGAGAAAAATCAGGCTAGATGTGCGTTAGCTAAAGTCCCCATCACACTCTGAGAGGATGTCAAATGAACCCGAGTAAACAGTTGTTATCCATCCGGCATTTATGGCTGTTCGTCTCTGCATGGTTGCTCTTGCTGGTCTTTACGTCGTCGCACGCTGCCGGGCCTTTGGCGCCCACGCGTCAGCTCACCACCGTAGGCTCGCTAAGCGAGACGTCGCGCCCCGCTAACGTACCGCTCGAATACGTCGTGACGCCGAACGGTTACTTCTCACCCGATTGCGTCCAGACCATTCATGCGGGCGAAAGCTTGCGCGCGGACGCGAGCATCCGTCAGAGCAACGGGACCATCCGCTCAGCGGCGAAATGCGGTCGTGCGCACTTCGACCGGCAGGGTCATAGCATCGCGCCGACAGCAGCCGGTTCGCTGTCATCGGCGGCTGCGTCGGGTCCGAAGCAACCGACGTACACGGGCTGGATCGAGAGCGTCAACTATCAGAACGGCAGCAATGTCGGTCGTCTGCAAGCCAGCTGGACCGTACCGTCGACTCCGAACAATGTCGCGGGGCAGACAGTGTTTTTCTTTCCCGGGCTGGAGCAGACCCCGAACGTACAGTCGATCCTGCAACCGGTGCTTGGCTTTAACGGCTTTGGCGATAACGCCTGGACCATCGCGAGCTGGAACTGCTGCACGGCCGGCACAACGACCCATACCGATCCGGCCTCGGTTTCGCCGGGCGACCAGATCCTGGGCGACATGTATTCGCTGTGCGGGGTGGGTGTCTATGATTGCGGGTCCTGGTCCATCGTCACTCAGGACACGACCAACGGTCAGAGCGTGACCTTGAACACTGCGCCGCAGGGCGAGTTGCAATGGGTGTTCGGCGGGACACTGGAAGTGTATGGGGTGAGCAGTTGCGATCAGCTACCGCCTCAGGCAATGACGCAGTTCTCAGGCGTTACTGTCTGGGACACCAACGGCAATGTGTTGTCTCCGTCGTGGCAGGGCGGTTACGCGAGTTCGTCGATTTCGCCGCAGTGCAATTACAACCTTGCTGTGGATCCCAGCGATGTGTACCTGTACTACTGATGACGTAGGCGTGTACTGCTGACGTCACCGAGTTGTCCTGGGGCGCCGCCGCGATTGGCGTTCCGGGATTTTCCCTGCGTGCGTGAGAAGCTGTCGATTCGCCGTTGAGCCTTGTACGACCTGGCTCTACGGGATTGCTTGAAAGTACTGAAAGGGTAATCCTGGCGGAGAGACGGGGATTCGAACCCCGGATAGGTTATTAACCTATACACGCTTTCCAGGCGTGCGACTTAAACCGCTCATCCATCTCTCCGGTGGACGCGCATTATAGCAAACTCTGGATCGTGCGCCACCCCGGCGCCGACGGGGCGAAACTGCGCAAAGCGAAACCGCTGTAGGCCACACCCGTCGCCCACCTCCCCAATACGCGATTTGCATAGTCGAATTCATCGTTTGGGTGCGCACGGGTGGCTCGGTAGCATCGGATCTTCGAATCTATCCGGTCGCCCTGCGCCTGCTGAATCATGTCCACTGTCACGCTTTTCCCATCCGCGCACGAAGTCGCAGCGCCCGACCCATCGCATCCGTCGCATCATGCCGTCATCCGCTCCGCACAGGACGTCTCGCGTCTCGTCAATGCGGGTGCGAAACCGGGTAGCCACGCGCGCATCGTCATCGCGATCGCACTCGGCGGCGTGTTCCTCGACGCTTACGATCTGACGTCGCTTGCCTATGGCATCAAGGACATCGCGCGGCAGTTCGCGCTGAGTCCCGTGCAGGTCGGTTTCGTCGCATCGGCAATTACGTTCGGTGCGATTCTCGGCGCGGCGCTCGGCGGTTATCTGACGGACCGCATCGGACGATATCGCGTGTTTATGGCCGACATGCTGTTCTTCGTCATCGCAGCGATCGCGGCGGGCCTTGCGCCGAACGCCTGGGTGCTCGGCGGCGCGCGCTTTCTGATGGGCTTCGGTGTCGGCCTCGATCTGCCGGTCGCGATGGCGTTTCTCGCGGAATTCTCGCGTGTGTCGGGCAAGGGCAACAAGGCGGCCGCCGTCGCGGCATGGTGCCCCGCGTGGTACGCGGCCACGAGCGTCTGCTATCTGCTGATCCTCAGTCTGTACGCGATATTGCCGCCCGCGCATCTTGGCTGGCTGTGGCGACTGACGCTGGCGTTCGGCGCGGTACCGGCGCTGGTCATCATCGCGGTTCGCAGCCGCTATATCAGCGAGTCGCCGGTGTGGGCCGCGAATCAAGGCGACCTCGAGGGCGCGGCGCGCATCCTGAAGCGCACGTATGGCATCGAAACGGTGATCGAGCGCGACGCCGCACCCGTTCGCGCACCGCGTGCCGCAACCTGGCGCAACTACGTGGTGCTGTTAAACGCAACCTATCGTCGGCGTACTGTGCTGGCCGCGGTGATTGGTGCGGCCTCGTCGTTCGGCTATAACGCCGTGATCTTCGGCTTGCCGGTGATCATCGCGAGTTTTCTGCAGCAGGGACCACTCACGACGATCGTCGCATCGCTTGCATTGAATCTGCTGTTTGCGTTTGTCGGCGGTCTGATTGGTGTGCGCACGGCCCACAGTGTCGGCGCGTGGAAGATGACGTTGCTCGGCGTCGCATTGCAGTTCGTCGCGTTGATCGGGCTTGCGTCGATCGGCAAGCCGGCCGCGCCGATGTACATCGGCTTAGCCATTCTTCTGCTCGGCGCGTATCTGTTCGGGCAAGGCTTCGGTCCCGGCTCGCATTCGATGACCTACGCGTCGCTCAGCTATCCGACCTCGCTGCGCGGTATCGGCGTCGGCTTCAACCAGGCGCTCGTGCGCACCGCATCGACGGCGTCGCTGTTTCTGTTTCCGGTGCTGGCCGCGGCGCTGGGTACGAAGGTTTTCTGGGTCATCGCACTGGCTCCGTTGACTTCGCTGCTGACGTTGCTCGCCATTCGCTGGGAGCCGTCCGGTTACGACGTCGATGGCGAGGACTATGCCGACGTTGCCGACGTCGTCGCGCAGAAAGCGGCCTAGCGCAATCGTTAGCGCGTAGCCGTTGCGATCACCCCAACGCTCGCGCACACGACGCACACCATGCCGACGAGTTGCAACACGCTCATCGGTTGCCGCAGCACGACGAACCCCGCAAGCGCGCCGATTGCCGGTTCGACGCTCATCAGGATGCCGAACGCCGCGGCCGGCATCTGCCGCAACGCGACCATTTCGAGCGCGTAGGGCAGTAGCGGAACGAGCAGGGCAAGGCCGGCCGTCGCGGCGAGTTGCATCGGTGGAATGTGGCCGCCGCTGTCGATCAACCCGAACGGTGTCGCGACCAGCGCGGCCGCGATCAGTGAAATCGATAGCCCCTCAAGGCCTTCGAACGCAGCACCGGTTTTTTTCATCAGCACGATGTAGCTGCCCCAGCCGAGCGCGGCACCTGCTGCCAGCAGTACGCCAAGCGACTGCGCCACCGATCCGCCGATCCACCCCGTACCGCTGCGCGCGAGCAGCAGCACACCGGCGATCGCGAGCAACGGCCAGACCAGCGCGCGCCAGCGACGCACGCCTACGGTCGCGACCGTCAGCGGACCGAGAAAATCAATCGCGACAGAAAGCCCCAACGGAATGCGTTCGATCGAGGCAAAGAAGCACAACGTCATGCCCGCCATCGCGATACCGAGCGCGAGCGCGGCTAACCAGTGTGCGCTCGCGTAGCCGCGCAGCTTCGGCCGTACCAGCACGGCGAGCACGATAGCGGCCCAGCAAAGCCGTAGCCACGTCGTGCTGAGCGAGCCGAACGCGGTCATCGTGGGGGCCGACAGTGCCGCGCCGAACTGCACGCTCGACATCGACAGCATGGCGAGCAGGGCCGCCATGCCAAGCGCGCGGCGCGACCTCGTGGGCGGTGCTGGGAGTGCGAATGTCGGGTGCGAGGAAGGCGGCGAACCTAGCGTGTCTTCAACCATGACGGAACCTTTGATGAACCTGCAACGAAGCTGCGGCGCGCCCGCAATAAAGCGCATTCGCCCCATCATATCGGCGCCGACCTGATTAAGATAAGCTGATATTCCTTATAGTCGTATCAGGGATGCTGATAATGCGAGACCTTGATAGCGCGCTCCTGCGCGCATTCGTGACAGTGGCGGAGACGGGAGCAGTCAGCGCCGCGGCGGCGCGTCTCGCGCGGACCCAGGCGGCAGTCAGCATGCAGTTGCGCAGGCTGGAGGACGAAGTGGGTCAGCGGCTGCTCGATCGTTCGCCGCGCGGCGTGCGACTGACGGAAGCGGGACATCTGCTGTTGCCGTACGCCCATACGATCCTCGGCGCTTCTGCCGATGCCCGTCGCGCGTTGAGCGCGGGGCAGGTGTCGGGCACGGTGCGTCTCGGGATGCTCGAGGACATCGCGGTCGGTCGTCTGCCGCGCGCGCTGCGGCGTTTTTCGGTTGCATATCCGCAGGTCGCGCTGGAAATCGTCGTCGATACGAGCAGCGTGTTGTCGACGCGGCTCGCCGAAGGCGCGCTCGATGTGATCGTCGCCGATCCGGCGCTCGTCGATGCGGTGCCGCTCGTTAGCTGGACCCAGCCGCTTTTCTGGGTCGGTGCGCGCGGCTTCGATGCGTTCGCCGAAGACGAGCTGCCGGTCGTCGCATTCGGCGGCGGGTGTCTGTGGCAGCAGAGCGTGTTGACCGCGCTGCGCCGTGCGGGTGTCGCGTGGCGCATCGTCTGCACGAGCACGAGTCTGCCGGCGGTGCAGTCGGCAGTGGAGGCTGGGCTGGGCGTGTCCGTGCTGCTCGACGGCAACATCCGGCATGAGTCGATGCGGGTGCTGGGGCGTGGCGATCGCCTGCCCGAGCCGCCCAGCGCCGACTTCGCACTGTTCATGCGCGAGACGCCCGGCGCGCAGGCGGCGGCAGTGCAAACGCTGTACGACTTCCTGTGCGAAGAGTTGAACATCGGTGCAGCTGGCGGCGCCGCGCTGGAGCACGACGCTGCGTCGCACTGATCGAGTTGTGTCCGATACCCACATCAACGTCGGATAACCCCCATCAACAAGGTCACGAAGAAGATCACGACAAAGATGAAGAACAGGACTTTGGCGATTTCCGCGGCACCGGCCGCGATGCCGCCGAAGCCGAATACCGCGGCGATGATGGCGATGACGAAGAAGATTGCAGCGTATCGAAGCATGAGACCTCCCGCCGATGGCTGGCTGGAATAGTTTTAGGGTTGGCGGCCGGCATCGGGTGTGGTTCGCCGGACCGCGACATGCCTCAGCAATTGCTGTACCCAGCCGTGTCGAACGCTGCGATTTGCCGTTCGTGGTGTGTGCGGGCAAGCTCGCGGTTCGAGTGCGCTGCATGAACGGAGCGACTCGAACCGCCTGAGTGACATCGCGATATGACACGCGAAGAATGAAAAACTACCTGTCCTCGACAAACAGGATGCAGAAGATACCCGTCAGTGCCCGCGTTGCCGGTTTGCGGGCGCGCTACGACGGAGCGGCATCGTGCGCTCGTCTAGCGCAACTGCGTAACAGCAATCAACAGAACCATGCTGCCAATCGCACCGTCGAGCACACGCCACGCACCCGCCCGTCGAAACAGCGGTGCAAGTGCGCGCGCACCATAACCGACACCGACGAACCACACCGCACTGACGACCATCGCGCCGAGCGCAAACGCCGTGCGTGCCTCGATCGGCTCACGCGCGCCGGCGGTACCGATCAGGAGAAACGTATCGAGGTACACGTGCGGATTGAGCCACGTAAGCGCGAGCGTCGTCAGAACGATCGACCAGGCGCGCTGGGTTTGCTGGCGCGTCGTAGTCGGAGTCATAGTCGTAGCGTTTGCCGCGTTCGCATCGAGCCCAACGTGTCCCGGCCGCCATGCGCGGCGCAAAGCGCTAATACCAAACCACGCAAGATAGGCAAGCCCCGCGTACAGCATGGCATGCACGAGCGTCGGATAGCGCTCGACAAGCGCCGACGCCCCACCGACGCCAGCCGCGATCAACGCGAAATCCGACAGCATGCACACAACGATGATCTTGCCGATGTGCGAACGCATGATGCCCTGTCTGAGCACGAACGCGTTCTGCGCACCGATCGTCACGATCAACGACGCGCACAACGCCGCGCCATGAGAGAAAGCCAGCCAGGACATAGTCGATCCAGTAGACGGAAGGTGGGGAGACGCGCTAGTCTGTCGCATCGACGGGAGTAACAAAAGCTAATTTCTCTAACACAGATTAAGGAACGCTAATGCTCGACTACGCACTGCTCGACGCACTGGCCGCGGTGGTGCGTCATGGTTCGTTCGATCGCGCGGCGAAGGCGTTGAATGTCACGCCCTCGGCGGTGTCGCAGCGGGTGAAGCTGCTCGAGGAACGCGTGGGCAGTGTGCTGGTGAAGCGTGGGCAACCGTGCGTCGCGACGGCTTCGGGCGCGCTGCTGTGCCGGCATACCGAACGCGTGCAGTTGCTCGAAGCCGACCTGGGCGGCCGGATGCCCGCGCTACCCGGCGCACAGGCAGGCGCCTGGCCGACCTTGCGCATCGGTGTCAACGACGACAGTGTCGGCACATGGTTTCTCGACGCGGTGGCCGATTTCTGCATCGAGCGATCGGTTCTGCTCGATCTCGTCATCGACGATCAGGACCACACCGCGCAACATATCCGCGATGGCAGCGTGCAGGGCGCGGTGACGACCCAGGCGGAGCCGGTGCAGGGCTGCCGCTCGGTGCGGCTTGGCAGGATGCGCTACCACGCGGTCTGTTCGCCGGCGTTTCATGCGCGCTACTTTGCGGAGGGCGTGGGTCGCGACGCGTTGCGCAGCGCGCCGAGCGTCGAGTTCAATCCGAAGGATCAGTTGCAGAAGCGTTTTATCCGGCGCATCACGCGGGCAGATATCGATCCGCCGATGCACTGGATTCCGAACGTCGCAGGTTTTCTGCGCGCGTGTGTGATCGGGCTTGCGTGGGGTATGTGTCCCGAGCGGATGATCGCGCCTTATCTGGCGAGCGGCGAACTCGTCGAGATCGCACCCGGCAGGCATGTCGACATCGATCTGTACTGGCAGAGCTGGCGGCTGTCGATCGAGTGGCTCGATGACTTCGGCGCGATGCTGCGCAAACAGGCTGTGGATTATCTGGATTAGTGGTGGGCTACAACAACAACTTGGCCTTGTTGACTCCGCGGAACTGCCCGCGTAACACTTTCGATAGTTCCGGTTGAGTCATGCCGAGTATTTTGGTCGCTTCCTGTCGAGTCCAACTTCGCTCTTTGATGAGCTCGCCGATCTTCGTGACAAGCTGCGCTTTCACCCACATTTGTTCGGCATCAGGAATGCCAAGGTCGGCATAGATGTTGCCGCTGCCTTTTTCAATCTCGATCATTTCCATTCTCCTTTCGCTGCGACAGCCTACAACAGCAACTCAATCGAATGAAACAACCGCCGCATATCCGGGTCCCGCGAGCGCGCACCTTCGTCGATCACCTCGTGCAGGCAGTCGAGAAAACACCTGCCAGCCGGCCCCGGCGGCGAACTGCGTCGCGCGGTGACGCTGACCGTGGTTTCATCGACAGTCTCGCGCAGCGGTAACGCGCACAGATTTTCCTTCGCCATGCTCAGCTCGACGAGCGGCCACGGGCAGATGCTGAGCATGTCCGTGTGAGTAATCAACCCGGTCAAAATCGCAAACGAGTGCGCAAGATGGATCGTGCGCGGCACGCGCATGCCACGCCGCAGAAACAGGTTGTCCGCCATCGATTCCCGACTTGCCGGGTCCCAGTTCAATACCCATTCCGCGTCTTCGAGTTCGAGCAGCGATCGGCAGTTGGCGAGCGGATGGCCGCGCCGCGCGATCACCGCCGAATGCGTCGAAAACAGCGGCTCGTGATGAAACTCCGATTGCGGCGACGCGGGCGGTGGCCGACCGATCGAGAAATCGAGCGTGCCGTCGCGCAGCCGCGGCTGCACGACCGCAAGCAACCCTTCGAAGAATTCGAGCTGCACCTCGGGCATGCGTTCGCGAAAGCGCAGCACGGTGGCCGGCAGAAACGTCAAGGCGACCCACGGCGTCACGCCTATCGACAGCTTGCCGGCCGCCGCCCCGCGCATCGCATCGAGTTCGGCTTCGGCGCGCGCGAGCTGCCCAAGCACGAGCCGCGCATGGACGACGAGCGCCCGACCGTATTCGGTGAAGGTAATGCCGTTGGTATTGCGGATCACGAGCGGCGCATGCAGATCCGCTTCGAGTTCGCGCACGGCCTTGGTGACGGCTGCCGGCGAAACATCGAGTGAACGGGCGGCGGCGCGCAGGCTACCGGTATCGGCGATTGCCGCAAGCGTGCTGAGCTGGTGAAGTTTCATTGACGGAAAGCCGGGTGGGGGGGGCAACCACAGGTTGCCGTTGCGACGATTCTACGCCTGCCCGTCAAAAATATCGGGGGCTATGCTGGCCCGATACCGACATGGATGGAGGCAGGAGCATGAACACGATGGTTATTCCGGCTGGCATTGCCGGTCTCGAAGCGGAAATGATCGCTCTGCGGCAGCAGATTCACGCGCACCCGGAACTTGCATACGAAGAATTCGCCACCGCCGATCTCGTCGCCGAGCGCCTCATGCAGTGGGGTTATACCGTCCATCGCGGGCTCGGAAAAACGGGTGTCGTGGGGCAACTGAAAGTAGGCAGTGGCTCACGCCGCCTTGGTCTGCGCGCCGATATGGACGCACTGCCGATCCACGAGCAGACCGGTCTGCCGTACGCGAGCACGATCCCCGGCAAGATGCACGCGTGCGGCCACGATGGTCATACGGCAATGCTGCTTGCTGCCGCAAAACACCTCGCGCAAGAACGCACCTTCGACGGCACGTTGAACCTGATTTTTCAGCCCGCCGAAGAAGGACTCGCCGGCGCAAAGAAAATGCTCGAAGACGGTCTGTTCGAGCGCTTCCCGTGCGATGCGGTCTTTGCGATGCACAACATGCCCGGTTTTCCTACAGCCAAGTTCGGTTTTCTGCCGGGGCCGTTCATGGCCTCGTCGGACACGGTGATCGCGAAGGTGATCGGTCGCGGCGGCCACGGCGCGGTGCCGCACAAAGCCATCGACCCGGTTGTCGTGTGCGCGCAGATCGTGCTCGCGCTACAGACTATCGTCGCGCGCAACATCGCGCCGCTCGACATGGCGATCATCACGGTCGGCGCGATCCATGCGGGCGAAGCGCCGAACGTGATTCCCGAAAGTGCCGAGATGCGTCTGTCGGTGCGCGCGTTGAAGCCGCAGGTACGCGACCAGTTGCAGCAGCGCATTACCGAGGTGATTCATGCGCAGGCCGCGGTGTACGGCGCGCGTGCGGAGATCGATTATCAGCGGCGCTATCCGGTGCTCGTCAACGATGTGGCGATGACGAACTTTGCGAAGCAGGTCGCACTCGACTGGGTCGGCGACGACGGCGTGTTGCCGGACATGGTGCCGCTGACCGGCAGCGAAGACTTCTCGTTCCTGCTCGAACGATGCGCGGGCAGCTATCTGATCATCGGCAACGGCGATGGCGAGGGCGGCTGCATGGTGCACAACCCTGGTTACGACTTCAACGACGCGTGCCTTGCGACGGGCGCGGCGTACTGGGTGCGGCTCGCCGAATCGTTCCTGGTCTGAGCATGCCCACGATGCAGGATGTCGTAACTGGAAGGAGACAACGATGAACTATCCAGCCGCACCAACCGCACCGACCGCACCGACCGCACCGACCGCACCGCCGACGGAGCCCGGGCACGACATGTTGCACGACCGCGCGACGACCTCCGCGGGCCGTGCGAAAGCGATTGCCGCAATCACACTCGGCAACGGCCTCGAGTTTTTCGATTTCACGATCTACAGCTTCTTCGCGACGATCATCGGCAAGCTGTACTTCCCGGTGGAAGGGGAGCTTGCGCAATTGATGCTGGCTGTCGGCTCGTTCGGCGTCGGTTTCATCATGCGTCCTGTGGGCGGTATCGTGCTCGGCGCATATGCGGACCGGGCCGGTCGCAAGGCGGCGATGAGCGCCACGCTGTGGATGATGACGCTCGGTTCCGCGATGATTGCGTTCGCGCCGACGTATGCCGCGATCGGTGTGGCCGCACCGCTGCTGGTGATCGCGGCGCGGCTCGTGCAGGGCTTTGCGCTCGGCGGTGAAATCGGTGCGTCGACGTCGCTGTTGCTGGAGTACGGCAGCGATCGCACGCGCGGCTTCTACGGTAGCTGGCAGTTCGTGAGTCAGGGGCTCAATACCGTGTGCGGATCGCTGCTAGGCGTGGCGCTTGCGGCATGGCTGTCGCCGCAGGCGCTCGAAAGCTGGGGTTGGCGCGTGCCGTTTGTGATCGGCATGGCGATGGGGCCGGTTGGCATCTATATTCGCCGTCATCTCGACGAAACGTTGCCGTTGCCGCCGGCGGGCGTGGCGCAGACGGATCTCGCGGCCATGAAGCAGCCAGTGCGGGAGATCTTCAACGGGCATTCCGCCGCGGTCGTATGCGGTGTGCTCACGACGATCGGTGGTACCGCCGCGAACTACATCGTGCTGTTCTATCTGTCCACCTACGCGATCCGCATCCTGCATCTGCCGATGGCGCTCGCTTTGTGGGCCGCGTGGACCGCGGCGGCGGTCACGGTGGTGTGCTCGCCGTTTGCCGGAGCGCTATCGGATCGCGTCGGCCGCAAGCGCGTGATGTGGATCTCGCGCGTGCTGCTGATCCTCGCGGTGTATCCCGCGTTCATGGCGATCAACGCGACGCCGACCGTGCCGGTGCTGCTCGCCGTGGTGGCAGGGCTCGCGGTGCTGGTCGCGTTTACCGCGGTACCGAACATCGTGATGTTGCCGGAGCTTTTTCCGCGTGCGATCCGGGCGACGGGGATGTCGATTGTCTACTGCATCGGCGTGTCGATCTTCGGTGGGTTTGCGCAATTCTTCGCGACGTGGTTGATCCAGCTGTCGGGCAATACGTTGGCGCCTGCGTGGTATCTGATCGGCTGCAGCCTGGTGTCGTTGTTGCCGCTGCCGTTCATGCGTGAAACGGCGGGTAGGGCGATTGATTGATTCGGGGCAGTGGGTTGGGGTGCAGACTCGCGGTTGAATTCGCTGTTGCGTTCTATTGCACGCCATATTCGTTCGACCAGCCATCAACCAGCCAGATCGCGAACCGGTTTCGCTTTGTCGTTAAACCACTTCGTCAGCCCCACATCATCCCATCCGCGCGCGATGGCTTCGGCTTGCCGCAGCCGCTCGACGCCCTCCGCTTTGCGCGAAAGACCGATCAGTGCACGTGCGGACTCAAGCAGCAGAAACGCGCGATCGACGTCTTCGGAACCGTTCGTCTCGATCAGTTGCCGACCGCGTTCGGCGGCTTCGAGCGCGTTCGCGTAATCGGCGATGCGGTTGAAAACCAGCGCGCACAAATAATCGGCGCGCTCGTGATTGACCCATGTTCCCGCGCGCTGCCAAAGCATCCGTGCCGCTGCTGCCCCTTGAACCATCGCAGCGCGCACATCGGCATGGCCGAGCGTTTCATCGTCCAGCTCGATCAGCGCGGAGACGGCATTGTTCAGGCTCGCAGCAACCGCAGCGTCGACGCCGCTCGCATCGTTCCACTGCTCGACGCCCCCGGCAATCGAGAGCAAAGCCACCGCCGCTTCAAGCGCGCGAGCAGGGCTGATGGAGAAACTGATAGCGGACGCGCGCACCGCGATAGTTGCCTGGTCTGCGCGTATGCGATCCTGGACCATGCGGCGTTCCAGCGCGATGCCGGCAAGCAGATTGCCACTGAGATGCGCGGCCACGGCGGCGTGGCGAAGCGCGGGTTGCGGCAACGACGTATGCCGCGAAATGGCCTTTTCAATCAACTCGTGAGCCTCGGACCAGTGACCGAATTTCTCGCCAATCACGTGGTCCACGAGCCATGTGAAACGGCCGAGCTGATCTGCGGGTACATCTTGATCAACCATCCCGTGAAGCGCCGCGGCTGCCGCTTGAGGTTCGTCGTCGTGGTTCTGCATCAACAGGCTGAGGTCGTCCGCAATGGTCACGTTGCTAGTTTCCTGTTTGAGCCGCAGTCAGCCGAAGCAGACTTTGGAGAGCTGTGGGAAGGATTGAGCATGAAGCTTAATGCAAGATTTAGTCTTCTTTGTCCCATCGCCAGCGGACCACGTTACCAATGCCAGCTCCAGCGGCTAAGCCAGGCTACGAGTGCCAGTCCCACGACAATCGCGACGATCGCAACCAGCAGGCGGCGCCACGCGGACAATCCGTTCGCGTCCGGGATGATCTTGAGCGAAACAAGAGCGATGCCACCATAGAGAGCGTAGAACGCTACCGCCGCACCCGCTAGAGCTGCAACCACAGTCATGAGCCGCATGGAGTCAATCACATACCAGGGAAACGAGCTGGATTCCCAGGGGTTGCCGGCGAGGCTGTAGTTGCTGAAATCCCGGTACACGAGAGCGCTAACGATCATCAGAATAAAAATGCTGGCGACGCAGAGCGCGCAGACAATTGCGTAGGCGACGATGACGATCTTTCTGCCTGCGACGAACCAGGAAGGTAAGGGGTGGGCGTTCTCCATGACACTCCTTCGCGGAAATTAGTCTAGAGGCGGAACTGCTCCATCAGCCAGCGTCTTCAGCAGGCGCGCACGACGGCGTTCGAGATCGGCAATCTGACGCTCGATCGAGGCCAGGCGTTTGCGTTGAGCCGCGGAGGTTTCAGGGCATGCACCCGCGCCTTCGATCATACGCATGCAGTCGGGAAACGAGCGGATATCGGCCAGGCTGAAACCCGTCGCGATCATGCGCTGAATCTGCCTGACCTGCGTGACGGCTGCCACTGGAAACACCCGGTAGCCATTGGTTGCGCGAACAGAGGTTAGCAGGGCGTGTTCATCGTAATGACGGATCGAGCGCACGCTTGCGCCGGTCTCTCGCGCCAGTTCGCCGATGGATAGCAACCTTTGTTCAATAGATTGGATCATGCGAAAAAGCATAGCACTTATCGCTTGACCCTCACATCAGTGTCAGGCTCCAGACTGTGAGCGTCTTAACGTTCCAGGAATACAACTCATGCTCTACAAAACTCTTCGTCACGCGCTTGCGGCGTTCGCAGCGACGGTTGCCACGCTCGCAGTGTCATCAACGGCAATCGCGGATACAAAAAACTATACGGTCACCGCGCCGGACGGCGTCGCACTGGCCGTCCAGGAATCGGGAAACCCACATGGGCCTGCTGTCGTGCTGATTCACGGATTGCTCGGCAGTCGTTTGAACTGGGATGCACAGGTCAACAGTGCCGAGCTGCAGCGGTATCGCATCATTACCTACGATCTGCGCGGCCACGGTTTATCCGGCAAACCAGTCGGGGCCGAAGCGTATCGCAACGGACGGCATTGGGCCGATGACCTCGCCACCGTCATTGCGTCGTCGCATGCGAATCGACCTGTGCTGGTCGGGTGGTCGTTGGGCGGCGCCGTCATATCGAACTATCTGGCCGCATTCGGCGACAACCAGATTGCCGGGGCGGTGTATGTCGACGGTGTCATCGAACTGAAAGCGGACCAGATTGTGGCGCGTCCGCAGGTCTATCGCGACATGACTTCAGCCGATCTGAAAACCCACCTCGATGGCGAGCGCACGTTCCTGAGCCTGTGCTTCCACACGCAGCCCGACAGCTCCACCACCGAGCGCCTGCTTGCAAACGCGGCGATGGCGTCGTGGGACATGCAAAGCGCCGTTCAGTCGATGACGGTCCCTGCTGCCGAGGGCTTAAGCAAGATCAAGGTGCCCGTGCTGCTGCTCTACGGCGAGCAAGACGCGCTTGTGAACACGCGCGGCGCAATCGCCCGGGCGAAAGCACTCGATCCGCACATTCAAACGAAGCTGTACGCAAATTCAGGTCATGCGCCTTTCATGGAAGAGGCGGATCGTTTCAATCACGATCTGGCGGCTTTCATCGATAGTGTTGCGACGCACTGAGTCGATATCCGGGAGTCAATCGACGATCGCGCTGTTACACCGACGCAAAAGACAATTGCCGGCTGGCATGTCCATGGTGTCGGGTCGCTGCGGTAAGCTGGGTCATCGCTCGACAACACCGGTTGGCGGGCCTCCTTTCAAGGACAGGTTCGCCCATGAATGCCGTCGATTCCCTGCCATCTCTCGTCGACATCCTCGAGCCTGGCCTTTCGCTCGTGTTTTGCGGAATCAACCCGGGTATCCGTGCGGCATCGACGGGTCATCACTTTGCAGGCAGAAGCAACCGGTTCTGGCGAGTCGTGCATCTTGCCGGCTTTACGCCCGAACAGATTCGTCCCGAAGACGATCGCACGTTGCTTCAGTACGGTTACGGTCTCACGGCAGTGGTTCCGCGGGCCACTGCAAGTGCCGCCGAACTGTCACGCCCGGAGATCGAACTGGCTGGGGATGACTTCCGACGCAAGATCGAGCAGTACGCACCACGCCACATTGCGTTTCTGGGAAAGATGGCGCTCTCGGCGATCTCCGGTACACGCGATATCGAGTGGGGGCTGCAAACCAGATCGTTCGGCGGTGCACGCACGTGGGTCTTGCCGAATCCAAGTGGATTGAACCGGGCGTTCGACCTCGATGCACTGGTCGTCGCCTACCGGGAAGTTCGCATCGCATTGACGTCCGGCTCTTAAACATGAGCGCCGGTCTTTCTTCGCAGGACATGAAGTAGTACGGAGGTGTCACCATGATTGAGTCGACCGATTTCCGCAGCAAAACCCTGGCGCTAAATCACGGAGACGGCCGTATGCCCGCGCTCGGATTCGGCACGCTGATTCCCGATGCCGCCACCACGATCAGCGCGACCAGAGACGCACTGCGCGCCGGCTATCGACACTTCGACGCCGCCGAGCGCTATCGCAACGAGCGCGAAGTTGGCGAAGCGCTGCGCACAGAACGCGCTGCAGGAGGGATCGCACGCGAAGACCTCTTCCTCACCACCAAACTGTGGAATACCAATCATCGGCCCGAGCGCGTCCGGCCGGCCTTCGAGGCAAGTCTTGAAAGACTCGGCATCGACTACCTCGATCTGTATCTGATCCACACGCCGTTCGCGTTTCAACCAGGGGAAGAGCAGGACCCCCGCGACGAAAACGGCGCGGTCGTCTACGACGAAGGAGTAACCTTGCTCGATACGTGGAGAGCGATGGAAGCGCTCGTCGATCAGGGGAAGTGTCGGGCCATCGGTCTATCCGACATCGGTCTCGACAGATTGCGCCCGCTCTATGAAGCGGCACGGATCAAGCCGTCGGCCGTGCAGATCGAAGCGCATCCGTATCTTCCGGAAACGGAACTGCTGGAATTCTGCAAGGAGCACGGAATCGTGTTTCTGGCCTTCGCGCCATTGGGTCACGGAATCCGGCCGGGACCGCTCGAAGATCCGGTCATTGTGCGGATCGCCGCGCAAACCGGTATAACGCCTGCGCAGGTGCTGCTGGCGTGGGCGGTTCAGCGCGGTGGTGCGTTACTCACCACACCGAAAACCGAGGCCCGTGCGCGCGAGAATTTCACTGTCTCGGCGCTTCCCGCCGACGCATTCGACGAGATCAACCGGATCGAGACAAGGCAGCGGTTCAACGAAGTCGTCAAGACGGGTAGCCCGGGGTTTATTCCGCGGCGCACGTAACCGATTAGCGTAACAGACGGGTATCCGGAGGCACATCATGCAGGAAGCACAAATACGCGAAATCCTGAATGCGCACTGGCAGGCGTCGGCGGCCGGCGATCTGGAAGCGGAACACGACATCTACGCCGACGATTCGATCTGCGACTATCCGCAGTCACGCGAACGGATTCTCGGGCGAGCCAATTTGCAGGCGCTGCGCGGACATCATCCAGGCAAGCCGTCGGGGTTCGAGGTCACGCGGATTCAGGGCGAAGGCAATCTCTGGGTTTCGCAATACTCGATCAACTACCAGGGGCGAGCCGCCTACACGATCAGCGTCATGGAGTTCCGCGACGACGGCAAGGTCGTGCACGAGACGCAGTACTTTACGGACCCGTTCGAAGCACCGGCGTGGCGCAGCCAGTGGGTTCAGAAGATGCCGTGACGCTTGTCGTCATCGGCATCGTCATCGGCATCCTCGGTCGTCGAGGCAAGACTAGTCCGCGGATCCCGCAGCAGCAGGTGCGTCGCCCGTAGCGCCTGCTGCCGCTTCTTCGGCACGGTGCGCATCGCGAGTCTCGGGCATCGCGAGCCAGACGAGCAGCACCGCGAGCGCCCCGGCCGTCGCGAGCCCGAAGAAGCTGGTGGCATTGCCGAAGTGATCCGCGACGAAGCCCGCGGCCGCTGTACTGAGCGTTGCACCGATGCCCGCCGCGAGGCCGAACAAGCCGATACACAGGTTGTAGCGTCCCTTGCCGCCGGCGACGTCGGCCGCGATCAGCGGCAACATCACACCGAATACCGCCGCGCTTATCCCGTCGAGCATCTGCACCGGCACCAGCAGAAAAGGGCTGCTCACACCCGCAAACAACAGCGCACGCACCGGCAGCGCGGAGAAGCCGATCAGCAGGATCGGCCGGCGTCCCCAGCGCTGCGCAGTGCGTCCGACCCATGGCGAGAGCATCGCGACGATCGCCTGCGGCACGATGATGCACGCGGCAATCACGAGCTGCACGTTGTCGCCCATGCCGGCAGTCACTTCGCCGGCCGCGAGATTCAGCATCGCCGCATTCGACAGATGGAACAGCACGATACAGGCCGCGAAGGTCAGCATGCGGCGATCGCGCAGCAGCTCGAGCAAGGTCTCGCGCTCGCCCAGCGCGTCTGTTTTTGCACTGGCTTTGTTCGGCTTGACGGCTTTCGCGGGCGAGCTGGTGTACTCGGACTGGATCATCGCGAGTGCGACGAGTGCGGGCAGCGCCAGCCCGGCGGTTAGCCAGAACACCGCGCGCGCCGAGAAGTATTCGCCGAACAGACCCATCAGGCCGGCCGCGACCGCACTGCCTATCGATGCCCAGCGTGCATTGCGCCCAAGCCGGTCGCCGAGATCCTGACGGCCCACGAGCGCGAACGAGATTGCCGCCATTGCCGGCACGAGCATGCAGCTCGCGAAGCCGTGGAATACTTCCGCGGCGATCACCGGCAACACCGTCGGACTCGACGCGAGCAAGACCGCACTCAGAATGATCGCGACGATTGCCCAGGCAGCAGCCCCTTTCTTGTTCTTCAGCGCATCGACCGCGGCGCCGCCAGGCACCTGGCTGACCATTGCGCTGATCGTGCCCACCGACAGCACCATGCCGATCTCACCCTGCGTCCACTTATGCGAGGCGAGATACGACGCGATGAACGGCCCGAAGCCCGTTTGCACGTTGGCCACGAAAAAGTTGAGCCAGTCGAGCGCGCGCAGGCTGCGGGTATTGACCATAAGCGGGTTCGTCATCTCGACGCCCGGGCCGGCGAGGCCGCTGCGGGTGGAGCAGTTGGGGGAGCCGCGCTAGCGGGCGCAGCCGCGACCGGCACCACAGGAGAAACCGCCTGGATTGGTTTGTCCGACGCGTAGGGTGGCGACGCCTTGATCTGCGCGTCGTTGAGATCGAGCAGGGCGTGCAGCAGTTTATCTTTGGTGACGAAGCGCAGCGCCGACCAGTTTGCCGCGATCGTGCGACGGTCCGGGCTCACCATGCCGCTGACGTCGAGGACGACGGCCTGCGGTTGCGCGCTACCGTCGATCAGCACATCGACCACGCGACCCACGGCGGCGCCGTTCGGTCGTTCGACGGTCGTGTCGAGCAGCGGCAGTTGCGTGGCCGTTACCGGCACACCTGCGCCGGCGCGCTTCGGGCGATCGGCGAGCGGCAGCTTGCCGACCGGCACATCGAGTGTGATCGGCGAGCCATGGCCGCCCGGCGTGAAGCGGAACACGCTCCACGGAAAGCTCACCTTGCGGTCGCCGATACCGAGAAAGCCCTGCAGATTCACGATCATCTCGTTGGGCTTGCCGCCCGCGTCGGCAACCAGGTCGACCGCGCGGCCGATCACCTTGCCGTCGCGTCGCTGCACTTCGCTGTCGAGCAGCGCATGCGTCTGGCTGCGATCGATCAGACGCGTCGTGATGATCGGCGCAGGCGGCGGCGCAACCGGCGCGGACGCGACAACGGGTGGCGGCGGTTCGGGCTTGTGCGGCTTGACGGTCGGGTGCTTCGGTTTATGCGGCTGGTCGTGTCCGGTCGTTTCGGGCTCTTCGGGTTCGGGCTCGGATGCCGCGACCGGTTCGCTGGCGGGTTCCACCGTGCTGACGAGCGCATCGGTGACCGGCGCGGGCTGCTGCCCGTGGAACAGCGCACAACCTGACAGCACAAGCGCGGCGAGCGCACCGGGTAGCAGGGGAGTTGGCAGACGCAAAGCTGGACGTGGCAAACCGCCGCTCATCAATGAGTACTCCATGGGCCGCGCGGCGCACCTGTGGCGCCGCGGCATTGATCGATAGATAGGGCGCAGTTTAACCTGCGGCGGCGCATCGCCTCGTTCAGCGCGGCGATGCGTTGGCGTTAGCGCGCGACGCGAGGTAAGATCGGCGCCGTTCGCTTCCGTTCAAAATCGCTGTACGTGCAGGCCGGAAGAACGACATGCGGTCATGCGTTACAGCAAGCCGGCAGCAATCCGGCGGCGATTCCGCCGCCGTCCGGCCGTAGGTGTAAACACGCGGCGCCTGCCCGCATACTCCCGTCCCTCCCGCGATATACGCCCGCTGACATGCCGGGCATGCCGTCCCTGCGATGGGAGGCCCGCTTGTGTTCGCCTACCCTTCGGGACAGCAAAAAAGAACGCTGCAGCGGCGCGCTGCAAGCCGAACCCGCAGCACATAAACCCAAGAGACGAACCCTGACGACGGCTGCACGCCAGCCGTTTCAGCATGCTGATAAAGGAGGCATTCGCCATGATGGAACCCCACGCACACCCGCTCGCCGATGTCGAAACCCGGACGTTCGATCCGGCGTTCGGCAAACAAGGTCTGCTCGACCGCTACTTCGAAATCAGCGCACGCGGTAGCACGCAACGCCAGGAATTCATCGCCGGAGTGACGACGTTTCTCGCGATGGTGTATTCGGTGTTCGTCGTCCCCGGTATGTTCGGCAAGGCGGGCTTCGATACGAGTGCGGTGTTCGTCGCCGTGTGTCTGACCACCGCGTTCGGCTCGTTGCTGATGGGCATCTGGGCGCGTCTGCCGATCGCGATCGGTTGCGCGATCTCGCTTACGGCGTTCACCGCATTCGGTCTCGTACTCGGCAAGGGGTTGCATCCGACGGTCGCGCTTGGCGCTGTGTTTCTGATGGGCGTGGTGTTCACGACGATCTCGGTGACCGGCGTGCGCGCGTGGATTCTGCGCAATCTGCCGACAGGTATCGCGCACGGCACCGGTATCGGCATCGGCCTCTTTCTGCTGCTGATCGCCGCCAACGACGTCGGTCTCGTGATGAAAAACCCGGGGCCGGGGCTGCCCGTTTCGCTTGGCCATATCACGTCGTTGCCGGTGCTGATGTCGGTAGCTGGGCTGGCGGCGATTGTCGGTCTGGTGCGTCGCCGTGTGCCGGGCTCGATCCTGATCGTGATCGTTGCGATCTCCGCGCTGGGGTTGCTGCTCGACCCTGCGGTGACGTACCACGGTGTTTTCGCGTTGCCGTCGCTGAGTGCGCCGGGCCATGCGTCGCTGATCGGTGCGATGGATATCAAGGGCGCGCTGTCGCTCGCCGTGCTGCCAAGCGTGCTCGCCCTCGTGATGACCGCCGTGTTCGATGCGACGGGCACGATCCGCGCGGTCGCGGGCCAGGCCGGCCAGCTCGATGCGAATGGACGCATCATCAACGGCGGCCGCGCGCTGACCGCCGATTCGCTCAGCTCGATCTTCTCCGGTTTTCTCGGCGGCGCACCGGCTGCTGCGTATATCGAATCGACAGTCGGTGTCGCGGCGGGTGCTAAAACGGGAATGGCGGCAGCGGTTGTCGGGTTGCTGTTCCTCGTCGTAATGTTCTTCTCGCCACTCGCCGGATTGGTGCCGTCTTATGCGACCGCGCCCGCGTTGATGTACGTCGGGCTGCTGATGCTGTCGAGCGTCAGCAAGCTCGACATGGACGATATGGTCGACGCGATGTCGGGGCTCGTGTGCGCGGTGTTTATCGTGCTGACCGCGAATATCGTGACCGGCATCATGCTCGGTTTCTGCACGCTGGTGATCGGGCGTATTGTCAGCGGCGAGTATCGCAAGCTCAACGTCGGTACGGTGGTGATTGCGGTGGTGCTGGCGGCGTTTTATCTTGGCGGCTGGGCGATCTGAGCGTTGCAGCCGTAACGTCTTTGTTCGGTGCATGCGGCCCGCAATCGGCGGGCCGCGTTTGATCGCACTGTCTGCTTACACCCGGTCGACCCATTTTCGCGCGTGTCTTTTTCACGCGGAGGCAGCGCCCGAAGCCGACTCGCACTACACTGGCACGCATCGTCCGCGAACGGGATGCGTGTGCTAGTGCCTTTTGATGGCTCCGACGGTCCGCGGCTCAAGACAACACTCGTTGATCAGGAGACGCCCGCATGACCCGAACACCATTCGCCCTGCGGTATGCCGCAACGTCCGTCGTGCTGGCCGCGATAAGTGCATTGAGCGCCGGCCTGCCGACCCTTGCGGCCGCGCGCGAGATCCAGCAACAGGTGTTGCACGTACCGGGCCTCGCGCAACCGGCCGACATCCTGATCGATCACTGGGGCGTTCCGCACATCTACGCAAAGACGGAAAGCGACGCGTTCTTCGTGCAGGGTTTCAACGCTGCGCGCGATCGCCTGTTCCAGATCGACCTGTGGCGGCGGCGCGGGCTCGGCACGCTGTCCGAAGTGTTCGGCCCGAGCTACGTCGAGCAGGATCGCGCCTCGCGGCTCTTCCTGTATCGCGGCGACATGCAGACCGAGTGGCAGCGCTATAGTCCCGACGCGCAGCAGATCGCGACGCGTTTCGTCGCCGGTATCAATGCGTATATCGACTGGTTGAAACTGCACCCGGAGCAGATGCCGTACGAGTTTCGCAAGCTCGATTACCAGCCTGCGAAGTGGGCGCCCGAGGACGTCGTGCGGATTCGCAGCCACGGCTTGACGCGCAATCTGACTAGCGAGGTGGCGCGCGCAAATGTGGCGTGCAAGGCCGGCCTCGCGGCCGACGAACTGCGCGTCGGCTTGCAGCCGCCGTGGCAGACCCAGGTGCCCGATGGCCTCGATCCGTGCCTGCCGAAAGACGTGCTGAAGGTCTTCGATCTCGCGACGCGCAATGCGGTGCTTACGCCAGCCGCGCTCTCGCATGCGAGCGACGGCGCGGCAGCGCACGCGAACACGAACACGCTCGCCCTGGCCAGCAACGATGCCGCTGACGACCGCATTGAAGACCCCGATGAAACCAGCGAAGGCAGCAACAACTGGGTCGTCGCACCGGGCAAATCGGCAACCGGTCGCGCGATCATGGCCAACGATCCACACCGTGCATATTCGGCGCCGAGCCTGCGTTATATCGCGCAGATCAGCACACCGACGCTCAATATCATCGGTGCGGGCGAGCCGTCGCTGCCGGCGGTGTCGATCGGCCACAACGGCACGATCGCCTTCGGCCTGACGATCTTCAACATCGATCAGGAAGACCTGTATGTGTACCAGCTCAATCCGGACAACCCCGGCGAGTATCGCTATCGCGACGGCTGGGAACCGTTCCGCGTGATCCACGAAACGATCGACGTGCGCGGCGGTGCGCCGGTACCGGTCGATCTCACGTTCACGCGTCATGGTCCGGTGATCGATGTCGACGGCGAGCATCATCGTGCGTTCGCCGTGCGCTCCGCGTGGCTCGAACCCGGGATGTCGCCGTACTTCGGCTCGGTGGGCTACATGCGGGCTCGCACGTTCGCGCAGTTCCAGCACTCGATGCTGAACTGGGGCGCGCCGACCGAAAACCAGGTCTATGCGGACGTGCACGGCAATATCGGCTGGGTGCCGGGCGGTCTCGCGCCGAAGCGGCCCAACTGGGACGGGCTGATGCCAGTACCCGGCGACGGCCGCTACGAATGGGCGGGCTTCTGGCGCGGCGATCAGTTGCCGTCGATCTATAACCCGAAGCAGGGCTACTTCACGTCGTCGAACCAGATGAACCTGCCCGACGACTATCCGTATCGCGAGCGCAAGCTCGGCTTCGAATGGACCAACGGCTCGCGGCACGAACGCATCGACGAAGTGCTAAAAGGATTGCCGAAAGTCTCACTGGAAGATTCTGAGCGGTTGCAGAACGATCTCGTGTCGATCCCGGCGCAGCGCCTCGTTGCGTTGCTCGCACCGCTGTCGAGCGACGACCCGGACACGCATGCGGCGCTCGCGTTGCTCAAAGGCTGGAATGGCGAGGTACGCGCCGATTCGGCGCAGGCCGCGCTCGAAGAGGTGTGGTTTAGCCGGCATCTCGGCAAGACGTTCAAGGCAGCACTGCTGTCGCAAACGGCCGCGGCCACGTTCGGTGCGCCCGATCCAGCGGTGATGCTCGACACGCTCGAGCATCCGGAGCAGCGCTTCGGTACCGATGCCGCAGCGAAACGCGACGCGGTGCTGCTGAAGAGTCTCGGAGAAGCGTGGGCCGAGGTGCGTTCGCTGGAAGGCGCCGACGCGACGCAATGGCAATGGGGCAAGCTGCAGACCAATCTGAACGCGCACCCGTTCGCGGCGATCGTCGACGACGCGATGCGCGCGAAACTGAATGTCGGTCCGCTCGCGAAGGGCGGCGATCCGTTTACGCCGAATCAGTCGACGTATCGCGTCAACGATTTCGTCCAGACCAATGGCCCGTCGTTTCGCGTGGTTGTCGATGTGGGTAACTGGGACAATTCGCGCGCGGTGAATCTGCCGGGGCAGTCGGGCGACCCCGACAGTCCGCACTATCGCGATCTCGCACCGCTGTGGTTGAAGGGGGCGTATTTCCCGCTGCTGTATTCGCGTAAGGCCGTTGAGGCCGCGACCGAAACGAAACTGCATCTGGTGCCGGCGTCGCAATGAAGTCCGCTAGCGCATCACAACGACATGTCGAACGCGGGCCGCAGAAACAGCTCGATGCCCATCACGATCAACCCAAGCGCCGCTGCGGATAACGTCAGCGTGCCGTACTCATCGTGACGCAGGTCGTGCAGACACGCCACGACGAAAAGGATCGCGAGCAGATTGGTGAGCCAGTCGAAATTCAGCGCAAGCGTCATGAGGGAAATCGCAGCTCGTCGATAGAATCGCACCCAGAATTGCGGGCGATTCTATCGACATGAGCTTACGGATTCGCAACACCTACGCTTACATCGCTTACGCTTTGCGCACCATGTCGTGACGGATCCAGTCGAGCACCGACGTATGCTTCGGCTGCCAGCCGAGCAACGTGCGGGCGCGCTCGCCGCGCACCCGGCTGTTCGAGCCGAGTCCATACGACGCCATCTCGTAGCCCCATTCTTTTTGCGCTTCTTCGAGCGGCCAGTCTTGCGGCTTGCCGAGACCGAGCACGTCGGCGATCGCAGTCGTCATGTCGCGGAACGACGCTTCGCTGCTTTCGATGAAATAGAACGTACCGGCCGGGGTTTTTTCGAGCGCGAGGCGATACACGTCCACGACATCGTCGATATGCACGTTCGACCAGACGTTGCCGCCACTGCCCACATGCCGTACCACGCCGCTCTTCTGCGCCTGGCTGATCAGGCGCGGCAACTGCACGCTCGCGCTGCCGGGTACCGCACCGTGACCGTAGATCAGCGTATTGCACAGCACCGCCGAGCGCACACCGCGCTTCGCGGCATCGAGCACGAGCCGGTCGATCGCGACGCGGGCAGCTTTGTCCGCGGTCGGTTCGGGCAACGCGTCTTCGCGGTACACCGGCGCCGCCCCGTTGGCGCCTGCTTCGCCACCCGATGCATCGCCGACGATGCTCGAGCCGCTCGTGTGCAGGAACGGTTTGCCGGAACCGGCAACGCCTTCTATCAGCGCCTCGACCGCGCCGCGGTGGTCGCTGCTTGCCGCGTTGATGACAGCGTCGGCGGCTTGCGCCTGTTCGATCAGCAGGGCGCGGTCGTCGAGCGTGCCGACCACAGTCGCGATGCCGAGGCGTTGCAGTTCGGCCGCCTGTTCGGGCTTGCGCACGAGACCGGTGACACGATGACCCGCGCGGACCAGCCCGACCGCAATCGAGCCGCCGATAAAGCCGTTGGCGCCAGTAATGAAAATGTTCAAGACGTTCTCCAGTGGGTTCGCTTCGTGAAGCAGTGAGGCGAGTATGCGGCGCGGTCCCGCATACAAAAAGGGCACCCGCCTCAAATCACTTTTGATCTGAACGCATGAATCGGCCGCCTATTCAAGCAGGCGGCGCGGCGCCATCGCGTGGACGGTTTTTTGTCCGCTTGCGCGGTTAAATTTTGAACGTGTATATACAAGCTGTGGCGCGACGCACGGTAGCCGGCTGAGGCGGCACACCGCCGGCCTGGCCCCGGAGTGCTGTGGCACAGCACAAAAATAACGCGGTCAGCCATGACTGGCCTAGTGGAAACCCCTGATGCGCGGTGCGTCGAAAGGACTTGTATATACAAGCTGGCGACGCTAGACTTTCGGAAATTGTATAGACAGGATCGACTCCCATGATGAAGCTCACACCCGGTCAACTGACACTGCCCCAACTGCGCAAGATCGCCCGCGAGTCCGTCTCGCTCCAGCTCGATCCGGCAAGCTTTGCCGCGATCGACGCGTGCGCGCAGGCCGTCGCGGACATCGCCGCGAAAGGCGAACCCGCCTACGGCATCAATACGGGCTTCGGACGTCTTGCCAGCACGCATATTCCACGCGACCAGCTCGAGCTGTTGCAGCGCAATCTGGTGTTGTCGCATGCGGTTGGCGTCGGCGAGCCGATGTCGCGGCCGGTCGTGCGTCTGCTGATCGCACTGAAGCTGTCGAGCCTCGGCCGCGGTCACTCCGGCATCCGCCGCGAAGTGATGGACGCGCTGATCACGCTGTTCAATGCGGACGTGCTGCCGGTCATCCCTGTGAAGGGCTCGGTCGGCGCATCGGGCGATCTCGCACCGCTCGCGCATATGTCGGCGGCGCTGCTTGGCGTCGGCGAAGTGATCGTCAAGGGCGAGCGCACGCCTGCTATCGAAGGGCTGCGGCTCGCCGGTCTGAAGCCGCTGACGCTGCAAGCGAAGGAAGGGCTCGCGTTGCTGAACGGCACGCAGGCTTCCACCGCGCTCGCGCTGTACAACATGTTCGCGATCGAAGACCTGTTTCGCACCGGTCTCGTCGCGGGGGCACTGTCGGTCGATGCGGCGGCCGGTTCGGTCAAGCCGTTCGACGCACGCATTCAGGCGCTGCGCGGCCACTCCGGACAGATCGACGCGGCGGCCGCGTACCGCGAACTGCTCGACGGCTCCGGGATCAATCTGTCGCACGCCGATTGCGACAAGGTGCAGGACCCGTACTCGCTGCGCTGCCAGCCGCAGGTGATGGGCGCCTGCCTCGACCAGATGCGCCACTCGGCCGACGTGCTGCTGATCGAAGCGAACGCAGTCTCGGACAACCCGCTGATCTTCCCGGACACCGGCGAAGTGCTGTCGGGCGGTAACTTCCACGCGGAACCGGTCGCTTTCGCCGCCGACAATCTCGCGCTCGCCGCCGCCGAAATCGGCGCGCTGGCCGAACGCCGCATCGCACTGCTGATCGACACGACGCTATCGGGCCTGCCGCCGTTTCTCGTCAGGGATGGCGGCGTGAACTCCGGCTTCATGATCGCGCACGTCACGGCCGCCGCGCTCGCGTCCGAGAACAAGACGCTCGCGCACCCGGCTTCGGTCGACTCGCTGCCTACCTCCGCGAACCAGGAAGATCATGTGTCGATGGCGACGTTCGCTGCGCGCAAGCTCGGCGATATCGCCGAGAACACCGCGAACATCCTGTCGATCGAACTGCTCGCTGCCGCTCAAGGCGTCGATCTGCGCGCGCCGCATCAGACGAGCCCGAACCTGCAGCGCGTGATGCAGACCGTGCGTAAAGAAGTCGCGCACTACGAAATCGATCATTACTTCGCGCCGGACATTGCGGCCGTGACGAAGCTCGTGCAAACCGGCACGATCGCCGCGCACAGCCCGTTCGCGTTCGCCTCCGAAGCGAAGTGATCGCACATTGAACGTATCGAACGACTGACGCTGCTCACCTGGCAATCCGCATGAACGCACCGGCTTATCAAGGCATCAAGGACTTCATCCTCTCCCGCATTCATGCGGGCGAATGGGGTGAGGGCGACCAGGTGCCGTCGGAAAACGAACTGGCACGCGAGTTCAAGGTTGCGCGGATGACGGTGAACCGTGCGCTGCGCGAGCTGACTTCGGAGCAGGTGCTCACGCGTGTGCAGGGTGCGGGCACGTTCGTCGCGCGGCCGAAGTACGAGTCGACGCTGGTGGCGATTCGCAGCATTTCCGACGAGATCGTGGCGCGCGGTCATCGCTATCGCGCAGACGTGCTGGAACTCGGTGCCGCGATTGCCGACGAGGCGCTTGCCGAAGAAATGCAGGTCGCCGCGGGCAGTCCGATTTTCTTTTCACGCGTACTGCATTGCGAAAACGACGAACCGGTCCAGCTCGAAGAGCGCTGGGTGAACCCCGCAGTCGCACCTGAATACGCGCTGCAGGATTTCACCAATACGACGCCGAACCAGTACCTCGTGCGCGTCGCGCCGCTGCAGCGTGTCGAGTACCGCATCGAGGCAGCCGCACCGGACGACAGCACGCGTGAGCAACTGACGATGGACCCGCTCGAACCATGCCTCGTGCTGCATCGGCGCACGTGGTCGCAGAGCGTGGTCGCATCGATTGCGAACCTGTGGCACCCAGGCAGCCGCTATCGCTTCACCGGACATTTCTGAACGCACGCGTCACCGTTCCATTCACATAACTTACCTCTAGCTCAACCCGCGAGCCCAACCCGGAACCAGAGAGCCAGCCATCATGAACAATCCGAAACACATCGACCCGCGTCTCGATCCGACCCGCACGATCCGTGCCCCGCGCGGCACTGAGAAGACCTGCAAGAGCTGGCTCACGGAAGCCGCGTACCGGATGATCCAGAACAATCTGGACCCGGAAGTCGCCGAGCATCCGCACGCACTGGTCGTGTACGGCGGCATCGGGCGTGCGGCGCGCAACTGGGACTGCTTCGATCAGATTCTCGCGTCGCTGAAGGATCTGAACGACGATGAAACGCTGCTGATCCAGTCGGGCAAACCGGTTGGCGTATTCCGCACGCACGCCGATGCGCCGCGCGTGTTGCTCGCGAATTCGAATCTCGTGCCGCACTGGGCGACGTGGGAACACTTCCACGAACTCGACCGCAAGGGCCTGATGATGTACGGCCAGATGACCGCGGGCAGCTGGATCTATATCGGCAGCCAGGGCATCGTGCAGGGCACGTACGAAACGTTCTTCTCGGTGGCGAACCAGCATTTCAATGGCGACCCGAAGGGCCGCTGGATTCTGACCGGTGGCCTAGGCGGCATGGGTGGCGCGCAGCCGCTCGCCGCGACGATGGCAGGCTTCTCGATGGTTGCGGTGGAATGCGACGAGACGCGTATCGATTTCCGTCTGAAGACGCGCTACGTCGACAAGAAAGCACGCACGCTCGACGAAGCGCTCGCGATGCTCGACGAAGCGAAGCGCGACGGCAAGCCGGTCTCGATCGGCCTGCTCGGCAATGCGGTCGACGTGTTTGCCGAATGCGTGACGCGCGGCATCACGCCTGATTGCGTGACCGATCAGACCAGTGCGCACGATCCGATCCACGGTTATCTGCCGCAGGGCTGGAACGTCGAAGACTGGCGCGAGCGTCAGAAGACCGCGCCGGACAGCATCGTGCAGCCGGCCAAGCAGTCGATGGCGAAGCAGGTGCAGGCCATGCTGACCTTGCAGGAACGCGGTGCGGCAACACTCGACTACGGCAATAACATCCGTCAGATGGCGCTCGAAATGGGCGTCGAAAACGCGTTCGATTTCCCCGGTTTCGTGCCCGCGTATATTCGCCCGCTGTTCTGCGAAGGCAAGGGGCCGTTCCGCTGGGTTGCACTGTCGGGCGATCCGGAAGACATCTACAAAACCGATGCGAAGGTCAAGGAACTGATCCCCGACGATCCCCATCTGCACAACTGGCTCGACATGGCGCGCGAACGTATCGCGTTCCAGGGGCTGCCTGCGCGGATTTGCTGGGTTGGTGTGAAGGATCGTTATCGCCTGGGCCTCGCGTTCAACGAAATGGTCAAGAACGGCGAACTGAAGGCGCCGGTCGTGATCGGTCGCGATCACCTCGATACGGGGTCGGTGGCAAGCCCGAACCGCGAAACCGAATCGATGAAAGACGGCTCGGATGCGGTTAGCGACTGGCCGCTGCTGAATGCGCTGTTGAACACGGCAGGTGGCGCGACGTGGGTGTCGCTGCATCACGGCGGCGGTGTCGGCATGGGCTTCTCGCAACACTCGGGCGTTGTGATCGTGTGCGACGGTACGGATGCGGCGGCCCGCCGGGTCGAACGTGTGCTGTTCAACGATCCGGCGACGGGCGTGATGCGTCATGCGGATGCTGGCTACGAACTCGCGCAGGAAACGGCGCGTGAAGTGAACCTCAAGCTGCCGATGCTTGGTCGCTGAGCGTCGCCGTGACGTTGAAGACGACACTGATCCGCGCAGCTGAACTCGTCGCGTCGCCGTGGAAGAACGGCGGTGGCGTGACGCGCGAGATTGCGGCGCATCCGCAGGGCGCGCCGCTCGATACTTTCGTGTGGCGCGTGAGCGTGGCCGATGTCGCGGCAGCAGGGCCGTTCTCGAAGTTTCCGGCCATCGACCGGACGCTCGTGCTGCTGTCCGGTGCGGGCATGCTGCTCGACGAGCATGCAGCGCATGACAGCGAGCACGGCCTGCACACGCATACGCTGACACAGCCGCTCGACGTCGCGCGTTTCGCCGGCGAAGCGGCGATCGATGCGCAACTGGTCGACGGCGCGACCCGCGACTTCAACCTGATGCTGCGACGTGGTGCGGCGACCGGCACACTCGATGTGTGGCGTGGCGACGGTCGCGACATGCAGCGCACGTTGAATGGCGACGTCGTGCTGCTGTACTGCGCGGCGGGGCGGGTGACGCTCACGCTGGGCGACACGCCGCCGCTACATTGCGCGACTGGCGACACGCTACGTATCGACGCAGCCGCTGCGTTACCGTGCGTTGCGAGTGCCGCAGGCATGCCCGGCGCAATCGCGCTGCTCGCCATCGAGATCCGTTACGCGTAGCATCGTTTGTCATCCCGATCCCGCGCGTCCGGGTTGCCATCGGACGCGCATCGACAGGCCAGATCACGCGGCCGTGTGGTTATGAATACGCGATGAAGCACACTGTCTGGCATCACCTGAATCTCTGTCCGCACGGCGATCCCACTGCGACGGTTACCGACGCGGCGATTGCGGTGCGCGACGGTCGCATCGACTGGCTTGGCGCGGCCAGCGACCTCCCAGCGGCGTACGCACAATGGCCGCGCGAAGACCTGGGCGGCGCCTGGGTTACGCCTGGCCTCGTCGATTGCCACACGCACCTCGTGTACGGCGGCCAGCGCGCCGATGAATTCGCGCAGCGGCTCGCGGGCGTCAGCTACGAAGAGATCGCGAAGCAGGGCGGTGGCATCGTGTCGACGGTTCGCGCCACGCGCGCAGCCGACGAAGCGACGCTACTACGCGACGCCGCAACGCGGCTCGAACCGCTGCTTGCCGAAGGCGTCACCGCAATCGAAATCAAATCGGGCTACGGCCTCGACCTCGCGAGCGAACGCAAGATGCTGCGCGTCGCGCGACAACTCGGCGAGCGCTATCCGGTGACGGTTTATACGACCTTTCTCGGCGCGCACGCGTTGCCGCCCGAGTTCGCGGGCCGCGCCGACGATTACATCACCGAAGTGTGCGAGCACATGCTGCCGGCGCTCGCGGACGAAGGGCTCGTTGATGCCGTTGATGTGTTCTGCGAGCGCATCGGCTTTTCACTTGCACAGAGCGAGCGCGTGTTCGACGCCGCCGCACGTCGCAACCTGCCGGTGAAGATGCACGCGGAACAGCTTTCGAACAGCGGCGGCACAGCGCTGTCGGCACGGCATCGCGCGCTGTCGGCGGATCACCTCGAATTTCTCGACGAAGCGGGCGTCGCCGCGATGCAGGCGGCGGGCACGGTTGCCGTGCTGTTGCCCGGCGCGTACTACTTCATTCGCGAGACGCAGTTGCCGCCGCTCGACCTGCTGCGGCGCTACAACGTGCCGATCGCGATTTCAACCGATAGCAATCCGGGCACGTCGCCCGTCACGTCGCTGCTGCTGATGATGAACATGGCAACGACACTATTCCGCATGACCGTGCCCGAAGTGCTGCAAGGCGTGACGCAGCACGCGGCACGCGCACTCGGCAAGGCCGACGTACATGGCACGCTCGCGGTCGGTCGATCTGCCGACTTCGCCGTATGGCCCGTCACGACGCTCGCCGAACTCGCCTACTGGTTCGGCAGGCCGCTCTGCGCGCGAGTCGTGCGCCACGGCGAAACCGTCTACACGCGGCCCACTGCGCCGCTTTCCACTCACGTCTAAACATGACTCACGCAGACCGATCGCTTTTCGCCGAATACGCGTGGTTGCCCGACGGCTGGCGCCATAACGTGCTGCTGCAATGGGACGCTCACGGCGTATTGACAACCGTCACCGCCGATAGCGAAGCACCGGCAGGCGTCGCACGCGCGGCCGGTCCATTGTTGCCGGGCATGCCGAACCTGCATTCGCATGCGTTTCAGCGCGCGATGGCCGGCTTGACCGAATACCGCGCCAACGCAGTCGACAGTTTCTGGAGCTGGCGCGACCTGATGTACCGCTTTGCCGCGAAGATCACGCCTGAAGGGCTCGCGGCCATCGCGCAATGGCTCTACATCGAGATGCTGAAGGCGGGCTATACGTCGGTGTGCGAGTTTCACTACGTGCATCACCAGGCCGACGGCGCGCAGTATCCGCAAGCCGCCGAACTGGCCGCGCGCGTCGTCGACGCAGCGGCTGCGAGCGGCATCGGTATCACGATGCTGCCCGTGCTGTATCAGTACAGCGGTTTCGGTGCGCGTGCGCCGCGCGACGATCAGCGGCGCTTTATCAATACGCCGGAACAACTGCTCGAAATGCTCGCGCAACTGCAACACGCACGGCCCGAGCATCACGCGCTGCGCTACGGCGTCGCGCCGCATTCGCTGCGCGCCGTGTCCGAAGCTTCGTTACGCACGTTGCTCGAAGGGCTCGACGCGATGTTGCCGGGCGCACCCGTGCATATCCACATCGCCGAGCAGACCGCCGAAGTCGACGCATGCGTCGAGACCGAAGGGGCGCGGCCGGTGCAATGGCTGCTCGACCGCTTCGACGTCGACGCGCGCTGGTGCCTCGTGCACGCGACTCATATCGATGCGCACGAAACCGCGGCGCTCGCGAAGAGCGGTGCGATCGCGGGCCTGTGCCTGACCACCGAAGCAAATCTTGGCGACGGCATTTTCCCGGCGCCGGAGTATCTCGACGCACACGGGCGTTTCGGTATCGGGTCGGATAGCCATATCGGCGTCGACTGGCGTGCCGAATTGCGTCTGCTCGAATACGGCAAGCGGCTCGCACGCAGGCAACGCAACGTGCTCGCGAGTGCCGCGGCGCCGCGCGTGGCCGACCGGCTGTTCGCCGGCGCGCTCGAGGGCGGCGCGCAGGCGACCGGCCGCAAGGTCGGCGCATTGCAGGTGGGCCTGCGCGCGGACTGGATGGTGCTCGACGCTGAGCACCCGAGTATCGCCGGTCATCCGGCCGACACGTGGCTCTCGGGCACGGTGTTCTGCGAGCACGGCGAAACGCCGGTGCGCGATGTGTATACCGGCGGCGAGCAGGTTGTGACCAACCGGCGTCATCGCGACGAAGCCCGCGCTTATGCGCAGTACCGCGCGGCGCTGGCCGATCTGTTAGCCTGAGCGACCCGGCTTCTTTCCACCGATACCGACCGTACCGATATGACCGCTTCGAATACATCGAACCCACCGAACACTTCGCAAACTTCGAACCCGACGCCGGTTTTTTCGCTGCAACGAGGAAGCCTGCCGCTTTTGATCTCGATCCCGCATCTGGGCACGCGCATTCCCGACGATATCGCCGCGACGATGACGCCGGTCGCGCAGCGCGTCGACGATTGCGACTGGCATCTGGACCGGCTGTACGCGTTCGCTGCGCGCCTTGGCGCATCGATACTCGCGCCGGTCTACGCGCGCTACGTGATCGATCTGAACCGCCCGCCCGATGGCGCGAATCTTTATCCGGGGCAGGACACGACAGGGCTGCTGCCAGTCGATACGTTCGACAAGGAACCGCTCTATCGCGACGGCCATCTACCGACCGACGCGGAAGTCGCGCGTCGTCGCGAGCTTTACTGGCAGCCGTATCACACGGCGCTTGCCGACGAACTCGCGGCGCTCAAGGCGCAGCACGGCAAGGTGCTGCTGTGGGAAGCACATTCGATCCGCTCGCGCGTGCCGCGGTTCTTCGAAGGGCGGTTGCCGGACTTCAACTTCGGTACGTCGAACGGTGCGAGCGCGGTGCCCGGACTTGCTGACGAGCTTGCAGCGATCGTCGAACAGCACGGCGCTTATACGGCGATCGGGAATGGGCGCTTCAAGGGCGGTTACATCACGCGGCAGTATGGTCAGCCGCAGCAGGGCGTGCATGCGGTCCAGCTGGAGCTGTCGCAGATCACCTATATGCAGGAGCAGATGCCGTACGCGTACGACGAGGCGCTGGCCGCACGTGTCGAGCCGTTGCTCGAGACGCTGCTCAAGACCGCACTCGCTCGTGTCGAAGGGAGCTAAGTCAATGCCGACACAATCAGCGACAGACGAATACGAAATCTCAACCGATACACAGCGCCTCGACGTGGGAATGATTCACCACTTCCTCTCGGAGGAGAGTTACTGGTCGCTCGGTATCCCGCGGGCAACGGTGGAGCGAGCGATCCAGAATTCTCTGTGTTTCGGCGCGTACCGCGGAGACGAACAGGTTGGGTTTGCGCGCGTCGTCACGGACCGGTCGACGTTCGCCTTGCTTGCCGATGTGTTCGTGCTCAAAGACCATCGCGGCAAGGGGCTCTCCAAGCGCCTCATGCAGTGCGTCGTCGAGCACGAGGACCTGCAAGGTCTAAGGCGCTTGCTGCTTCTGACTTCGGACGCCCACGGCCTGTACAAGCAATACGGCTTCAAGGAGCTCGGGAATCCGGCGCGTTTCATGGAGATACTTCGGGCGGACATCTATCGTTCGTCCTGATGGCTTAAACGTGAGCTCAGGACGCAAAGCCTTGCAATTGCTCGATGCGCTGCTCGGTTAGCCACGCTTTCCAGTCGCTGGCGCTGCTGTCCGGATACCGCGAAGCGGCGAAACCGACCCACGCGTCACGATAGGTGATCCACAGTTTTTCGGTTTTCCGGATGCCGTCTGCGGTAATGGTCCCTTCGTCCGACCAGTCTTTGCGCTGCATGATTTTCCGGTAGATCGCGTTTAGCCGCTGGTCTGCGCGCGCAAAGTCGGCGTGTGGCGGAAGTTTGCCTGATTCGAATTGCTTGATGTCTTTCAGAAATGCAGCGTGCAAGCTCGACTCCTCGTCGGCAATGAACGAAGCGCGCGCGGACCCGCTCATGTCTTGTTCGGATTGCGCGTGCTCTGAATAGAACGCCTCCGCCGCCGCACGCAGCGCGCCAAAAGACGCCTTCTGTGGAGCGGTCCACGTCCGCGTCAGGCTGGCGATTTCGCGGTTGCGCTGCTTGTTTAGAACCCTCTCGCTCTCGGCGCTACACATGCCGGAGTTCATGCCGCTGCTGGCGTAGTCGCAAAACCTGAACGGCGTCTTCAAGGTGCTTTGCTCTCGGGTTTCCGTAAGCGCCGCGACCATACCGTCGAGTTCGGCGGGCACGGTGCTCGCGTGGCAAACCAGCGCAATGGCCAGACTGGGGTTGCGTTTGACCCCCCATCCATTGGCATACACCTCGGCGACCTGGTTGTTATCGACAGGGTCTTGCGAGAGCAGACACTCGCGATATCGCTGCCAGTCCGCTGGCGATTTCGCGTTTGTCTGATAGTCCGGGCAATCGGCATTGCTCAAAGCCGTCATCCTGGCGGGCGATGGTTGATCGCGTGGCGGCAGATCGGGAGCGCCGGCTTGCTGGCAGCGATCGATGGTAGTCAGCTCTTCTTTGGTAAACACGCCGAGGTCGATCTTGAGTTTTCGCGCAAGATCGGCGTAGCGTTTTGCCGCATCGACATCCGCCGACGCACCTGCGCGAAACAGCAGCGCGTCGAACACCTCCTGAAAGGCCGGTGGGTATCCCATGTCGGCGGCACGCTCGTAATACACGAGCGGTGGTTCTTTGCCTAACCCCGCATAGCCAAGCCAGTACCATGCTTCAGCGAGGCCATGGTCCGCGGCCTTTTGAATCCAGAGACCCGCTTGATTGTGCAGCGTTGGATCTTGCTGGTCATAGAGCGCCTTGCCATAGGCGAATTCTGCTTGCGCATTACCCTTCGCGGCTGCGGTGTGCAGCGACGTTAAGCCGGCGGGCGTCTGCGGGTCGTGCCCTTGAGCATAGGCACCGGATATTGCAACAAGGCCGAGCAGCACGCCCGTTAGAACTGCGATCCGCCGAATCATGGTCGTATGGGAGCCGGAATTCACTGGTGCCGTCGATGTTGGGATATCCACCACGGAGCGTGTGCCCAGTTCGCTCATTCCCTGCGACGACCTGAAGGACGGGCGAGGGCGCTCAAGCTGGACCTCGCTATCGAGTGTACCCGCCGCCGCTCGCAGTTTAAGCTCAAGCGAATCTCGGCAATCCCGGTATGAGCGAGCTGCCGTCGCTTAGGCGCTTGCGACGAACAGCAACACAATACAGATCATTCCACCGAACCACACGAGCGAACGCAGCGGCGCCCAGCCCAGCAGATAGAGCAACCCGTGCACCACGCGTATGGCGACGAACGCGATCGCAAGCTGGTCCACGTGCGGCGTATTCACACCCTTGTGCCAGACCACGGCCAGCGCCGCCGTGAACAGCGCTAACGCTTCCCACGCGTTCTGATGTGCCCCGACCGAACGCCCACGCCAGCCCTCCAGCTTCGCCAGATAATTGCGCGGCATACCGTTGTCATAGCCCTTCTTCGATTTGGCGCAAACGGTCCACACGAAAGGCAGTAGTGCGACGATCAGCAGACATGTCTCCGTCGTTGTCATTGTTTGTTCTCCCTGAGTTTTTGACGATAAAAATCGTTACATTGTGTAATGGCGAAATCTGCGAAGCCCGCGCAGATTAGCATCTGGCCGCAGCGTCGGCGCAGTCGTTTTCTAGACGAGATACTCGGCTGGATTTTGAGCGGCTTGCGGCGCGAAGCGCCACCGCGCGAGCCTGTCGTGTCGAAACGCATCGTTGCGCGCGCACCGAACGCGTGGAACGACCTGCCACACGGGCGGTCTCTTTCAAACGCTCTCTATCACGAGCGTTCTTCGTAAAGCCTCTGGAAAACCCTGGTATGCCGGTTGCATCGCAGGCGAGGATACGGCTACCCTGTGGAGCACATACATGGCGCGCAGCGGCATCACCGCGCAATAACGTGACATCGACGTCACATCGAACGACACATCAACATCGGGTGAGAGAGATGGATGACTCAGCGATGAAAGATCCGAATGATTCACGGCTCGACATATGGCGAGCCAACCTCGTCGCGTTGACGCGCGAAGTCGGCGCGGCGACGCGGCTTGCACGCATGATGACGTTCTCCGCCACCTATCGGAAGCTGATGCTGTCCGGCCAGCGCGATTTCAGCGAAGAGTTTGCGCGCGGTGTCGAGGCGGTGACCGGCTTGCCGGCCGGCTGGATGGACGTGCCGCATGAAGCGCGCGAGGTTCCCCAGGCGGCGCGCGCCGCGATCGACAATGAAACGCCGCTCGCGCGTTTTCGCGGCACGGCCCACCCGGTGCGCAAGAAGACGGTTCTGCGGCCGCCCGAACCGATCTTCGGGCAGCCCGCGGCGCGGCGTACCGAAGACGAAGGCGCCGATGTCGAAGCGCATCGGCGGCTCGTGCATTTTCGCAAGGTGCGCGATCTGGCCATGCAGGATGTACGACGGCTCGAACGGCATCTCGGCCGGCCGCCCGTCGAACTGGCTGCGCTGCGCGCAAAGGTCGACGACGTGATTGCGGCGGGCGATCTCGACGGTCCCGATCGTGCGGATCTCGTGGGGCGGCTCGAACAGATCGACAAGCATCGGCAGATGCTGCAGCGGCATGTCGAGAAACTTCAGCAACTGCTCGGGCGACTTGGCGAAAGCGACTGAAGGCGTGCGCCTTTGCGTGCGTTTTTGCGTGCCTTCACAGCCGCAGTTCCGAGAGAATCTGTTCCGCAAGAAAGTCGCACGGCGGACGATTCGAACGGGCGCTGCGCGCCAGCACGATTTCGAGTTCCGGCAGGCCGGGCAAGCCATGCGCGCGCCCGAGTTGTACGAACTGCGCAGGTACTGCGCAGCGCGCTAATGGCGCGATGGCCAGACCGGCCTCGACCATGCTGAACAGTCCCATCAGGCTCGGGCTTTCGTAAGAGGTGCGATAGGCGATCTTCGCGCGCTCCAGCGCCTGGATCGCGTTGGCCCGCGCGACACTGCCGGTACCGAATAGCGCCACCGGCAACGGCCGTTCCTTCCAGACCTCCATACCCGGAGCGCCGGGGCCGGCCCAGACCATCGGTTCGAAACGGATGAACTCGCCGTTCAGTCCTTTCATCCGTGTCACGCAGGCGAGGTCCACCTTGTTGTCCTTCACGAGCGGTCCGAGCGCGTGGCTCGGCAGACCGATCACCTGGATCTCGACCTTCGGGTAGCTCGCCGAAAACTTGCGCAGCACGGCGGGCAGCAACGACGACGCGTAGTCGTCGGGTACACCGATCGCGACGCGGCCCTTGACTTCCGGATGAACCATCGACGCCCACGCCTCGTCGCGCAACGCGAGCATCCGACGCGCGTACGCGAGCAGCAACTGGCCGTCCTGAGTGAGCGTGACGTTGCGCGGCCCGCGCACGAAAAGTGTCTTGCCAAGCGCGCTTTCGAGCGCGCGGATCTGCATGCTGAGCGCCGACTGCGAACGATGCACGAGCGCCGCGCCCCGCACGAAACTGCCGGCATCGGCGACGGCCACCACCATCGCGAGGACGTCGAGATCGAGAGACTTGATTGTTTGAGTGGACATGAGTCATCCATGAGCCATCAGAAAATCTGATTGAAGGGTTCAATATAACGCGTTTGCCTGAAGGCAGCGATGCTGCGCATACTGCGTCGACTTCACTGATTTGCCGCCGCCGCGGCCCGGAGACCCGTGCAATGCCGAAGACTTACGACGAATTCAAACAACTGGACATGCGTCTCGACATGTCGCGCGGCAAGCCCGCGCCGGAGCAACTGGACCTCGCGTGGGCATTGCTCAACGAGGCGGGCTCGACGGGTTTCCTCGCACGCGATGGCTTCGATTGCCGTAACTACGGGCACGCGCTTGGGTTGCCCGAGGCGCGCGAGTTCGGTGCGTCATTGCTCGATGTGCCGGTGGGGCAGGTCGTGGCTGCCGGCAATTCGAGTCTCGAGTTGATGTACGACGCGCTTGCGTTTGCGATGTCGTTTGGGGTGCCGGCCGGCGAACCATGGTCACGCGGCGACGTCGCCTTTCTGTGCCCGGTGCCGGGCTACGACCGACATTTTTCGATCTGCGCCGCGCTCGGCATTCGCATGATCCCCGTACCGATGACCGACGACGGTCCCGACATGGACGTCGTCGAAGCGCTCGTGCGCGAGGACGCATCGATCAAGGGGATCTGGTGCGTGCCGCTTTACAGCAACCCGAGCGGGGCCATCTATTCGGCAGAAGTCGTGCACAGGCTCGCATCGATGCCGACCGCCGCCGCCGACTTCCGTCTGTTCTGGGACGATGCGTACCGCTTCCATCATCTGACCGACACGCGGCACACGACGCCGAACGTGCTCGACGCGTGCGTGGCGGCGGGGCATCCGGACCGTGCGCTGATTTTCGCGTCGCTGTCGAAGGTGACGATAGCGAGCGGCGCCATCGCATTCCTCGCCTCGTCGCCGCGCAACCTGGCGTGGTGGCAGCAGCGCAGCGCGGTGCGCACGATCGGTCCGGACAAACTGAACCAGTTGCGGCACGTAAAACTGCTGCGCGATCGCGCCGGTGTCGAGCAGTTGATGGAGCGTCATCGTGCGTTGCTGCGGCCGAAGTTCGATGCTGTAACGGCAGCGTTTCGCGAACGGCTCACAGGGGTGCCCGATGTGAGCTGGAACGAACCGGCAGGGGGTTACTTCATCAGCCTCTACGTGCCGGCTGGCCTCGCGAAGCGCACGGTCGCGCTGGCCGCGGCTGCAGGTCTCGTGTTGACGCCTGCCGGCGCGGCGTTCCCGCACGGTGACGATCCGCACGACCGGCATCTGCGGATCGCACCGACGTTTCCTTCGCTCGACGAGGTACACGTTGCGGCGCAGGGCATCGCGCTGTCGCTGCTGCGTGCGATCGACGAAGCGACGCGTTGAGCGGGCGGGCGACGGGTTTCGCAAGACGGGATTTTGCGGTAAAAGAACCGCATGACCGACCGCGCCCGACTCATCCCTCTCATCGTCGCCTGCCCGCTGTTTCTGCAAAACCTCGACACGTCGATCATGGCGACGGCGTTGCCGTCCATTGCACGTTCGCTCGAGGTCCAGACGCTGCATCTGAATCTCGCGATTACGTCCTACCTGCTGAGCCTCGCGGTGTTCCTGCCCGCGAGCGGCTGGCTCGCCGACCGCTTCGGTCCGCGTCGCGTGTTCTGCGCGGCGATCGTGCTGTTCTCGGTCGGCTCCGCGCTGTGCGGGCTCGCTAACTCGCTGCCGCAGCTCGTTGTATTCCGCGTGCTGCAAGGGATGGGCGGTGCAATGATGGTGCCGGTCGGTCGTCTGATCCTGCTGCGCAGCGTGCCGCCCGCGCGCATGGTCGCCGCGATGGTCTGGTTCACCGTGCCCGGTGCGATCGGCCGGCTGGCCGGGCCGCTGCTCGGCGGCCTTGTCGTCACCATCACATCGTGGCGCTGGATCTTCCTGCTGAACGTACCGTTTGGCGTGCTCGGTGTGCTGCTCGCGCTGAACTTCATCGATGGTACATACGAGCCGCTCATCGAGCGCTTCGATCTCGCAGGTTTCATTCTGCTTTCGACAGGGCTCGTCGGCCTGGTCGGCGGTCTCGATACCGCGGGCCGCGGGCTCGTGCCGCCCACCGTCACGTTTGCTTTCGCGTCGATCGGTGCGCTATCGCTGCTTGCCTACTGGTTCTATAGCCGCCGCCGCGCCGATACGATCATCGACCCCGGCATCCTGCGTTATCGCGCGTATCGGACCGCCGTGCTCGGCGGCATGCCGCTGCGTATCGCGATCGGCGCGTCGCCGTTCCTGCTGCCGCTGATGTTCCAGCTCGGCTTCGGCTTGTCGCCGCTGCAGTCAGGATCGCTGAGCGTGGCGACCGCGATCGGCTCGCTCAGCGTGCGTGCAGTGATGACATCGGCGATCCGCCGCGTCGGATTTCGTACGCTGTTGATCGGCGCGACTTCGCTGACTGGTTGCTTCTATGCGTGCTATGGGCTGTTTCGACCGGGCACGCCCCATCTGCTGATCTTCGTCGTGCTGTTGTTTGGCGGGTTGTTCAATTCGCTCGGCATGGTGACGCTCAACACGCTCGGCTACTCGGATATGCCGAAGCTGAAAATGAGCCGCGCCACCGCGCTGTCGAGCATGGCGCAGCAACTGTCGATCAGTATCGGTGTCGCGTTCGGTGCGTCGCTGCTGACGTTGACCGCGCATCTTTATGGCGGCAGCGCCGCGCTTCTGAGTGCACGCGATTTTTCGCCGGCGTTCTTCGTGGTTGGCGCGCTGACGCTTTGCTCGCTGTTCTTTTTCGTGCGGCTTTCGCATGATGAAGGGGCGGAGTTGCGGCAGCGGTGACGGGCGAGGCATCGCTCGGACGCGTCGCACGGTGTCGCGAGTGGCTGCTTGCTGAAATGGCGCGGTGCCGAAACACGCACTACATGCGCAGTCCTGCGATGTACTTCGCGCGTGGCCGTAACAGAAAGGCCTGCGCACGCTGTTCCAGCACATGCGCGACCCAGCCGGCGGTGCGGCTGATGATCCACACGGCGGTCGCCGTGCCATCCGGCAGCCCCAGGGCGCGGGCAAGCACGACGAGCGCGATCGCCACGCCCGGATGCATCGAGAGCCTGTCTTCCGCGAGCATGAGAAAGTCGAGCGTGGGCGCGGTGTGCGGTGTCGCATGTCGCAGCGCGCGCACCTGTTCGAGAATCAGATTGGCTCGCACATCGCCGTCCGGATACAACGGATGGTTGAAGCCGAAGAGGCTTGCGCCGACTTCGCGAACCAGTTGCAGACGGTCTGCCTGATCGCAACTGGCGATGTCGCGCAACAGCAGCGTCTCCACTCTCTCGGTTGCGGTACCCGTCGAGAAACCGACGTGCGAACCGATCGCCGACGCGATGCAGTTGTAAAGATCCGCATTCGTCGATGCCGCAACTCGCGCAGCGAACGTTGCCGGCGCGAGTTCGTTGTCCGCCAGCACCGTGAGCGCGCCATTGAGTGCGAACACGGCGTCGGGCGTACCGGTGCCTCCTGCCGCGCGCAGCAGATAGGCCGCCATACTCTCGCCGCGCTCGCGCATCACAAATGCACGCGCGTTGCTCAGAAAGCCGAGACATCCGGTCATCGTCTGCATGATGAGGCGCGCCGCCTGCACGGCACTGCCATCGGAGATCTCTTCCGCGCCGCGTCCCTGCATGCCGAGCGCGAGCGGCACCATACCGAGCAGATTGGCGATGTCGCTGCCATCCAGTTTGCCGGCGTACGCGTCGAATAACGGCAACACGGCTTGCGGTGTGTCGAGCGTCCCCCACGCAGTGACGCCGTCTTGCCAGATGCCCGTCATCAAAAGCTGCGAAACCGATTCGAACGACGAACCCGCTTTCGCCATCTCGACTGCAGACCGGTTGCGATACAGCGGTCCTTGCGCCGTGATGTTCGTGATGGCCGACGCGAGCACCGGCTCACCCCAGCGCATCGTCGATTCCGCCGATGCTGCTCTCGCTGTGCGTCCGCGTTTGCGGCTTCCCACCCGTTCGACATCGGCGCGCACATACAGGCTGCGACGACCGTCGTCGTGCGGCGCAGTGCCGATCAATCCGCGGCTTACGTACGAATAAAGCGTGGCCGGTTTGATATTGAGCCGTGCCAGCACCTCTTCTCGTGTCATCAGATCTTTGGTCGTCATTGAATCAATATAATCAATATAAATTGAGCTATAGAACAGCATCTCATGTTCTCGGAGAAGTCTAGCAGAGCGCCATAGAATCTGGAAATTTCAGCCTTTCTCACCATGGCACATCGGTACAACGAGTTTTATATTGATTTCAAATATCAATCTTGAACGATAAAAAACCGGAGAGTAACTTCCAGTCCTCAGTTCTATTTTTTGCACCCGTCCGGCAGCACGCCGACCGGGTGTCTTGAGGAGACTTTCCGATGCATGACCTGAGACGCGAATTCGGGCCGGCGCAAGCGCACTTCGTCGATCAGACGGGCCAGCGTCCCCATGACAATCGTTACTGGGCGCCGGTGATCGTGAGTCGCGAAGCGATCGACGCCGAAGTGGCTCGTCTCGCCGCGTTGCCGAAGCCGCAGGACGGCCGCCGTCATTCGTTGATCGTTCACCCGTTCGCACGCGAGGGCTCGCCGGGACTTGCGCCCGGCATCCAGGTATCGCTCCAGGTGCTGTTGCCGGGCGAATCGACCGAGCCGATGCGTCACAACGCGACCGAGGTGAATTTCTGCATTCGCGGTGGCGGCGCGACGCGCGTTGCGGGTCGCACGATCGCATTCCGCCAGTACGACGTGTGGAACCATCCGTCCTTCGTGGCGTACTCGCATACCAACGACACGGACGACGTCCAGGTGCGTCTCGTCTATTCGAACATTCCGTTGCTACAGCACATGGAAGTGTATGTGCCGGAGTTCGGCGTCGAACTCGACGTGCCGACTGAAACAGCGAACATGCACGCGAGTGACGACCCGAAGCGCCGCAATCCGTTCGGTACGTTCCCGATCGGCAACGACGGCGGTCTGCTGATGCCGTACGAAACGTTGATCAATCCGCAGGTGGTCGACTCGCGTCCGTTGCACTTTCCGTGGCAACAGGTGAAGGCCGAACTCGACAAGCTCGAGGCGCTCGGCAGCGAATACGTCGGGCGGCGTCTGTACATGATGTACAACCCCGTGACGGGCCGCACTAACGGCATCACGCCGAACTTCTTTGCAACGATGACGATCCGGCCGCCGAAGATCGTCGATCGTCCGCATCGTCACGTGTCTTCCGCGATCAACTATTACTTCTCGGGTTCGGGCTACAGCATGGTGGCGGGCAACCGCTACGAGTGGAAAGCCGGCGATCTGATGCTGTCGGCACCTGGCTGGGCCGTGCACAACCACGCGTCCTATGACGACTACGTGTACGAGCTGACCATTCAGGACCAGCCGCTCAATATCTACATGCAATCGCTGCTGTGGCAGGAGAGCATGAAGGAACCTCTCGCGCTGCTCGGCACGCAAACGGGCTTTTCGACCAACCGCGCGAATACCGCCAAGGTCGCCTGATTTGCGCGACCGACAAGGAATCTGAACCATGCGCGATATCTCATGGCTGAAGGGCTCGATTACGCCGATCGTCACGCCGTTTCGCAACCAGGCGGTCGATTACGAAACCTACGCGCGGCTCGTCGACTGGCAAATCGTCAACGGGGGGCACGGTGTGCTCGTGAACGGCACGACAGCCGAGCCTAGTCTGCTCACTGTCGCCGAACGCAACCGCCTGGTGGACGTGGCGATCGAGGCGGCGGCGGGTCGCGTTCCGGTGCTCGCTGCGACGGGCTCGCAATCGCACGCCGAAACCGTCGAGCTGACGCAACACGCCGACAAGGCCGGTGTCGATGCGCTGCTGATCGTCACGCCGTACTACATCCGTCCGCCGCAGCGGGGCCTCGTCGAGTATTACGCGGACATTGGCGCACGAACCGAACGACCGCTGCTGATTTATCACATTCCGGGGCGAGCCGCCGTCGGCATGGAGCTCAACACAGTCAAGACGATCCGCGAACGCGTGCCGAATCTGGTTGGCATGAAGCACGCGGTCAACGACATGGCCTTCGTTACGCACATGCTCGATGCGTTCGGGCCCGAGTGGCGCGTATTCGTCGGGCTCGAGGAGTTGAGCTACCCAATGCTCGCCGTCGGCGCGTGCGGGTTGATGAATGCCGTCGGAAATCTGGCGCCGCGCAAGGTCGCCGGTCTGGTCGAAGCCGTCGAGCGCGGCGATCATGCTGCCGCCCGCCAATTGCACTTCGCGCTTTTCGAGCTGAACCAGGCGGTGTTTTACGACACGAATCCGATTCCCATCAAATACATGATGAAGCGCATGGGCCTGATTCCAGCCAACGACCATCGCCTGCCGATGATGCCCGCCACGCGCGAACTCGAAGCACGGCTCGACGGCGTGCTGGATCGCGCTGGTCTGCTCTGAATGCACGTTGACGACGCGAGCCACCATGAACCGGAGACAACGATGAGCGACCGAATCCCCAGGCTGGAGATGACCCAGATGCGCGTCGATCTGGCTGCGTATCTGACGCCCCGCGTCGAGCGGCTGCGTTATCTCGGCGAGCTTTTCAAGTGCATTGGCCATGCGCCCGACGTCACGCTGCATTTCATGCATTTCACCGATGCACTGAAGCACGCGTTGCCCGACCGTCTGACCGAACTCGGTGCGCTGACTGTCGCGAGCTACATGGAGAATCGTTACGAACGCAATCAGCACGAGCGGTTGAGCGTCAAACTGGGTTTCCCATGCGCGTGGATCGCACAGGTCAACCAGCTCGATCCTTCGGCTGCGACGGAGTTGAGCGAAACCGAGTTGGCTGCGCAGCGCTATGCGCTCAAGGCGTTGCGGACCCGCGGGCTGGATGCGCAGGAGGAGTTCGACACGCTGGCGACCCTCGTGACGCCCGCCGAAGCAATGGCGTTCGTAATGCTGATCGGCCGCTACGTTACGCATGCGATTGCCGTCAATACGCTACGGCTGGAGCCGCCCGTGCCGTCCATCTTCGCGGGCGAACCATGAGCGCAGCGACTCCGCCCATCTGGATCTCGGAGCAGCAGATCGTCTCGCTGATGAACCTGTCGGGCGCGATCGAGGCGCTCGAAAGCGGCCTTGCGCAACAGGCAGGTGGCGTGGCGCTCAACATGGGAAAAACGCACGTCGCGTGGGGGCATAACAATCTGCACGCGATTGGCGCAGCGTTTCAGGAAGCAGGCATCGTCGGCACCAAGACGTGGGCGCATACGGAAGGCGGCGCCTGCCCGCTGCTGATGCTCTTCGACAGTACGAACGGTCAATTGAAGGCCATTCTCGAAGCGTTTGCACTCGGCCAGATGCGCACGGGTGGCATTTCCGGTGTCGCGACCCGATGGCTCGCGCAGCCCGACGCGGAGGTGCTCGCGCTGATCGGCACCGGCAAGCAGGCGCTCGCGCAGCTCGCTGCCGTCGCCGCGGTACGACGCCTGAAGCTGGTGCGTGTGTACAGCCCGACGCCGGACAAGCGTCGCGCGTTCGTCGAGCGGGCGCGCGAAAAGTTCGAGATTGAAATCGTTGAGGCCTCATCGGTGGAAGCCGCCGTTGCCGGTGCGCCGATCGTTACGACAGTCACGCGCGCTACGCAAGCGTTTCTGCCTGCATCGGCCCTCGCGCGCGGCGCGCACGTGAACGCTGTAGGCGCCATTACGGAAGAACGAATCGAACTTGCCGACGATGTGTTTGCGCGCTGTACGCGTGCCGTAGTCGACGATCTCGGCGCGGCCAGGCGGCTTTCGACGGAGTTCGTCCGCGCATACGGTGCGACGGATCGCTGGAACGAAGTGGTGCCGTTATGCGACGTCGTTGCGCAACGCCTCGCACGCACGGCATCCGACGACATCACAGTGTTCAAGGCGATGGGTATGGGTGTATCGGATCTCGCGCTCGGCCTGCGTCTGTACGCGCTCGCGAGCAGGATGGGGCTCGGTATACCGCTGCCGCAACCGCGCCGCGAGTTGCCGCGCCTCGACTGACCGCGCGTGTGCGAGTGCGGTTTCGCTCGCGTTGCTTCGCGCGCAAGCTTGTCCGGAATCGACTCGCTGTGTTCCGGCACGACGATTTCGAATCTGAATGAATACACGAATAAAACAATATTGGAGACTCGACAATGAAGAAGCACCATGCGCTCACCGCGGTCGCCGTGTCATGCGCGGCTGTCCCGACTGCCTATGCGCAAAGTTCGGTGACACTCTATGGCATCACTGACGTCGGCATCGAAGTCGTCAATCATGTGCCCGGTCCGAACGGCACCTCCGGAACGGCGGTGCGTATGGAGTCGGGCAACCTCGCCGGTTCGCGCTGGGGTTTGCGCGGTCAGGAGGATCTGGGCGGTGGATTGACGGCTGAGTTCGATCTGGAGAACGGCTTCTCGATTGCAAACGGCACGTTGGCGCAGGGCGGTCGCCTGTTCGGACGTAAGGCGTACGTCGGGTTGAACACGCCGTATGGCGAGGTGACGTTAGGTCGACAGTACAACCTCCTGTACGGGTTGATGTACGTGTACGATCCGCTCAACTTCAATCCCGGCTATTCGGCGCAGGGCTACGATGCGACCCTGGTGGGCCGCGTCGATAATTCAGTGCGGTATCTGGCTCATTTCTCGGATGTGACATTTGCGGCGTTGTACAGCACGGGCTTCGACTCGACCATTCCGAACGGTGCACAGGTGCCGGGCCACTCGAAGGTCGGCCGCGAATACAGCGTTTCGCTGCAGTACGCGAACGGGCCGGGCAATGTCGGGATTGCGTACGATCAGATGCAGGGCACCTCGATCGCGACCGCGGACGTGACGCAGATGCGCGTGATGGGCGGCGGGTCGTACTCGTTTGGGCCCGTGAAGGCCTTCATCGGTACACGCTGGCTCAACATTCGCAACAACATGGCGCTGCAAAGCTCGCTGCTGTACTGGCTGGGCGCCGCGTGGCAGGCCAGCGTGCCGCTCGTATTTTCGCTGGGTGCCTATCAGGAACGTATTCGCGGAACCGGGCAGAAGACCACGAGCGGCGTGCTGCTAGCCGACTACTTTCTATCCAAGCGCACGGACGTCTACGCCGAGGTCTCGTATGTCAGCAATGCCAGTGGCCTGAATTTCGGCGTGCGTGCGCTCGGCGACGTAACGACGGGCAGCAACCAGACCGGCGCAGTGGTCGGCATCAGACACGCCTTCTGACAGCGGAGAACATCATGGCTCAACACAAGGTATCGATGCCCGCGAGCCGCATCGACGTTCGCCAGGAACTGGAAGAAGCGCGTCTCGGCGGATTCCATCTTCGACTGGGTATCCTGATCTCGCTGATCCTGCTGTTCGACGGCTACGATCTGTACAACTCCGCGTATATCGTCCACTACGTGACCGGACCCTGGGGACTTTCGCCGACGCGCATCGGCATCATGCTGTCCAGCGGACTCGCCGGATTTGCAGCGGGCTCGGCCATCAGCGGCCTGCTCGGCGATCGTTTCGGGCGGCGCAAGATCCTGCTGCTCGGCTGCTGGGGCTCCGGTGTGATGAGTCTTGCGATCGCGGTGTTCGCGGACAATCTCGCGTTGTACATTGCGCTGCGCGTGACGATGGGGCTCGCGCTCGGACTGCTGATGCCGCTCGCTGTCACCTACATCAACGAGATCGCGCCGACGCGCTCATCGAACGTTTTCACGAGCCTGTTTTTCTCGCTCGGCTGGGTGAGCGGATCGTCGTCGGCGGGGTTGATTGCGGCGTGGCTCACACCGCGTTTCGGATGGCAGAGTCTCTACTACGTCGGCGGCATTTCGCTGGTGTTCGCGCTGGCGATCCAGTTGTGGCTGCCGGAATCGCCACGCTTTCTCGCCAGCCGCGGTCGCTGGGACGAGGTGAAATCGCTGCTTTACCGGCTGCGTCCGGAACGTGCCGCGGCCTACGACGTCGGCGAGTTCGCCGCCGCCGGTACGGTTTCGCACAGGAGCCCGCTCGGCCGGCTGCTGACGCACGAATACCGGCTGCGCACGTTGAGCTTCTGGGCTGCCGGCGCATTGAGCCTGTTCTCGGCCTACGGGCTGTCCGGCTGGCTGCCGACCATCATGCTCAAGCGCGGCGAGAATCTGTCGTCGAGTTTCGCCTACGGCTCGCTGTTCGCCGGCATGGCGGTGGCGGGTGGTCTGATCTCGGGCTTCATCGCTGACCGGGTCGGCGATCGCCGTCGGGTCATCGCGCTGTCGTATCTGCTAGGCGCGGCGATGGTCGCCCTGCTGGCCTGGGCAACCGACCGCACCACGACGCTCATCGCCGTCGCCGGCGCGGGTGCGTTCGTCGTCGGTTCGCAGATCGTGCTCAACAACCTCGTTGCGACCGCTTATCCGACCGAAATGCGTGGCACCGGGGTCGGTCTGTTCCTCGGTCTGTCGCGTGTCGGTGCGATGTTCGGGCCAGCGGTGGCCGGCATACTGCAACAGTGGTCGGGCGGTCCCGGCATCATGTTCGTCGCGATCGGCATTGCGCTGCTGACGACGGCCACGCTGATACTGACCATCGGTCCTTCGCAACCGCACGTGGTCGTGACCAACGCTCACTGAGTTTTCCGCTTCTACGAGAGCCACTATGTCGAGACTGTCCTTGAGCCTCGCCGTCAGCGATTACGACCACGTGCGCGATCTGGTGAGTGGGCGCGTGCGGCCGGAAGGCATCGACCTGTTGCCTTCCGTGCTGAACGTCGAGGAGATCTTCTATCGCACGACCCATTTCCAGGAATGGGACATCTCCGAGATGTCGTTCGGCAAATATTCGTCGTTGCGCTCGCAAGGCGATGACCGGCTCGTCGGTTTGCCGGTGTTTCCGTCACGCTCGTTCAGGCAGTCGTCGCTCTATGTCCTTCGTGACGGTCCCGTCCTGCGTCCCGAGGACTTGCGTGGCAAACGCATCGGTATTCCGGAGTGGGCGCAAACGGCCGCGATCTATTCGCGCGGCTGGATCGCACATTCGCTGGGTATTCCGCTCTCTGAAATCGAATGGGTACAGGGCGGCGTGAATGAGGCGGGGCGCAAGGAGAAGGTGAACGTGCGCGTGCCCGAGGGCGTGTCGTATCGCTGTGAGCCGACGCAGTCGCTGACCTCGATGCTGCTCGACGGCAAGATCGCGGCCGTGATGAGTGCGCGTCCGCCCGAGCCGGGCGGCGACCGGGCTTTCGAAATCGTGCGTTTATTCCCCCGCTTTGCAGACACGGAGCGCGAGTACTACGAAGCCACACGCATTTTTCCGATCATGCATCTGATCGTGCTGCGCCGCGAGATCTTCGAAAAGCATCGCTGGATCGCGGGCAATCTGCTGAAGGCTTTCGAGGAAGCGAAGCGCAATAGCCTCTACCGCTTGAGCGATGTTACCTGCTCTCACTTTCCGTTGCCGTGGATGCCGGCGCGTGTCGCCGAGGCGGAGAAACTCTTTGGCGCGGATATCTGGCCTTACGGACTGGAGCCGAATCGCACGACGCTCGAAGCGTTTCTGCAGTTTGCTTACGAGCAGGGCGTGTGCCATCGGTTGCTGAAGCCGGAGGAATTGTTCCCGGTCGAAACACTCAGCACAGTGCGCGTATGAGCGCGATACGTGCCGGGCGCAGTTGGTCAAACCTCGGAGACCCATTGATATGTCCAGACGCCTTGCGCATGGGCGGCGCATTTTTCTGAAAGAAGCTTTGACCACCGCAACGGCGGCGGCGCTGGTCACGCCACGCGGTGCTCTCGCAACGGCGCCTGCTGTTGCTGTCGGTCCCGCCGTGGTCGAACCGAACGCCGCGCTCGTCGCCGCGGAAACTCAGGCACACGCACCGATGCCTTCGCTGTCCGAGGCCGCGGCAACCGATTCAACGCACGTCGGTAATCCCGGTTCGGATTTCATGGTGGACATGTTGAGAGCGGTCGGCATCGACTACGTTGCAGCGATGCCAGGATCGACGTTCCGCGGTATTCACGAGTCCATCGTCAACTATGCGGGAAATACGCGCCCCGAACTGATTACCTGCACGCATGAAGAAGCGTCGGCTGCGATCGCCCATGGCTATGCGAAGGTGGCGGGTAAACCTATGGCCTGCCTGGTTCACAGTACCGTCGGATTGCAGCATGCATCGATGGCCATCTACAACGCCTGGTGCGATCGCGTTCCGATGATGGTGATCGCCGGAAATATCGAAGACGCTTCAAAGCGGCGCAACGGGGTGGAGTGGTATCACACGGCACAGGATCTGGGTGCCCTGGTGCGCGACTATACGAAGTGGGACGACATGCCACTGTCCCTGCAGCAGTACGCGGAGTCGTTCGTACGCGCTTACTCGATGTCCGTCACCCCACCGATGGAACCCGTACTCATCGTGGCCGATGGCGAGTTGCAGGAGCGACCGATCGAGCACGCGACCGATATCGTCGTACCGGACCTTCGTCCAGTCGCACCACCGGTGGCGAGTCCCGACGCGCTTGCTGCTGCCGTTGAGCTACTGCGTCATGCGCAGTCGCCGGTCATCGTGGTCGATCGTGCCATACGTACGGCTGCGGGCATGGACACGCTGATCGAAATTGCAGAAACCCTGAACGCTCCGGTCATCGACCTGCTCGCGCGGATGAATTTTCCGACCAACCACTACCTCAATCTCACGTGGCAGCAAAACGCGTTGATCGGTCAGAGCGACGTCATTCTCGCACTCGAAGTGGGAGATCTCTGGGGCGTCACAGGCGTGGTGTCCGATTCGATTGGGCGGCCCTCCAGACGGATTGCACGCCCGGATGCGAAAGTGATCGGCATCTCGACCGCCTATCTGTACGGCAAGTCGAATATGCAGGATGCGCAGCGCTATTCGTCTGCGACGCTCGCCATCGCGGCCGATGCGGAAGCATCACTGGCCGAGCTGCTGCGCATCCTGAACGCATCGATGACCCCTGCGCAAAAGGCGAGCGCCACGGCGCGCGCCGAACCGCTAAAGCAGGCCTTCGATACCATGCGCGCGGCTGCGCGCAACGACGCGACGCGTGGTTGGGATGCGAGCCCGATCAGTACGGCGAGGTTGTCGCAGGAAGTCTGGAACGTAATCAGGCACGAAAAATGGGCGCTCGTATCGTCGTCGCTTTTCATTAGCCGCTGGCCGCAGCGTCTTTGGGATTTCACGGAGCCTTACCAGTACATCGGTGCCGAGGGAGGCTACGGTGTGGGCTACGGCGCACCGGCCGCCGTCGGTGCGGCACTGGCACATGCACGAGCCGGACGCATCGCCGTAAATATCCAGACCGACGGAGACCTGATGGTGTTGCCCGGCGTGTTGTGGACGGCCGCACATCACAAGATACCGCTGCTGACCGTCATGCATAACAATCGGGCGTGGCACCAGGAGAGCATGCATGTCCAGCGGATGGCGAACCGGCGTGACCGTGGAGCGGACCACGGCACCGTGGGCACGGTCCTGAACGATCCCGACATCGACTTCGCGGCAATGGCCAGGAGCATGGGCATGTGGGCGGAAGGGCCGATCGCGAAGCCAGAGGACCTGGGACCTGCTCTCGCTCGTGCGCTTGCCGAGGTAAAGAATGGGCGGCCCGCCTTGCTCGATGTCGTGACTCAACCGAGATAGGCGGCGATCGTGAAAAAATGCCCGGTATTGAACAGACACGTCGTCGCGTTTACGGTCGCGTGTCTGTTTCTCTGCGCAACAACATCCGCCGCCGATGCGACACCGGATGCGGTGGCGCGTGGGCATGCGCTCTTCGTGAGCAAGGGGTGTTTCGAATGCCACGGCTACGTCGGGCAGGGCAGCATCATGTCCGGTCCCAGCATTGCTCCTGCGCCACTGCCTCTTGCCGCGATGGCCGCCTACATTCGCGCGCCCAAAGGCCAGATGCCGCCCTACAGCACGAAGATCCTGAGCGATGCCGAGCTGCGCGACATCCATACCTACCTTGAGTCGATACCCGCGGATCCGAAGCTCGACACGGTTGCTCTCCTGAAGGCCGAGCGGTCGCAGACGGTGAGCACCACCGTGCCGACGACGCTTGCACATGGTGAAGCTGTATTTGCTGCTCACTGTGCGGCATGTCACGGCGCCATGGGCGAGGGTGGACTGGGGCCGGCGTTGAAAGGAGTCGCCGGGAGGCTGAACGTCGATGGGATCGCGGCCTCTGTGAGAAATCCGGCTGGCGCAATGCCTCGGCTGGTTCCGGCGGTCCTGAGCGATCAGGACGTCAACGACGTCGCGCGGTACGTCGCGACCCTGAGGTAAGGATCGTGACCGCGACTATCGCGTAGAGGTTGTCGGCAAGGTCGATTTCCGTGGTGCGCCGGGTGCGACGGGCGCGGGGAGGAAGCCGCGGTATGGATCGATAGCTGAAGTGTTCATGGCGTGGGCTTCATGTAAGAAAGCGCACACGGCGTCGTGTTTGCCGGCGATGTGCTAAAACGACGATACGGAGCCGACGAGGTGACATCTTGGAGAAACTTGCTGCAGAACTGCGACGGGCGCTTACGTGCCGTGCTCGCGACCGCGTTGCCGGCAGGAGCGCGCCGCGCAGCGTGGCGGGACGCGACCTGCTAATTCCTGTCGAGCTACCACCCGGCGCATGTGGAGCACAGCCCATATGAGCCGTCTCGTCCGCCGCCTTCGCGCAGTAGCGGCGTTACCGTTGCTGGTCGGCGCATGCAGCGCATCCGCGGTCTATGCCGACGAAACCACCACCACCTCCTCCGACGATCCCGCGCCGTCGACGCTCGAACGCGACGTACATCTGTTCATCGTGCAAAAGGACGGCTCCATCGAAGAGCGCGACGACACGATCATGCGCGCCAACACGACGAGCGGCGTCGACGACATCGCCCAGCGCTACGTGTGGTTCAATAAGGACATCGAGCATGTCGAACTGCTGAAAGCGGAAACCATCGATCGCAACGGCGTCGTGCATCCGGTCGGCCCTGAAGCGATCCGCGATGTGCAGGAGCCGCGTTCCGCCGGTGCGCCGACGTTCCAGGACGGTGTGCTGCGCACAGTGATCTTTCCGGGTGTGGAACCGGGCGCACGCGTGCATCTCGCGTTTCGCAAGACCCGCACGATCCCGCTACAGGCCGGCACATTTGCGTATCTGGTCGAACCGACGCGCGGCCCGGTCGAACTGCAACAACTGATCTTCGATCTGCCCGACGACGTGCCGCTCTACGCAGACGCACGCGGCTACACGGCACTCCCGCCGGTGAGCGAGAACGGCCGCACCCGCTATACCTTCGAATATCGCCACGGCCCGTATGCACCAACCGAAGCCGGCGCAGTCGGCTACGCATCATGGGGCGACCGGTTGATGGTCTCGACGGTGCCCGATTTCGCGTCGTTCGCCGCGCATTACCGCTCGGCCGCAACCGATTCGACGATGACCGATCCTTCGATCGTGAGCCTGGCGCACTCGTTGACCGCGGGCCTGACCGATCCGACCGCGAAAGCGCGTGCGCTGTATGACTGGATGCGCTTCAACATCCGCTACGTCGCGCTCTTTCTCGGCGAGACCGCGGCCGTTCCGCACAAGGCCGTCGACATCCTGCGCAACCGTTACGGTGACTGCAAGGACCATGTCGCGCTATACACCGCTTTGCTTGCTGCGGTAGGCATACACAGTCAGGCGGTACTGCTCAATCTCGGCCCTATATATACGCTGCCGACAGTGCCGGGCTACGGCAACAGCGCGATCAATCACGCGATCGTCTGGATCGATCAGTTGCAGCGCTTTGCCGATACGACCTCGGGCGGCGTCGCGTTCGGCTATCTGCCGGCGGGCGTGATGGACCGGCCGGTGCTGCTCGTCGACGATGGCGTGCTCGCGCGTACGCCCGCTACGCAGCCGCGCGGACGCAACACGCGGTTGCAGATCGCCATCGATACGAGCGGCACGGCGAGCTTCGCGTATCGCGTCGAAGACACGGGCGCGCCCGCCGAACTCGAGCGCAACGTGTTTCGCCGCGCGACGCACCGGCAGGCCCAGCAGCTTGCCGCGGACCGTCTGCGGCAGACCGGGTTGTACGGCATTGCGCGTGTCACGACCAGCGATGTCGCGGCGACTGACGGTCCGTTCGCAACGACGATGGAGGGCACACTCGAACATGTCGTCTGGCCCGATGGCACGACGGCGCTGCCCGCATTGACGAGTCTCGCAGGCGGACTCGGGACGCAGGTGCAGGCGTGGCTCGCGGAACCGGAGCGCACGCAGCCGTGGGCGTGCATCGGTGGAGATTTCGACGAGACGGCGGAGATCACGCTACCCGACACCGTGCACGTGACCGACCTGCCCAACGATACGGCCGTGCGGGACCGCTTCCTCGACTACACGTCGCACTACGTGTTCGACCCGGTGGCACGCACGCTGCAGATCACACGGCGGCTACACGCGCAGTTCGGGCATCAGGTATGCACGCCCGACGAATTCGCGCAGATGCGCGCCACGCTGCTGAAGATCGAGCGTGACGCATCGTCGCAAGTCGTCGTGCGGGTGGTTAAAGGGTAAAGCGCAGCGTACGAAGAATCAGCTACCGCCCTTCGTCACGATCGGCACCCAGGTACCACCCTTCACCTGATACAGCGTCGACGCGGCATTCTTCAACGCGCCATTGCTATCGAACGCAATGTGTCCGGTAACACCGTCGAAGCTGATGCTCTTCAACGCCGGGCGATAGGTCGCAGGCACCGACGACTTCGCCGCTTCCATCGCCTTGATCGCGGCCCATGCGGCGTCGTAGCCGAACGGCGCGTACGACAGGATGTCGACGCCGAACTGCTTCTTGAACTTCTGCGAGAAGTCCTTGCCACCCGGCAGTTGCGCAAGCGGCCGGCCGTACTCCCAGGCCATCGCGCCATCGGCGGCATCGCCGGCGAGCTTGATGAACTCGGGATCCATCACACCGCCACCACCCACCAGTTGCGCCTTCAGTCCCAGTTGCTTCATCTGCTTCGCCACCGACGCCGCCTGCGTATCGAGCCCGCCGAAGAACAGCAGGTCCACGTCGGTGGCCTTGATCTTGGTGAGCTGGGTACGGAAATCGACGGCCTGGTTCGACGTGAATTCGTGCGCGACGAGATTGCCGCCGTGCGCTTTCACCGCTTTCTCGAACTCGTCGGCCTCGCCCTGGCCGAAGGCGGTGCGGTCGTCGAGGATCGCGATGCGCTTCGCCTTCGTGACTTCGACTGCATAGATGCCCGCGTTGCCGGCGTTCTGCGCATCGGTGGAGATCACCATGAAGGTGTTTGCGAAGCCCTGGCCGGTGATGACCGGATTGGTTGCCGCGGGGTCGATCATCGGAATGCCCGCGGTCTCGTAGACGCGCGACGCGGGAATCGTCGTACCTGAGTTGAAGTGGCCGACCACCACCGACACGTTCTGGTCGACCAGCTTTTGCGCCGCTTGCACGCCGATACGCGGATCGGCCTGATCGTCTTCCGACACGAGATCGAAGTGCGCGACCTTGTCGCCGATCTTGATCTGCTGCGCGTTGGCCTCGTCGAGCGCGAGCCGCACGCCGTTCTCGAGGTCCTTGCCGTAGCCGGCATTGGCACCGGTGAGCGGTGCGGCAAAGCCGATCTTGACCGGCAGGCTGTCGGCCAGCGCGGCGAGCGGTGCTGTCGCGAACAGCACACCCAGTGCCACCGCGATTGGATTTAGCGTCTTGCGAAAGCTCATGATTTCTCCTTCCATCGACAGGTGACGCCGCCAGCGTACGGACGATACGGCTGCGCGGGCAATGCAGGAAAACACGGAAGCGCGCGATTCACTGGTCAATGAGTGCTCAACGAGCCGTCAATGAAGCGACCAATGAAATGTGCAATACGCGCCAGGTCGGGTTCGACGTGGCGCGAATATAAGAAGCCAATTTGCGAACGTCTTGGCAGAACGCCGCGCTTCGTGTGCGCATTTCGGCACAGCGATACGCGGCGATCGAAGGGAGTTCAGGCGTGTGTGGCGAGCGTCGCGTGGCAACGCGCTGCGATTTTGTTCCAGTCGCGATTCGTCAGACCAGACTCATTCGTCTGCTTGCAGACGCAACAATTCTTCGCGCAAGCGCAGCAGCGGTGCTTTGGTGTCCTCGTCGGCCCACGTGTCGAGATCGTCGATGGCACGCTGGCAGCCGTCGAGTACCAGATCGAAGTCGACTGGAATGCCGTTGGAGAGCGCGAATTGCAGTGTCTGCACGAACTGCTCGCATTCGTCTTCACCGTACGAGATGTCGAGGTTGTCCGCGATCACGGCGGCGATGTTGCTGCGGGCGCGGTCGTCGGCGGGGACCATCTCGATGATGCCGCGCGCGACTTCTGGTGCGTGATAGAGCGCAATGTCGAGCCATTCCGTGGGATCGAAATCCGCCTCGCCGAACTGGTTCTCGAAGAACTCGATCGCTTCCTGTTCGTGGGTTTCACCGGCATCGACGCTGATGCACAACTGCTCGAAAAATTCTTCCCGCTCGCTGCGGATATGGCCGTCCATCTGAACCTCGTTCGTTACTGGGGTGTTGCGCGGCACGCATTATAGGCGCTTTGGGGTTGGCTCCGGGTTGAGTTCCGGCCGTGGCTCGCATAGACAAACAACACGGACAGCACGGCACAAACGCACTAGCTCGTCTCCGCGATCCACGCGTCGAACCATTCGCGCGGCCGCGCGATCTCGTCCTGGGCCGCGACCAGTTCGAGTTCATAGCGGCCCGCTTCCCAGGTGGTTCGCACCACGGCGTTAACGGCTGCGAGCGTGTGCTCGAACGCGGCGCGCAGCGGATCGCCGAGCAGCGTGCGCGCGACGAACACCGCGCTCGTCAGGTCGCCGACGCCGACCGGTTGCCGCGCGAACGGATACAGCGGGCGCTGGCCCATCCATGCTTCGCGTTCGGTGACGGCGAGCATGTTGAAGCGGTCGGCGGGACTGTTGCGATCGAGCAGGTGCTTGACCAGCACGATCTTCGGGCCGCGCTTGAGCACTTCGCGGCAGGCGACGATCGCTTCGTCGACGGTCTCGAGCGTGCGTCCGACGAGCCGTTGTAGTTCGCTGTGATTCGGCGCGATGCCGTCGGCGATCTCGGGCATCGTGCGCACGAGAAATTCCTGGATGCCAGGTTCGACCTTGCAACCGGTCGTGGTGCCCATCACCGGGTCGCAGAAGTACCACGCGTGCGGGTTGGCGGCCTTCACCGAGGCGACGATGTCGATGACCGCCTGCGCCTGCTCGGGGGTGCCGAGGTAGCCGGACAGCACGGCGTCGCAGCGCGGCAGCATGCCGATCGCGCCGATTCCGTCGACGAGGTCGCCCATTTGCGCGGCATCGATTGCGCTACCGGTCCAGTGGCCGTATTGCGTGTGGTTCGAGAACTGGACGGTATTGAGCGGCCAGACATTGACGCCGAGCCGGCGCATCGGAAACTCGGCGGCGCTGTTGCCGGCGTGTCCGAAGACGACATGCGACTGAATGCTCAGGACGTTTTTCATGGTCGGTTGCGATCGGGCGCGGACCTGGGCGATCCGCGTGGAAGCGAAGCGGGTGGCCGGTTACAGCCCGGTGCCCGCCAGTGCAGGAACAATACATGAGTTTTCGCGCGGCGAAACCTGTGCCGTGCGGCGAGTGTTGCCTGGAATCGTCAGTTGGCGGGGGTGAACGCGGCAAGAACACGGGGCGGGCCCGCTTGTGCGGGCTCGTCTACGTGCTGGTGTCCACCCGTGATCGGCGGTGCTTGCGGCGACTCGGAGGCCGGTCGCGGGCAGCCGGCGCGGGCGCCTCGCGGGCGCCTTTTATGCGCCGGCGGGGTCTTGCACGAGCGACCGGTAAAGATCCAGATAGCGTTGCGCCGAGGCGCCCCAGCCAAAATCCTGACGCATCGCGCGCTGCTGCGCGGCCTTCCATTCACTGTGCCGCGCATGCAGCGCGAACGCGCGACGGATTGCGCCGCCGAGCGCCTCCGGCTCGAAGCGCTCGAACACGAAACCGGTGGCGAGATCGTCGGCGAGATTTTCCAGCGATGCATCGACCACGGTATCCGCCAGCCCGCCGACCCGATGCACGAGCGGCAACGAGCCGTACGCGAGCGCGTAGAGCTGTGTGAGGCCGCACGGCTCGAACCGCGACGGCACCGCAATCACGTCGCTACCGGCGACGATCGCGTGGGCGAGCGGCTCGTCGAAGCCGCGTTCGACGGCCACGGCGTCGGGATGCGCATGGGCGACGCGCAGCAGGCCGGCTTCGAGCGCCGGGTCGCCGGTGCCGAGCACCACCAGTTGACCGCCACGCGAGATGATCTCAGGCAGCGCGCCGAGCAGCAGGTCAAGGCCCTTCTGCTCGGTGAGCCGGCTGACGACGCCGAACAGCAGCGCATCGCTTTTCTGTGCGAGGCCGAAGCGTTCCTGCAGCGCGGTCTTGCACGCGCGCTTGCCGGCGAGCCGGCTGCTCGTGTAGCGCGCAGCCAGCGCTTCGTCGGTGGCGGGGTTCCATACGCCATAGTCGACGCCGTTCAGGATGCCGGTCAGATCGTGGGTACGGCCGCGCAGTAGCGCATCGAGCCCGCCGCCCTGCGCGAGCGTCTGGATTTCGCGGGCATACGTGGGGCTGACGGTGGTGAGCCGGTCGCTGTAGTAAAGCCCTGCTTTCAGAAACGACAACTGGCCGTAGAACTCGACCCCGTGCATGTCGAAGAAGTCGGCCGGCAACGCCAGATGATCGAACGTCTGCGCCGGAAACACGCCCTGGTAGGCGAGGTTGTGCACCGTGAACACCGTGTGCGCGAGACGCCTGCCGTGTCTGCGTTCGGCGGCGCGCAGGTAGGCGGGCGCGAGGCCCGCGTGCCAGTCGTGTGCGTGGATGATCTGCGGCGTCCATGCCGGGTCGGCATGCTGGGCGAGTTGCGCGGCCATCCAGCCGAGCAGCGCGAAGCGTTCCGCGTTGTCGCCGTACGGCACGTGTTGGGCATCGAGATACGGGTTGCCGGGCCGGTCGTACAGCGCGTCGTCGCGGATCATGTAGACGGAGAGGCCGTTCGCGGGCAGCGTGCCGAGTTCGAGCGTCGCGTGGGCGGCGTGCGGCGCGTGTACGGAGTATTGCAGGCCGGCGCGGGAGCCCAGCAGCGGATGATCGAGCCGCGCAACCGTGCGCAGGTCCACGAGCCCGGCCGCGACCGCGGGAAAGCCCGGCAGCAGCACGCGCACGTCCGCGCCGCGCTCGATCAGCGCGGGCGGCAGCGCACCGGCAACGTCGGCGAGACCGCCGGTCTTGAGAAGCGGATACAGCTCGCTGGCAACGTGCAGCGCGCGAATCGTCATAAGCGTTGAACCTGTGGAGAGACGCGGTTAATTGAACTATCTGAGCAGCTTATCGATGCAACCTGACGGCGCGACGTACTGGCGCGGAAGCCGCTGCAATACCTCGCCATTGCAGCGTTTCCGTTTGCCTCACTCGCGGCGAGCGCAGATCCACTCAATGCGCACGTTCGGTCTGCCGTCGCAATGCTTCCGCGGTAACCAGTACGACGCCGCTGTCGGTGCGGTAGAACCGCTCGCCGTCGAGCACCGGATCCTCACCGATCACCGTACCGTCGGGAATCGAACAGCCGCGGTCGATCACCACACGACGCAGCCGGCAACTCGCGCCAACCGTCACCTGTGGCAGCAAGACTGCCTCACTGATGTTACAGAACGACTTCACGAGCACGTTCGACGACAGCACCGAGCGCGAGATCTGCGAACCCGTGATCACGCAGCCGCCGCACACGATCATGCTGGTGCCCGAGCCCTGCTGGCCGTTCAGGTCGCGCACGAACTTGGCCGGCGGGAGTTGCTCCTGATGCGTCCAGATCGGCCAGCTGTGGTCATACAGATCGAGCGCGGGAATCGTCGACGCGAGGTCGAGATTCGCGGACCAGTACGCGTCGATTGTGCCGACATCGCGCCAGTAGGGTTCGGTGGTCGGGTCGGACGTCACGCACGACATGCTGAACGGATGCGCGATGGCGTGGCCCTGAGTGACGACGCGCGGCAGGATGTCCTTGCCGAAGTCGTGATCGGTGGCGGCGCTCGTGATGTTTTCCTCGAGCAGCGTGTACAGGTAATCCGCGTTGAAAACGTAGATGCCCATGCTGGCGAGCGCGATATCGGGGCGGCCCGGCATGGCGGGGGGATCGGCGGGCTTTTCGACGAAACCGGTGATACGGCGCGAGGCATCGACAGCGATCACGCCGAACGCGGTCGCCTCCATGCGCGGCACCTCGATGCAGCCGACCGTGCAATCCGCGCCGCTCTCGGTGTGGTCGAGCACCATCCGCGTGTAGTCCATCTTGTAGATGTGGTCGCCGGCCAGTACGACGACGTATTTCGGGCGAATCGAACGGATGATGTCGAGATTCTGGAACACTGCATCCGCCGTGCCGCGATACCAGTGTGCGCCTTCGACGCGCTGCTGGGCCGGCCACAGATCGATGAATTCGTTGAACTCGCCGCGCAGGAAGCCCCAGCCGCGCTGCACATGGCGCAACAGCGAGTGCGCCTTGTACTGCGTCACCACGGCAATACGACGGATGCCCGAATTCAGGCAGTTGGAGAGCGCAAAGTCGACGATCCGGTATTTGCCGCCGAAGTGCACGGCCGGTTTCACGCGTTTATTCGTGAGCGGCCCGAGCCGGGTGCCACGGCCACCCGCGAGCACGATGGCAAGGGTGGTGTGCTGCAGATCGTTGAGACTGGCCGGTGTGTGCATGTACGTCTCCTATGATGTTTTGCCCCAGATGGTCGTGCTGGCGTCTTGTGCGCTGTCGTCGGGTTGCCTCGTGTTGCGGTTGTTGTGGTCGTTGCGGTTACGGTTTCAATTGCGGTTGCGGTGCACGCCCCGTATTTCTAGCACCGATTCGCGGCGCACGCTCGCTTCAATGGCAGGGGTGGGGCGATAGGGGCATGGTTTGAGCCGGATTGCATCGACCGGTACCCGCGCGTCCGCTATCGACTGGCGGCCGGGCGATCGCCCGCTTGCTTCAGTCGACCCGCCGGCCAGACGATGCGGCAACGCAATATCGACCGCAACACGCGCCACATGCCGACCTCGCAGCAGGCGGGGCAGTACGTCGGTAGAATCGTCGGCTCCGAGTCGCACGAGGCACGCCATTCATGATTTCGCGTTATCGGTTCTTCGCCACACGGTTCGCCGCGTCCATGCTCGTGTCCGCGCTGGCATTGGCGCCGGCCACCCAGGCCGGTGCTGTCGGCGATGCGTCCAGCGCCTCCAGTGCATCCGGCCCGACGCAGGCCGACAGCGACGGTCCGGTCTACGGGCCTGAACTGCAAGGCTTCAGCTATCCGGCTCCGGTCCAGCAGTTCGACTTCACATCGCAGGGCGAAGCGCTGCACATGGCCTATCTTGACGTCCGGCCGGAACATCCCAACGGGCGAACCGCGGTACTGCTGCATGGCAAGAATTTTTGCGCGGCGACCTGGGAGGGCACGATACGCCGGCTATCCGATGCGGGCTATCGCGTGGTTGCGCCGGACCAGATCGGGTTCTGCAAATCGACCAAGCCGGCTCACTATCAGTACAGCTTCCAGCAGCTCGCGCGCAACACGCATGCGCTGCTCGACTCGCTCGGCATCGAACGGATCACGCTGATCGGCCATTCGACCGGCGGCATGCTGGCGATCCGCTATGCGTTGATGTACCCGGCGCAAACGCAGCAGCTCGTGCTCGTCGATCCGATCGGCCTCGAAGACTGGAAGGCGAAGGGCGTGCCGTCGTTATCGGTGGACGAGTGGTATCAGCGCGAGCTGAAGACAACCGCCGACGGCATCCGCCGCTACGAACAGAACACTTATTACGCGGGCCAGTGGCGCGCCGACTACGAGCCGTGGGTGCAGATGCTGGCGGGTATGTACCGTGGACCGGGCAAGCAGATCGTGGCGTGGAATTCGGCGCTGCTGTACGACATGATCTACACGCAGCCGGTCGTCTACGAACTGGGCAACCTGAAGGTGCCGACGCTATTGATGATCGGCGACAAGGACACCACCGCGATCGGCAAGGACGTTTCGCCGCCGGAGGTGCGCGCGAAGATCGGCCACTACCCCGAACTCGCGAAGCTCACGCAGCAGGCGATTCCGCATGCGCGCCTCATCGAGTTCGCGGAGCTGGGTCACGCGCCGCAGATGCAGGACCCGCAGGCGTTTCACAAGGCGCTGCTCGACGGGCTTGCCGCGGTGCCTGCAGACCATTGATTACCGAGCGGTCGATGCGGCAACCCGTGTCGGCCGTCTATTGCGCAGGCGCCGCCGCGGCGAGTTCGTCGTGAATCTGCGCGCCGATCTCGAACGAACGTAACCGGGCCGCGTGGTCGTAGATGTGCGCCGTGAGGATCAGTTCGTCCGCGCCGGTCTGTTCGATCACCGACTGCAGGCCCGCGCGCACCGCATCGCGATCGCCGATCACCGTGCAGGCAAGCGAATGGGCGACGGCGGCAAGTTCGTGATCGGCGGCTTCGAGATGGTCGACCGGCGGTTGCAACTGGCCCGGTGTGCCGCGACGCAGGTTGATGAACTGCTGCTGCAGCGACGTGAAAAGACGCAGCGCTTCGTCGGTGGTATCGGCGGCGATGAGATTCACGCCGATCATCGCGTATGGTTTGTCGAGCACCGCCGACGGACGGAATTGCGCGCGGTACACACGCAGCGCGGTCAGCATATGGTCCGGTGCGAAATGAGAAGCGAACGCAAACGGCAGGCCGAGCGCAGCGGCAAGTTGCGCGCTGAACAGGCTCGAGCCAAGCAGCCATAGCGGCACATGCAAACCTGCGCCCGGCACGGCGCGAATACGCTGGCCAGGCACCGGGTCGGCAAAATAACGCTGCAGTTCGACGACGTCGTCGGGAAACGAATCGGCGCTGCCCTGCAGGTCGCGACGTAGCGCGCGAGCCGTCGTCTGGTCGGTGCCGGGCGCGCGGCCAAGACCGAGATCGATACGCCCCGGATACAGCGACGCGAGCGTGCCGAATTGTTCGGCGATCACGAGCGGTGCGTGGTTCGGCAGCATCACGCCGCCCGAGCCGACGCGGATCGTCTTCGTGCCGCCGGCAATGTGGCCGATCACGACCGAGGTCGCCGCACTCGCAATGCCCGTCATGTTGTGATGTTCGGCGAGCCAGAAGCGGCGATAGCCCCATCGTTCGACATGCTGCGCGAGATCGAGCGAGTTGCGGAACGCGTCCGTCGCGGATGCGCCGGCGGTGATGGGCGAGAGGTCGAGAACCGAGAAGGGGATCATGGTGGTTGTATTTGTGGCGTGACGCTGGTCTGCACGGCTAGCCGATGAAGGCCAGGCGAAAGGATGGTGTTGACGGATTTTGCCAAAGCGCCTCGATTCGTGCTGACGGTGAAAACAAGTCCACAATTGCAGCAGGGTGTTCAGGGGGCAATTCAGCGGTTATCGCGGCATGGCACACCGCTGAGTGACGGATTGGCGCAAACACCTCTCGAGCTGCGAATTTGCAATAGCGTCCACCACAAAGCTCCATGCGGGGAAATTTGCACGTACAGTGCTTCTGGGCTGCTCTTCCGGTTTTTGCGAGTATCAACGTTCAAGCAGCAACACATCGTCTAAACTTTACCGGCAAAATGTTCACGTACACTGATGCAAAGAAGAAGGTGTAATGACCCGCGCGAGTTCGACATCCTCGGGCGGCATGATCCTTACCTATAGTCAGAAAAGAAATCTTGAGCCATGAAAATAGCATTCGTTGTTGCGTCGACAGATCACGGAACGTTGATCATCAATCGGAACGATGAAAACGAGAACGAGAAATACGGTCGTTACGGCGTGGGTTCGCAGTTGTTTGCGACAGGCAGCTTCTACCCGACCGACACGGATCTGCTTACCTCTATCTTGCGGATACGAAAGCGAGCTTTCGCTGACCGACGTCCAGTTGTTGCCGTCGATTGCGGTGCAAACATCGGGATTCATAGCCTGGAGTTTGCCCGGGAGTTAGGGGCCGCGGGGCGAGTCCTGGCGATCGAGGCTCAACGAGCAATTTTCTATGCGATGTGCGGAAATATCGCAATCAACAACTGCTTTAACGTTGAGGCTAGAAACATTGCCGTCGGCTCTGTGGATGGGTTTCTCAGAGTTCCTTTCGTCAACTACCATGTGCGATCCAGTTTTGGAAGTCTGGAGCTTCGGGACCGCGAAGGGAAAGAAGACATTGGTCAAGTGGTTGACTACAGCAGTGGTTATGATGTTCCGCTGCTGAAACTAGATTCCCTCTGCAAAGAACGGGTAGATCTTGTGAAGATCGATGTTGAAGGGATGGAGGGAGAGGTTATCGCCGGTGGGATCGATCTGTTGAAAGATTCAAAACCAGTGTTGTTTGTTGAGAGAATCAAGGGGGATTTCTCTCCAATCGAATTGACGCTACGGTCACTAGGATATGAAATCGTCGACCTCGGCCCGAATATTTTGGCAGTGTCGAATGCCGATCCGACAAAGTCGGACGTTATGAGCGCTGTAGCGAATCACATTACGTGATGGCATTGAGCGAAGTAACCAGCTTTTTACGCGTAAACGGCTTTTCGATAAATCCGTCAAATGACCGAGGGTCATCGATAAAATCGGAGCTTGTCATGTAGCCACTGATTGCGACGATACGAGTCCGGGTGTTGTTGCCGAGCCCGATCTTGAGCTGATCGGCGAGCGCGAATCCGTCGTCCTGTGCCAAGTGGATGTCGCACAGGACAATATCGTACATATGGCGAGAGCACGCTTCGCGTGCGTTGTCCGCGTCGAGAACGTAGTCCACCCGCATGCCCAGGGACGTGGCGAGCGCCGAAAGTTCCAGACAAATAGTTTCCTGGTCGTCGATTACGAGCATCCGCTGATCAGTGAATTTCGCGTCGAGGACGTCTTCCTGAGCTTGATCGACCAGAGCGACCATAGCGTGGCCAACTGCGCAGCGTTCTACGGGAACCCTGACCGTAAAGGTTGTGCCGCGGTCTGTCTGGCTCTTGACGGCCAAGCTTCCTCGAAGGCGCTTTACAAGTCCGCTGGCAATCGTCAAGCCCATACCGAGGCCTAATCCAATTCGATGCTGTTTGTGTACACGATAGAAGGGATCGAAGATGTGTGGGAGATCTGACTCAGATATCCCCATCCCACGATCGGAAACAGTAACCTCAAGGACGGGATGACCCTCGTCGTCATCGACGTCAAAGCCCATTTCAATCGACATCGTCTCTGCGTGCTTTACTGCATTGTCGGCGAGGTTGTACACGATCTGCTTGATCCGTAGACGATCGGTGCGCACGCAAACGACAGCAGATTCGGTGATTCGAATCTCTGGGCAGACCCGCGATTTGTCGTTATGCAGATCTCCGACAATCTCGGTAAGCAGCTCGTCCACTCGGAACTCTGAAAAATCCAGCGCTAGGCCGTCGACCCCCAAGGTCAAAAAGTCACCTATTTCGTCGAGGTGAGTGGTGATTCGCGCGACCGCTCGCTCCATGTTCAGGAGGGTACGCATACTAGATGGCGCAACGTTTCGCTCTGACAGATTCTCAAGACCGGTCACCAGCGTTTGCATAGGATTTTTCAGTTCGTGACTGATGGTCGCGAGAAACACTCTTACAGTTGCCGTTGCTTTCTCGGCCTCTGACGCAATCTCGTGCTCCATACGACGGGCATTCTGTTCCGCCTCAAGCATCCTCAATGCGCTTCTTCGAGCCATCGAGAAATAGGCGCTGGCAGCGATAAAGAACAACGATACGACCAGTTCCCCGTAGAACAGCAGGGAATATTTGGAATTGATGTCACGCAAGAGTGCATCTCTTCGCTGGATGCCGAGAACCCCTATAACCGACACGATTTTCTGTGAGGCGACCGTGACTTCACCCAGTTTGTTGAGGATATAGGTAGATACCTGAGGGTTGTTCTGCAAGTCTAGTTTTGTTGTTTCGATTTCATGCAGGCTTGCATTTATACGAGAAATACCTTCCTGGTAGACGGGGTCATCAAATACGTACTCGGTGGTAACTGACCGCTGCGAGATCATGTACGCTCGTGACTGAAGCAGGGCAAAGGCGATCAGCAGGTCACGATGCGCCGGTGGATTTGGCGTATCCATCTTGATGACCAGATTTGCCAACTCGGAGTTCTGCAGTTGAAGTTGCGCGATGCCCCAATAGGAATCCTCAGTCGGACCTTTGAGGTACTCCAGCCGATCGTCAGGGATCAGGTACAGCACACCGCCTATCCAGAAGGCGCAGAGCAGAGGAAAGATTATCTTGGGTAGGTGACGAAACATTTAGCGAATCGAAAGCGACTTGATTTGACGGATTTCTTTTGCACTGTACTGCGAAGTCTTGATACGCGAACCTTCACCTCCATCTCGGTCATACACGAGAAACAGTGGTCCGAAATTTCTGAGCAGCAACCTCTGGCCGTCCATCGAGTATGCGAGTATCGGCTGATCCCTAAGAATGCCGGATACGTCTATGTCCTTGATTTCGTAGTCATCGTATGCGGTGATCGTTACCGATGAACCCTTGGGGCAAGTCTTGCTGACTACATCGGCGAGGCGGATCCCGTTGTATTCTGACTTGGACTTCCAAGGTGTAGACGTCGCAACGGAGTACTGCGGCATCGCAAGGATGTCGTGTTCGCTGAGAAATTCGACATGTGTACGGTGGCCCTCCACGCAGTAGACATATAGTTCTAAAGGGACGACGTCGGCTTGAGCGCTTGAGATCGATAACGAGATCAGCGTAAAGGCGAGCGCCACCTTAGGAGCTCTTTCAAGCATCGATTGGTCCATGCGGAAAACGAACATCCAAGGCGGCTTTGATGATAGGACCTTTGATTGGTTTCTCATACGGGCCGATAACGTTGAACTGTAGCATCGCAGTAGCGATCTGCTCTAGATGTACTGGACTCTTGGCGTACCCCGTCAAGATAATGATCGGAATGTCGTCGCCTAGACGTCTGCGGATCAGTTCCACGGCCGGAGCGGTTATCGTCCCATCGAGTATCCAGTCAAGGATGAACGCGTCAAACTGCCGCGAGTCGAGCGCAGCTTCTAACTCCTCGATCGACTGGAACTCAGCGGTATCGTAGTTATGGTTATTCAAGAAGGTCGACAGTTCACCGGAGGTCTCAACGTTATCCTCAAGAATTGCCACCATCCTTGATGGCCGAAAGTGTTTGTCACAATTGATACTGATTTTCGAAACCGGGTAGGTACCTCCAAGCGGCGTGTTGGAGTAATGGATGAGCCAATCTGGTAGTCGCTTCTCTGCAAAGAAAGTTGTGTCGTAGTCTCGACCAGGCGCGACAGGATCGTTGTGTAAAACAGCGCGGCACAGAATGCTCGCTTCGCCCATTTTCAGCTCTGCGCTAACCTCGCGACCTGTCAGTGAACCGTCATCGCTCTGATCCTTAATCAACGTCAAAGGATCGACATTGAAGGCCTTGGCGATTGTCTTCACCTGCGCAAGAGTCCATTGGCTATTCCCCTTCATTTTGCGATGAGCGTGCGATGCACTGAGGTCGAGTAGTTCTCCGGCAATTGCAACTTGCTTATGCCTGGGTACCCCTTTGTCGTCCAAAAGTTGTCTGACGCGCGCTGCAATGTCTTGGTTGGAATCCATCGGACTGGTAGTTAGCAAGTATTTGAATTATTGCGCATAAAGCAATCAAATGCGCTTGACGAATTGTGTTCTGAAATATAAATTGCGTGAAATGATGCGATTCAACCGTTGATGCATTGCGTGAAACGATACGTTTTACGATACATGCTGTGGCCGATCAGAGCAAGGGGCCTTGCGCCCATGCATGCTACGGGGTTTGGATGGGGATTCACAGCTTCAGGCCGGACTTCCTTCGATCTGGGGGAGTTATGCGATGGATAGGCAGGGTTGCCTGGTTCAGGCTGCTGCTCTCAGTGACCGCTCGCTGTTCTACTCATCTACGTCGTATACGGCAGTAGTGCCATCCGTGGACCGCTCTTATTACCTTTGCAGACCGCTCGTGCGTTCGACGCATCGTCGGGCCCTGATTGCTTCGATCGCAATGAATTGAGACATCGGACTGCCGGATGCTGCAGCAGCGCCGTGCCGGTCTCTTGTTCGTCGTGGATGAGAGAGTGAGGTGGACGAGGTAATCGGATCGATGTAAAGGCCGGGTATCCTGGTGTTCCCGTGTTCATTGGGCGCGATAGGGGGGGCAATGTGTCGAGGCTAGTGCAGCTCAGGAACTGCTGGCGGCGAGCCTTTGCGACAGTAAGGTTGCTGACGCAGCCTGCAACGGAGATAGCATGGTGACACGCAGTGTTCGAGGCCCGAAACGCCGGGTGACTCCAATAGATGTAGACCTGACGCCGCGCTGGAGGACGTTGATGCCGATCCTGGTCTCGGCCATCGAGAACGGAACAGAGACTGGAAAAGCGAATGCCCGACGCAATCTGCTGAAGCTTGCCTGTGAGATCGATCGCGCGAATCGGTGGAATCGGCGCATGCAAGGTGCGCTCGCGCGTCTGGCAAAAATTTGGCCCAAGGGGGATGACATGCTTGATGGAGATGAGAGGGCTGCGTTGACCGAGGCCGCCGAAGTGCTGGCGATCGGCGCAGCTGCCGATATTCGCAGGAAACGCCGATCGGGTTCCACCTCCCTATCAGGTAGTTCCAGGCGGCGATAGTATTGATCGCATGAAGCGAGACAGTGAGCAAACAGATCTGAAACGTCCGCTGACAGCACCCTGTTGGCAACGTGAAAAGCTTGAGCAAGGAAACACACAAAAAAACACACAAATCATGCAGACGTACGCAACAAATCGTAAAACGCGCTGCTAGAATTTCTGCGACATCACTGAGCGTGCGAACGCCGTTCAACCGGTGCCGCGTCGTGTGTCTGCGCTGTTTTGCAGCGCGACATGTCACGCGTTGCGATCTCTGTATTTGCAGCCTGGATGCAGCTTTTGCATCACTTGACTGACAACCTGTCGTACCCACATCGACAGGTCGGGCACGCGATGTTTGCGTGATGCCTTCACTTGTCTGTCAAATGGGGGCTTCAATATTACAGACCATTACCGGAGTGCTTCGCACGCTGCCTGCCCGGCGGCGCGGCGCGTTTTGACGCGGCCGTCGCCGGTGCAAAACCAGGAGCAGCGGTCGTGCAGATTGACACACTCTTACTTTTATCCGTCGAAGTGTTTTGCGCAGTTATTTATCCGGAGTAACCGGCGATGACCGCGCATACGTTGTCCCTATTCCAATGGCTGCTGATCGTGTTGTGCTGTGCCGCCACGATCTACGCACTGCTCGCCGCGGTCGCGATGCCGCGTTTCACGAAACGTGGTCTAAGCGGCGAGCGTCACGCGGGTAAGCCGCGACCCCACGGCACGCTGAGAGAGCCGGTGGCATCGGTGAGCGTGCTGAAGCCGCTTTGCGGCATGGAGCCGCATCTGTTCGAGAATCTCGCCACTTTTTGCGAACAGACGCATCAGTGCGTTCAACTGCTGTTTGGTGTTTCGTCGGCGGCCGATCCGGCGATCGCTGTCGTGCGCCGCCTGCAAAAGAAGTATCCGCGGCACGACATCGCCTTGATCGACGATCCACGCGTGTACGGCAGCAATCTCAAGGTCAGCAACCTCATCAACATGGCGCGCAATGCACGACACGATGTGATTGTCGTGGCGGATAGCGACATCGCGGTCGAGCCGGATTATCTCGAGCAGGTCACGGCACCGCTCGCGGACCCTCGTGTCGGTATCGTCACGTGCCTGTATCGTGCGCGCAGTATCGGTAGTTACTGGTCGCGCGTGGGGGCGTTGTTCATCGACGAATGGTTTGCGCCGTCGGTGCGCATCGCGCATGCGGGCGGTTCGCGCGGCTTCGGTTTCGGCGCCACGCTCGCGTTGCGCCGCTCGACGCTCGATGACATCGGCGGCTTCGAAGCGCTGAAAAACTGTCTCGCCGACGACTACCTGCTTGCCGAACACACGCGTCGGCTCGGTCTCGAGACGGTACTGTCGCCGGTGACGGTTGCAACCGATGTAATCGAGCGCGGCTTCATCCCGCTATGGACGCGCGAAATGCGCTGGCTGCGCACGATCCGCTCGGTGAATCCAGCGGGCTTCGCGTTTCTCTTCGTCACATTCACGTCGCCGTGGCTGCTGGCCGGCGCGCTGCTCGCACTGAGCCTGCACGCGCATCATCCCGACGCTGCGCTGGGTATGGCAATCGGCACGCTGAGCGGTCTCATCGCACGCGTGGCGCTGCATGCACGCGAGGCACGGGCCGGCCGCACGTTCTGGCGCGACCTGCCGCTCGTGCCGCTGCGCGATGGCTTGCTCGCGCTGCAATGGCTCGGCGCGGCGTTTGGCTCGCAGGTGGTGTGGCGCGGTGCGCGGATGTCGATTGCGAACCGCGTCGAAGCGCCGACTGCATCGATCATGGAAATGTCGGATGGCGGCTGAGGTATGTTGATGAAGTGCCGCAAATCCGACGAATAACGGCTGTCAGATTTCAAATACAGGTTGCAGGAGCATTCATGAAAACGCTGTTTTTGCAGGCACCGTCGTATGACGGTTTCGACGGCGGCGCGGGTTCGCGCTATCAGGCGAAGCGCGAGATCCGCTCGTTCTGGTACCCGACGTGGCTCGCGCAGCCCGCGGCGCTCGTACCCGGTAGCCGCGTGCTCGACGCGCCCGCCGACGAGTTATCTGTCGACGCGACACTCGACATCGCGCAAGACTACGAGCTGGTCGTGATCCACACGAGCACGCCGTCCTTTCCCACCGATGCCTTGTTTGCCGAAGACCTCAAGAAGCGTCGTCCGGACGTGCTGATTGGCATGGTCGGCGCGAAGGTCGCGGTCGATCCGCATAACTCGCTGACCGCATCGGAAGCGATCGATTTCGTCTGTCGCGAAGAGTTCGATTTCACCTGCCAGGAAGTCGCCGAAGGCAAGCCGTTCGCGCAGATTCTGGGTCTGAGTTATCGCGCGGCGGATGGCTCCATCGAACACAACGGCGCACGTCCGATCCTCGAGAACATGGACGAGCTCCCGTTCGTCGCGCCGGTCTACAAACGCGACCTGAAGATCGATAACTACTTCATCGGTTATCTGAAGCATCCGTATGTGTCGATCTACACGGGCCGCGGTTGCCGCTCGAAGTGCACGTTCTGCCTGTGGCCGCAGACAGTGGGCGGCCATCGCTACCGCACACGCTCGGTGGAGAACGTGCTTGAAGAAGTGAAGTGGATCCGCGACAACATGCCTGAAGTGAAGGAGATCATGTTCGACGACGACACGTTCACCGACTTCAAGCCGCGCGTGGAAGAGATCGCGCGTGGGCTGGGCAAGCTCGGCGTGACGTGGTCGTGCAACGCGAAGGCCAACGTGCCGTACGCGACGCTGAAGATCATGAAGGAGAACGGTCTGCGGCTACTGCTCGTGGGTTACGAATCAGGTGACGACCAGATCCTGCTGAACATCAAGAAGGGACTGCGCACGGACATCGCGCGCCGCTTTAGCGAAGACTGCCGCACGCTCGGTATCAAGATTCACGGCACGTTCATTCTCGGATTGCCGGGCGAGACGCAGGAGACGATCGTCAAGACGATCGAGTACGCGAAGGAAATCAATCCGCACACGATCCAGGTCTCACTGGCGGCGCCTTATCCGGGCACGACGCTGTATAACCAGGCGGTCGAGAACGGCTGGCTCGAAGAGAACAAGGTGATCAACCTGGTGAGCCGCTCGGGTGTGCAGCTAGCGGCGATCGGTTATCCGCATCTGTCGCGCGACGAGATCTACCATCAGCTGGAGCGCTTCTACCGGCAGTTCTATTTCCGGCCGTCGAAGATCTGGGAGATCGTGCGCGAGATGCTGACGAGCTGGGAGATGATGAAGCGGCGTCTGCGCGAAGGCGTCGAGTTTTTCCGTTTCCTGCGTGCGCACGAGGCGTGATGACCGACGAGGCTCGCCTGCCGCAACGCACGCTGATCGTCACCGCGGACGACTTCGGTCTGCATCCGCGCGTGAACGAAGCGGTCGAACGCGCGCATCTGTATGGCGTATTGACGGCCGCGAGCCTGATGGTCGCGGCGCCCGCGGCCGACGATGCGGTGGAGCGCGCGCGACGTCTGCCCGGATTGCGGGTCGGCCTGCATCTGGTGCTGGCGGACGGTCCGGCGCAGTTGCCGCATTCGGTGATTCCCGACCTCGTCGACAAGCAAGGCCGTTTCGGCGATCACATGGTGCGCGACGGTTTTCGTTTCTTCTTCCTGCCGCAGGTGCGTGCGCAGCTCGCACGGGAAATTCGCGCGCAGTTCGAGGCGTTTTCAAGAACCGGACTGTCGCTCGATCACGTGAACACGCACAAGCATTTTCATCTTCATCCGACCGTGCTCACGCTGATTCTTGCGATCGGTCGCGAGTATGGGATGCGCGCCGTGCGGCTGCCGCGCGAGGCGCATGCACCCGTCTGGCTGCGACCGTGGATCGCCCTCGTACGGAGCCGGCTCGACCGTGCGGGGGTCGCACATAACGATTACGTGGTGGGTATCGCGCAGACTGGGCGCATGGACGAGGCTGCGCTGCTCGACGCGCTCGCGAATCTGCCGCGCGGTGTCGGCGAGATCTATTGCCATCCTGCAGCGCCAGGCGACGAACCGCTCACACCGGCGATGCACGCCTATCGCCACGCCGACGAACTCGATGCATTGTTGTCACCGCGCGTAGCCGCTGCAATCGAAGCCGCCGGCGCGACCTGCGGCGGATTTGCCGACGTACTTGCACGCAACACGTGCGATACGTGCGGTAAGCACGACAAGCGCGGCGCGTCGCTGTCATGAAACGACTGCAATGGGCGGCGCTGCCCGTCGGCGTCGCGATTCTGATCGGGCTCGTGTTGCACGAGGGCGCGCGCGACGTGCTGCAGACGTTGCGCAGCGCCGGCTACGTGCTGCTATGGCTCGTGCCGTTGCATGCGCTGCCGCTGCTGCTCGATGCGTATGCGTGGCATCTGCTGCTCGCGCGGCGTGCGCGGCTCGTGTTTCTGTGGTGGGTGGCGGCGGTGCGCGAAGCGGTCAGCCGGTTGTTGCCGGTGGCGAGCGTGGGCGGCGAGATCGTCGGTATCCGGCTTGCGCGCTGGCGTGTCGACGACGCGAGCGCTGTGAGCGCATCGGTGATCGTCGAGGTGCTAGTTACGATGGCGGTGCAGTATGCGTTTGCGGCGCTGGGGCTCGTGCTGATCGTGGCGTCGAGCAGCGCCGCGGATACGTGGCACACGATCGGCGCCGCGCTGCTGCTGTCGTTACCGGTGCCGCTCGTCGCGGTCATGTTGATGCGGCGCGGCGGCATCTTTCAGGCGCTCGAGCGCTGGGCGGCACGCCTGCTCGGCGATGCGCATCCGTGGTTGCAGGGCATCGACGGCAAGCGGCTCGATGTCGACATCGACGCGCTGATGCGCCGCACGGGGCTGCTGCTGTGCGCATTCGCGTGGCAGTTTGCCGGGTATGCGCTTGGCGCGCTCGAAACCTGGTGGGCGCTTTCGCTGCTCGGGCATCCGGTGTCGGTGGGCGGCGCGCTCGCCATCGAGGCGCTGACCCAGGCCGTACGTCACGCGGCGTTCATCGTGCCGGGGGGCGTCGGTGTGCAGGAGGCGACAATTGTGTTGCTCGCGCAACTATTTGGCGTGAACCATGAAGCGGCGCTGTCGCTTGCACTAGTCAAGCGGATGCGGGAAATCGTGTTCGGTTGTCTTGCGCTTGCGTCGTGGCAGGTGGCGGAGTTGATGCGAACGCGTACCCGGCGTGTCGGGCGTCCCGGACGCAACGCGGAATCTCCCGCCGATCCGGTGTAAGCACGCACCAGTACCGTTCGTACTTTGCGTTTCGATTGTGACAAACCGGTCGCCGCGCGAGGCGATCGGAAACAGCGATTCGATATCTTTGCAGCGCGCAACGCGAGGGTTGTTACCTCCGGCGTATCGTTGCGAAACGGAGCGCTGTATATTGCCGTTTTCGCCGGCGCGTATGCCGTGCATTCTGTCTGAGATTCCACGTCGAAGTGACTAAAGAAAGCGGATACTGACGTTCCGCGAACTGCAGGAATGACCGCGGACATCGAGGAAACAGCTTTCGCTGGGGAGCGTGAGATGGGTAACCGTTCGTGGCTATATCTGCGGGATGACGCTCCGGATTCCGGCTACGCGCCGGAGCAGATTGCAGAAGCCAATAACAACTTTCCGACCCTGTGGAAAATTCTGCTCGCACAAGGCAATGCCGGTGACGCGATTCGCGCACAGCGTGTATTCGGCGATGCCGACACGCCCAATCTGACTTCAGGTGCATTGCAGGCGCTCGAGCGGGTGCGCCGTGTGAGCGCCTGCTTCGCCCGCCACCCGCTATACCGGACGTTGCCCGAGCTCGCGCGGCAATTCGATGGGCTCGAGCGGTATCTGGCGGAGTGCATCGAAAAAACCGCAATCGACCCGCAACGTTTGTGCTTTTCGGCCAATCTCGACGAACTGTCGTGGCTCGGCACCGAACCGCCCGCGCGGTTCATCGAACGAATGGGCGCGGAGTGCGACACCTGCTGGCACCAGGTCGAGACACGTCTCGACGCGCCGGCCGATCCGGCGCTCCTTGCCGCGCTCGAAATAAACGCGTTCGACGACTGGATGTCCTGGGCATGGAGTTTCGGCTTCGGTGGCCTGTCCCACGCGTATTTCGACCGGCAGGACCCGCCGCGCGCCGAAAGCTTTACCGAATACCTCGACACCGAAGCGATGCATCTCGCCGACAGTTTCTGGCGTGTCAAAGGGGCGGACGGTCGCTGGGGTGTCTGCATCGAAGATAAAGGCGTACGCAAGGTGCTGGTCGAACCCGTCTGGGACGACATCTGGTGGGACCGGTGCGATCCCGAAGACTGTCTTGTGTGGGTCGGGCGGGGCGCGCAGATCGGTTTGCTCAAAATCGACGGAGAGAAGACTCATGTTTTGCTCGAACCGCAACTCGATACGGCCTATGACTTCGAATGGGTGCGCGACGCGTCCGGCGAACATCCCGTCCGCGTGGTGAAGGTAGAGACCGGTGGGCGTCATGGGCTGCTGCGCGATGACGGTAGCTGGCTGTTCGAGGCGCACGCCGACAGCATCGGCGATTTTGCGAATGGCTATGCGGCGGTATGCGTCGGTGGTCGCTGCGGTTTTATCGACACCTCGGGACACTGGGTGGTGGAACCGCAGTACGAAGCGGCGCAGGCGATCGTCTCGTGCGGACTCGCGATCGTGCGCATGCAAGGCCGCTGGGGAGCGGTCACGCTCGCAGGCACGTGGGTCATCGAGCCCGCGTGGGACGAGATCGTCTGGCACGAGGACACCGTACGTTTCATCGTCACACGCGCTGCACGCAAGGGACTGCTCGATCAGCAAGGTCGCGAAATCATCGAACCGGTCTATCCGGATCTGCGACCAATCCAGTTCGCGGAGGCGGGGCCTCGCGGCGAGGGCGTGATGATGGTGAACGGCAGCCACCGGTTCGTCGCGCAACGAGAAGATAAATTGCTTGGTCTCTTCGACAGCGACGGGCGCCCGCTATTGCCGTTCGACTATCAGCGCGTCGACAGCATCTACCCCGCGTACGACATGCCCGATCGCGAGCCGACCAGTGTGGTGGGTGCTGTGAAGGTCGGCAGGCAGCAGGGCCGACGCTGGTTGTATGGCGTCTACGACACCGTGCGCGGCCGGCAGCTATTGCCGTGTCGGTATCGGCAACTGCATCTGATGGCGTGGCACGGCAAAAGGTACTGGCTGCTGGTCGAGCCGCAGGCGTCGAGTGGTCGCGAACTGGTCGGCGTGGCGCATGAAGACGGCGCGTGGCTGCATGCCCCGCGTTACGAGTGGATCGGTATGCAGGTCTCTAATGAAAGCGGCGCGATGGAATTCCTCGCGCATGAAATGAGCCGTATCTGGAGCGAGAACGACGCAATCGAAGCCGTGCGCGACACCGGAGAAGACGCCCGCCTTTTCAACGACGGTCGGGCGGAAGCCGTCGGCTGAGCGCGTGGTTCACATTGCGGCAAGGATGTATCGCGGTTAGAGCCCGCTGCACCGCGGCTCGCAGTTTTACGAGCACACGGTTATCCTGTGGCACATGCTTTACACAAGATGTGCGCATCCAGGATCAATGACCTTCCGTTATCGCCACCGATTACTCATTCGCCACCTTACCGGCCTGCTTACCGCAGCGATGCTCGGTGCGTCGCTCGCGCTCGCCGGCTGCGACGATCAACAGGGCCAGGAAGCCGTGCAGAAACTCAGGGATTTTTTCAACGCGGTCAAACCGGACGCCTTGCTGCTGAAGGACATGACGCCGGGCATCACGACCGAAGAGCAGGTGCGCAGCCAGATGGGCAAGCCCGAAACCGAGCATACGTTTACGGACGGCTCGAAGCGGCTCGAATATCCGCGCGGTCCGCAGGGCCTCAACACCTACATGATCGACATCGACCCCGATGGGAAGCTGCAAGCGATCACCCAGGTGCTGACTGCCGCGAACTTCGCAAAGATCCGCCCCGGTATGACCGACGACGAAGTGCGGCGCCTGCTCGGCAAGCCCGGTGAAATCGCCGTTTATCCGCTCAAGCCCGAAACGGTGTGGAGCTGGAAGTGGCGCGAGGGCGGTGTCACCGAAGAAGGCATTTTCAACGTGCACTTTGGCCCCGACCACAAGGTGAGCACCACTTCTCGCTCCGATGTGGTTCGCGGGCGCTGAGCGGAGACAGAAGCCATGAACCAGCGTCGTCGTCCCTCGCGTATCGGACTTGTCCTCGGTGGAGGGGCTGCGCGCGGCTGGGCTCACATCGGTGCGATCCGGGCCCTGCAAGAGGCGGGTATCCGGCCCGATGTGGTGTGTGGCACCTCGATCGGTGCGCTGGTGGGGGCGGTCTACGCGCACGGCGATCTCGATTGGCTCGAAGAGTGGGTGTCGCGACTCACGTGGCAGACGGTCGTGCGGCTGCTCGATCTGCGTTTATCCGGTGGATTGCTCGGCGGCAAGAAAGTGATTCAGGTGTTTGCGGACCAGTTCGCGGGCTGTGCGATCGGAGAGCTGAAGATGCCGTTTGCCGCAGTCGCAACCGAACTCGATACCGGCCGAGAAACCTGGCTACAGGACGGCAGTCTTGTCGACGCGGTGCGTGCGTCGATTGCGATTCCCGGTATTTTTACGCCGCAGTGGCATGACGGGGTGTGGCTCGTCGACGGCGGGTTGAGCAATCCGGTGCCTGTGTCGGTTGCGCGCGGCATGCGTGCGGACTGCGTGATCGCTATCGATCTGAACAACGACATTCTGAACGGCCGCGACCTGGGCGGTGTCACCGCCGAAACACCCGCACCGATCGCTGCGCGTGCCGCGGCCGTCGCGTCGGGTGCGCCCGTAACGGAGGGTTCCACCGGCACCAACGCCAGCGCCACCGACGATACCGCGCCACCGCTCGCATTACGCCGCAACGGCAAGCCTTGGCCGCGCTGGCTGCAACCGGCGCCTGGCTACGAAGAAAGTCGCGATGTGCGCGTGGCGCCGCCGCCGAGCGCGCGCGTACCGTCGATGCTGAGTTCGATCGCGCAGAGCATCGACATCATGCAGGTGCGGATTACGCGCAGCCGGCTGGCCGGCGAACCCGCCGACATCCTGATCCAGCCGCGTCTGGGCGGTATGGGTATCTTCGATTTCCACCGCGCGCGACCGGCCATCGAAGAAGGGCGGGCCGCCGTCCATAACATGATGCCGGCGATTCTTGCCCGGCTCGGTATGGACTGATGGCCCGCTTTTGAAAATTCCTGCCAGTCAATCGTCTATTAAGACGAGTCACGCTGTCCGCTAGCAAGCTTCCGATCAAAGCCGTCTTGGGGTAGACGTCTTTTCGGCGCCACCTCTTCGGAAAGAAAAATGAAAACGACGGCAAGTAAATGTATCTCAGCGCTTTTTATAACAACACTCTTCGCTGGATGCATGGTTCCCGCGCAAAATCGCGCCCCGGCTCCAGCACCGGCTGCGGCCGCGGCAGGATCGGGGGCTTCGCTTTCCACTGCCGACTGGGCCAAGGTCGTTGAAAGTGATCGCACATCGGTCCGGTCGGGTTTCCTGCCGAAAGAAGTGATCCAGTACGACCTTCAAATAGGCAACATGATCCCTGAAGGTCAGGACATTCTGGCCTCTCACGACCAGGCAAGGGCGCGCATCTGGTCGAAGAAAATGAATTCGATTACGGAAGCAAGAAACAAGGTCATCGAAAAGTTCTCGGCAAAACAGATCGCCAGGAGCAATGCAACGGCCAATGCATTCGGTAACGGAAAACCGGACCCTTGCCTGTCGCCTATGGGCAAGAACACGTGTACCGCGTCGCCGGCCCGACAAGGCGACAGCGTTAATTACACGGTAGGCCCCGGCGGCATTGGGGCGACCATCGGTCATTACACGGTGGGGCCCGGCGGCATAGGGATGGGTGGCTTCTGATATGAAGTAAAGCGCCGCGCGGCTATTCCGGCGAATGGACCACGTCAAACGGGGTGAGCGCCTGAGACCACAGCGCTCACCCCGTCCGTCAAACATCGTTAGACATACCGAAGAAGCTTACGAGCAAGCCTTGCCGTGATCGGCGTGGTAGCCCTTGGTCTTCGCATCGGCTTCGCTCATGTACGAACCGGCCTTCGTCTTGCCGTAGTACTTGTCGCCCTGGCAGTGGTACACCTTCGTGCTCGTGTTGACCCACACCTGGCCCGGGCCGCCGCCGGGCGCAGCAGCCTTCGTGCTGGCAGCGGGCGTAGCCGTTTTCGTGGTCGTGGCCGCAGCCGGAGCCGGGGCGGCAGATGAAGCCGGTGCCGCAGCGGCTGCTGCCGGAGCGCTGGCGCCTGCAGCAGGTGCACCCGCTGCGCCGTACCAGGTCTTCACGCCTTTATGGCCCGAGCACGCGCCTTTCTTCGTGGCACCCGAGAAGGACGAACCGTCCTTACAAAGAGCTGTCGTTCCTGCCGGCGCGGTAGCCGGGGCCGGGGTCTGTGCGTGAGCGGCCATGGCGGTGAACATGCCGGCAGCCACTACAACGGAAAGAAACTTGTTCATGGTGAATCCTTTAAGTAAGAGTCGAGGGAATCGTTTTCGACGGAAGCATTGGAGCAATTGCTGGTCGTGCTTGTTGCGATTGCGGATACCTTCACGGACTTCGGGGATTCATGGGCCCCATGATGGGTAGAGCCGATCCGTGCCACGTGAAGATGTGGCACTGAGAGCTATAACGCGTCACTTATCGAGTGCGTCGACTGGATCGAGCACTATATTTGTCATTTTTTGTAAAGAAAGGTGAGCGTGGCCAGGGCGAACGCCTGACCCAAGCTGAGATATCACACGGCGTTATGCGCCGCCGGTACGCGCGCGACTACGCCAGCGCAACACGATCCAGGCCAGCAAGATACCCACCGCTATGCCCAGGAACTCGCACAGCACGCGTACGCCGATACTGTCCGGATCGTGTACATCGGCGAGTGTCGCGCGCAGCAGAGCCGGCGACTGCAGGTTGGCGTAGTTGAAATAGAACAGGTTCCACAGGTCGCCGCTCGAACTGGGCAGCACGGACAGCATATAAGTCACGCCCAGCTCGCGGCCGGGTTCCAGGGTTCCTTGCGGGTCAGCCAGTGCACCAGCAGCAGCATGAAGAATCCGATTACTGCTGCAATCGCTCCCGCCTGCATACCGCCGATGATCCCGTACCCCATCCACGATTGGTCATAAAACATGCCAGCGTCGTCCGGTCATCGATAACGGCGCATTATGCACGAGCGCGCTTTCGCAAGGGATTCACGGGGCATCAATCGCTCTCCGGCAGCATTACGGCCAGTTGCGCCGGCGCATCGACGAAAGCGAACGGGTTCAGAAACTGCCGCCGCCATAGTAAGTTGCGGTCGACCTCGCTGAGCCGCGCCTCCGTGCAGACCGTCACCCAGCTATCGCGGATCGTTTCGATCTGCTGCGCGGCGAGCGCGAGCGCCTCCGCGGTGGAGAGCAGGAATTGCGGTGCGGCTTTCAGACACACGGCAATCTGGCTCCAGCGTTCGTTGCCGGTAATCAGCATCGCCTGGGTGGCTTCGTTGCCGGCGCGCGCCTGCGGGCAGATGTCGTAAGCGGGCGTGAGCGTCAGCGCGGCGCCGTCCCAGAACGCGGCGTGATTGCGCGCGTGATCGTCGGTATTGCCGCACAGCACGTTGAACAGCATCCGCGCGAACAGTTCGCGCAGCGTCGCCTTCGGTTCGCTGAAGCGATGCCGGACGATCGTGGCAAGGTCTTCATAGCTCGCGTAGCGCGCCATCATTTCATCGAGCCCGAGCAGCGTGAGCGCCGACACCATCGCGCGGCGTTGCCAGCCGTGCGCGGCATGCGTGCGATCGAACCGCTCGATCAACAACACGTCCTTGCCGCCCACCTGCTGCAGCGACACGGGGGCCGCCGCGATGCCCGCTTCGGCGGCCAGACGCATCGCGATGTACTCGGCCTTGACGACGCTATAGATGTCGCTCTGCGACGAAAACTTCGCGATGTACCTCCTGTCGTGCGAGGTGATCATCGCTTTCGGTCGCGCACCGCCAATCGAGCTGCCGTGCAACAGCGCACGCTCGAGTTCGGGGTTGAGCGGCACGCCCTGTTCGACGCTCGCAACCGCATTCAGCAGATCGTCGAGCGACGCGGACGCGGCATCGCGCGGCACGTAGGTGCTGGCCGATTGCTGGAAGTCGAGCGCGCCGATCCGGTCGGAGCCCGATTCGAGCAGATACGTGAGTTCGTCCAGCTCGGCCGTGTCGATCTGCCGGCCGCCCGCCCCGAACCTGCGATTGATGATCACGCGCCGGCCCCACGCGTCGGGCGCGGCGTCGCGGATGCAGCCCGGCATCGACAGGCCGGCGGGCAAGGGCAGTGTGCCCGGTTGTAGCGGCAGCTCGGGGTCGTAGAGCGCGATCGCATCCTGGCGCGCAAGATAGCTGCGGCCGTAGTTGAAGACGATCTGCCCACCCACGGCGGCGAGCCGTCCGCACACCACCGGCCCGGTTGCGCCGGGCAGCCAGACCCAGACGAACGCTTCCTGATAACTGCGCTCAGAAGTCATCTTTGGTCTCGATGCGCGGCGTGCGGACTTTCTTCGGCAGCAGGATCAGCGTGTCCGCATAGCGTTGATTGAGGCTCGTCATCTCCGGCTGGTCGGCGTCGAAAAGACGCAAACCGACCACGGCCGCGGCCTCGAACACCGCGCCGATCGAGCAGGACGGATCGCCCTTTTCGATGCGCTGCACGAGGCTGCGCGACAGGCCGGCCCGTTCGGCCATCTGCGCGGTCGTGATGGTGCGCTCGATGCGCATCCGGCGGATCTGCTGGCCCAGCAGCAAGGCGGCATCGAGGCTGTAGCGGGAGAGGGGGCGGGACGCGAGCTTGGACATGGTTTCGACCGGATTGGCTTATTAATGAGTCTTTAACCGTGTTGTTGGCTCATTAATGAATCATTCTAGGTCGTGCCAGTGCCTGAAGTCAATATTGGCTCATTAATGAGTCTTTAAGGCGTTTATTGGGTCATTAATGAGTCAAATCTGGGTGTGAGACGGTCTCGTGCCGGTGTATCGCGCTCGCAGCGCCTGGCACGCGCTTACACGCTCACACCGTATCGCCGCGCTTCGTCGCCACCACGCGACAGATCCGTTTGCCCGAGCTTTCGCTTGTCACGTCCTCGAACAGCAGGATCGCGCAGCCGGCCAGCTCGCCGAGCACGAGTGCGGGATCGAACGCGCTGTAGAGCCGGCCGTCGGGCAGCCGCTGGTCTGCTCCCTCGGTGACCCGCCACGACAGATACAGCACGCCGTCCGGCCGCAGGATGCGCAACAGGCTGTCGATCGCGGAGGCGATCTCGTCGACCGGCAGATGCATGATCACGGTTTCGCAGATCACGTTGTCGTAGGTGTCGACGACGCCGGCCAGCGCGGGCAGCGTCGCTTCGCGAAACGTTACGTCGGGGTAGAGCCGGCGCGCCTCGTCGAGCAGGGCTGGCGACGCATCGAAACCGGTCACCGGATAACCGCCCCTGGCCAGCCACGCGGCGTCGCGGCCGTTGCCGCAGCCGATATCCGCGGTATCGCCGCCGGGCACCAGGTGCGTTTGCAGCATCGAGTAGAGGTCGTTCGGCGGCGGCTGGTCGAGCCAGTCCTGGCTGTAGCGGGTGGCGTCGCGCGCGTAGGCGGCGAGTGTGTCGGGGTCGGTGCGGGAAGTCATGGGCGGGTCGTCGGATAACAGGAGGTGCCCTGGAGCGGCGGGCGGATGGCTGCCAGTCTATCGAAACGCCCATTGCGACGCCGCTTCGTCTATCGAAAAAGCGACTACAAACTTGCGAAAACGCAGCAGGCGCAGCCGGTGCATTGAGCGCTCGCAAAACCATGGCGCCCGCGAAAACAGGGAGTCCGGCACGGCGCGATCGCCCTGGCTGCCTATGTTGCGCCGCAATAACCCGCGCGTCGCCAGTTTGAGCAATTTATTTTTGCCTGCGAGTATCCGCGCCATGCCTCGAAGCGGGCTGCGCCGGTTTCACAGCGACCCGCCAGCCCGATCAACCAGATGGAGACGCGCGTGTTCCTATACGGCTTTGGCCCGGTGCTGCTCGCCGGTGCGATCCAGACAATCGAACTTTCCGTTCTGTCGCTCGCGGCGGCCGTCGTGCTCGGCCTGATCGGCGCGGCGGCGAAGCTTTCGCTGAACCGGCCGCTGCGCGCCATTGCCACCGCCTATACGACGCTGATCCGCTCGGTACCCGATCTCGTCCTGATGCTGCTGCTGTTCTACAGCATCCAGATCGCGGTCAACAATCTGACCGATGCGCTCGCTCTGCCGCAGTTCGACATCGATCCGTTCGTCGCGGGCGTGCTCACACTCGGCTTCATCTACGGCGCGTATTTCACCGAGACCTTTCGCGGCGCGTTTCTCGCGGTGCCGCGGGGCCAGCTCGAAGCGGGCGCCGCGTACGGCATGAGCGGCGCGCGCGTGTTCGCGCGCATCCTGTTTCCGCAGATGATGCGTTTCGCGCTGCCCGGTATCGGCAACAACTGGCAGGTGCTCGTGAAAGCGACCGCGCTCGTGTCGATCATCGGTCTTGCCGACATCGTCAAGGCCGCGCAGGACGCGGGCAAGAGCACCTTCAACATGTTTTTCTTCATCCTCATCGCCGCGCTGATCTATCTGGCCATCACGACCGTATCGAATCTCGTGCTGATATGGCTCGAACGGCGCTATTCGATCGGCGTGCGCCACGCGGAGCTTTGACACCACCATGATCGAGATCCTCACCGAATACTGGCGTGCCTTTCTGTACTGGGACGGCCAGCGTCTGTCGGGCGTTGCCGTGACGCTGTGGCTGCTGGTTGCATCGATCGGCTTCGGTTTTGTCGTATCGATTCCGCTCGCGGTCGCGCGCGTGTCGAAGAAGCGCTGGCTGTCGCTACCCGTGCGCTTTTACACCTACGTGTTTCGCGGCACGCCGCTCTACGTGCAGTTGCTGCTGATCTACACGGGGATGTACAGCCTCGAATTCGTGCGCTCGCACTCGCTGCTCGATGCGTTCTTTCGCAGTGGTTTTCATTGCGCGATTCTTGCCTTCGCACTGAACACCTGCGCGTACACGACCGAGATCTTCGCCGGTGCGATTCGCGCGACCTCGCACGGCGAAGTCGAAGCGGCGCGCGCATACGGGATGAGCGGGTTCACGATGTACCGGCGCGTTGTGCTACCTTCCGCGCTGCGCCGTGCGCTGCCGTTGTACAGTAACGAAGTGATCCTGATGCTGCATGCGACCACCGTCGCGTTCACGGCGACGGTGCCGGACATCCTGAAGGTCGCGCGCGATGTGAATTCGGCAACCTACCGTTCGTTCGAAGCGTTCGGGCTCGCGGCGCTGATCTACTGTGCGATTTCGTTCGCACTGGTTGCGGGGTTCCGGCAGGCCGAGCGGCGCTGGCTCGGTTATCTGGCGGTGCGTTCGCATTGAGCGGCGCCGCTGCCGCTGTACATCGCATAACGCTGTCGTACTGCAGGTTTCACGCTGTTGCAAGACGGGACCGAAGACGGAACCCGTTACACACTCTGGGAGAGCATCTTGCTCCACACGACTCAAACCGACGCCTGCAAGCTCGCCGTGCAGGACATCCACAAGCGCTTTGGCGATAACGAAGTGCTCAAGGGCGTGTCGATGAACGCGAACAAGGGCGACGTCATCAGCATCATCGGTGCGAGCGGGTCGGGCAAGAGTACGTTCCTGCGCTGCATCAACTTTCTCGAGCGGCCGAACGCGGGGCAGATCGTCGTCGACGGCGAGGCGGTGCGCACGAAAACCGATCGCGCGGGCAATCTCGAAGTGGCCGACCACAAGCAGCTGCAGCGCATCCGAACGAAGCTCGCGATGGTGTTCCAGCATTTCAACCTGTGGGCGCACATGAACGTGCTCGAAAACGTCATCGAAGCGCCACGTCATGTGCTCGGGCTGTCGCGCAAGGAAGCGGAAGACCGGGCGCGCGAGTACCTGGAGAAGGTGGGGCTCGCGCCGCGCGTCGAGAAGCAGTATCCCGCGCATCTGTCCGGTGGCCAGCAGCAGCGCGTCGCGATTGCACGCGCACTGGCGATGAACCCCGACGTGATGCTGTTCGACGAACCGACCTCCGCGCTCGATCCCGAACTGGTCGGCGAAGTGCTGAAGGTGATGCAGAAGCTCGCCGAAGAAGGCCGCACGATGATCGTCGTCACGCACGAAATGGGTTTCGCGCGCAACGTCTCGAACCACGTGATGTTCCTGCATCAAGGCCGTACCGAAGAAGAGGGCGCACCCGCCGAGGTACTTGCCGCACCGCGCAGCGAACGTCTGAAGCAATTTCTCTCGGGTAGCCTCAAGTAACGCGCGGCGCCGGCTCCACGCGGATTGTCGATGGCTCGAACATCAAGTCCCACTCGCACGACGCAGGTCGCGATCGTCGCCTTGCCGCCGGTCTCGATGTCGGGCATCGGGCCGATCGTCGATGCGTTGACGCTTGCCAATGAAATCGATGGACGGGCGTTGTATCGCTGGCAGGTGTGTTCGTGGGACGGGCGGCCGGTGCCGCTGTCGGGCGGCGCACAATGGCCCGCCGATACGGCGTTCGGCGATGCGGTGTCGTGCGACTGGCTGATTGTCGTCAGCGAGCGTTTTCAGCAGTTTGCCGATTACCGGCTGTTTCTCGCCAGTTTGTCACGTGTCGGGCAGCGCACGCCGCTCGTCACCGGAATTCATCACGGCGTGTGGTGGCTCGCAATGGCGGGACAATTGTCGGGCTACCGCGTGAGCGTCAACTGGGAAACCTATCAGCAGTTTGCCGAGCAGTTCGAACGCTCGATCGTCACGCAGCAGATCTTCGAGATCGATCGCGATCGCGCCACCTGCGCGGGCGGCCAGGCTACCGTCGATTTCATGCTCGCGATGATCGGCCGCGAGCACGGCCCCGAACTCGCGGAACGGATTGCGGACACGCTCGGCGTCGGCGTGCTGCGCGCGGGTGAAGAGCGCCAGCGCATTCCGTTCGTGACCGCACCTGGCGAGCGCCATCCGCGTCTGAACGATGCGCTGCAACTGATGGAAGCGAACACCGAAGATCCGCTCACCACCGACGAGATCGCCGGTCTGGTCGGCATATCGCGGCGGCAACTGGAGCGGTTGTTTCGCCAGTATCTCGGCTCGATGCCGTCCAAGTACTACCTGGGGCTGCGGCTGTCGAAAGCACGCACACAGTTGCAGCGCACGAGCAAATCGGTCGTGCAGATCAGCCTGGCGTGCGGGTTTTCGTCGGCGGCGCACTTTTCGAATGCGTACCGCGAGCGTTTTGGCGTGACACCGCGCGAAGACCGCCGCAACTGGCTCGACCGGCAGCACGGCGGCGCCGGCGCGGCGGCGAGCGAGCCGCGGCCGGGTGCGTTGATCGAGCCGCCGGACATGCCCGGCTCGTCCGGCGCGTAAAAGCGCGGCAAGCCCGACAGAACACGTCGCCTGTGCGCAAGACGTTTCGCGCGGGGTTTCCTACACTATCTGCTATTACTGCAACGAGGATTCGCCATGAACGACCCGACTGTGACCCGCCAGACCTTCGATGAAGTCATGGTGCCGCTGTTCTCGCCAGCCGCTTTCGTGCCGGATCGCGGCGCAGGCTCGCGCATCTGGGATACCCAGGGCCGCGAATATATCGACTTCGCCGGCGGCATTGCCGTCACGGCACTCGGCCACGCGCACCCGGAACTGCTGAAAGTGCTGCACGAGCAGGGCAGCAAGCTCTGGCACATCGGCAACGGCTACACGAACGAACCGGTGCTGCGTCTTGCAAAGCGCCTCGAAGACCTGACGTTCGCCGACCGCGCGTTCTTCGCGAACTCGGGTGCGGAAGCCAACGAAGCCGCGTTGAAGCTCGCGCGTCGCGTCGCGTTCGAGCGCCACGGTGCCGACAAGGTCGAGATCGTGTCGTTTGCGCAATCGTTCCACGGGCGCACGTTTTTCACGGTCAGCGTCGGCGGCCAGCCGAAGTATTCGGAAGGCTTCGGCCCGGTGCCGGCCGGCATCGTTCATCTGCCGTACAACGATCTTGACGCTGCTCGTAAGACGATCGGCACGAAAACCTGTGCGGTGATCGTCGAGCCGATCCAGGGCGAAGGCGGTGTGATTCCCGCCGATCCAGCATTTCTGCGCGGCCTGCGCGAACTGTGCGACCAGCACGGCGCACTGCTGATTTTTGACGAGGTACAAACGGGCGTAGGTCGTACCGGTTACTTCTATGCGTACCAGGACACGGACGTCACTCCCGACATCCTGACTACCGCGAAAGCGCTCGGCAACGGTTTCCCGATCGGTGCGATGCTGACCACCAACGAACTCGCTGCGCACTTCAAGGTCGGTGTGCACGGCACGACGTACGGTGGCAATCCGCTCGGCGCTGCGATCGCGGAGAAGGTCGTCGAACTGATCAGCGATCCGGATCTGCTCGAAGGCGTGCGTCTGCGCGGCGACGCGATCAAGGCGAAGCTGGCGCAACTGAATAAACGCTTCGGCATCTTCAGTGAAGTGCGCGGCAAGGGCCTGCTGATCGGCGCCGAACTCACGGATGCGTACAAGGGCCGTGCGAAGGATTTCCTCACCGCATGTGCCACACACGGCGCGATGCTGCTGATCGCCGGGCCGGACGTGCTGCGCTTTGCACCTTCGCTGGTGATGCCGCTCGACGATCTGAACGAAGGTTTCGAGCGCATCGGCAAGGCGATCGAGGAAGTCGTCGGTGCGACCGCGGAAGCGCCGTCCCGCTAACGCGAGCGTTAGCGAAGTTACCGTACTCACCAGGCCCGTCAGGTTCCTTCACCGCGCTTCAACTCATTCACTGGAACGACGATGCTCTTCGTACGCCCCGGCCGTCTCGCCGATCTCGACGCGCTCGAACACATGGCGCGCACGGCGCAACCCGTGCTGCACTCGCTGCCGCACGACCGGCGCGCGCTCGAAGCGCGGGTCGCGCTCTCGGAGGACTCGTTTCGCGCGGAAGTCGATTTTCCCGGCGAGGAGTTCTATCTGTTCGTGCTCGAAGACAGCGAGACCGGCAAGCTACGCGGTACCGCGAGCATCGTCGCGGCGGCCGGCTACTCGGAGCCGTTCTACGCGTTTCGCAACGATGCGCTGATCCATGCGTCGCGCGAATTGCACGTGAACCGCAAGATCCACGCACTGACGATGTCGCACGAACTGACCGGCAGAAGCCGGCTCGCCGGTTACTACATCGACCCGGCATTGCGCGGCGATGCGGCGGCACATTTGATGTCGCGTGCACGGATGATGTACATCGCGGCGAACCGCCGCCGTTTCACGCCGGAAGTGTTCTCGCTGCTGCTCGGCGTGACCGACGAAGCCGGCATGTCGCCATTCTGGGAAGCGGTGGGCCGCAAATTTTTCGGCCGTGATTTCGCCGATATCGAAGTGGAGTCGGGTGGTCGCAGCCGCACGTTCATCGCCGAGGTGATGCCGAGCTATCCGCTATATGTGCCGCTATTGCCCGAAGCAGCGCAACGCGTGCTTGGCGAACCCGACGAGAAAGCGCTGCTTGCCTACGAGATTCATCTCGAGGAAGGCTTCGAGACCGACCGCTACGTCGATATCTTCGATGCGGGGCCGGTGCTGACTGCGCAGATCGATCGCAGCGCGTGTGTGGTGCGCAACGAGACGCGTGCGGTTAGCGACGCTGAACCCGACGAGCAGAATGACCGCAACGCCACGTATCTGATCGCCAGCAACCGTGCCGGCGAGTTTCGTTGCGTGCTCGGCGATCTGCCGGCGCAGCGCGGCAGTGCACCGCTCTCCGCTGCCGCGCGTGCGGCTCTCGGTGTGCGGGACAGCGACACGGTGCGTTGCGTGCCGCTACATCTGCAGGAGGATACGGTGAACCGGGCGAATAACGAATCTTCGGGAGACGCACAATGATCGTCGTTCGCGTCGTGCAGACGGGCGATGTGGACGCGCTAGTCGCGCTCGCTCAGGAAACCGGTCCTGGCCTCACCACCTTCAAGCCGGACCGCGAGGCACTGGCCGCGCGGATCGAACGTTCGCGCCGGACCATGGAAGGTCGCGCGGAACCGCATGAAGCCGGCTATTTCTTCGTGATGGAAGACACCGCCACCGGCGACGTTGCCGGTGTGTGCGGCATCGAAACCGCGGTGGGTCTCGAGCAGCCGTTCTACAACTATCGCGTGAGTACGGTCGTGCACGCGAGCCAGGACCTCGGTATCTGGACGCGGATGCGCGCACTGAATATTTCGCACGATCTCACCGGTTATGCGGAAGTGTGCTCGCTGTTCCTGAGCCCGCGTTATCGCACGGGTGGTGTAGGCGGGCTGCTGTCGCGTTCGCGCTTCATGTTTATCGCGCAGTTTCGCGAGTATTTCCCGCAGCGTATCTGCGCGGAACTGCGTGGCCATTTCGACGCGGACGGCACATCGCCGTTCTGGCGCTCGGTGGGTTCGCACTTCTACCAGATCGATTTCAACGCGGCCGATTACCTCAGCTCGCATGGCCGTAAATCGTTTCTCGCGGAGCTGATGCCGCGCTTCCCGGTGTATGTTGATTTGTTGCCGGAAGAAGCGCAGGAGTGCGTCGGCCTGACTCACAGCGACACGATTCCCGCACGCAGGATGCTCGAAGCGGAAGGGCTGCGTTACGAGAACCACGTCGATATTTTCGATGCGGGCCCGGTGCTCGAATGCCACGTCGCGGATCTGCGCACGGTGCGCGAGAGTGTCGTCGTACCGGTGGCGATCGGCGTAGCGCACGAGGCGAACGTGACCGATGCAACGCAGGCGGAGCAGCGCTCGCTGGTATCGAACACCTCGCTCAACGATTTCCGCGTCGGCGCCGTAACCGGCGTGCCGCACGACGGCAGGTTCCGTCTCACGGCGGAAGAAGCCGCGGCATTGAACGTGAAAGCCGGTGATCCGGTGCGCGTGCTGCCGCTGAAACACAAATAAGGACGATCATGACTGAGCTTTATATCGACGGCGAATGGACTGCCGGCACAGGACACGTATTCGCATCGCGCAACCCGGGCACGGGCGCGACGGTGTGGGAGGGGGCGAGCGCATCGGCGGATGACGTCGATCGCGCGGTGCGCAGTGCCCGCCGAGTGTTCGCGGCGTGGTCCGCCCGCTCGCTCGACGAGCGTTGCGCGATCGTGCGCCGCTTTGCCGCGTTGCTCACCGAACGCAAGGAAGCGATCGCGGTGGCGATCGGACGTGAAACCGGCAAGCCGCTGTGGGAAGCGCGCACGGAAGTCGCATCGATGGCGGCCAAGGTCGAGATCTCGATTCAGGCCTACAACGAGCGCACCGGCGAGAAGCGCGCACCGATGGCCGACGGGGTCGCGGTATTGCGTCATCGGCCGCATGGTGTCGTCGCGGTGTTCGGGCCGTATAACTTCCCTGGTCATTTGCCGAACGGGCACATCGTTCCTGCGTTGATCGCGGGCAATGCGGTTGTGTTCAAGCCGTCGGAGCTGGCGCCGGGTGTTGCACGCGCAACCGTCGAAACCTGGCGCGACGCCGGTTTGCCCGCAGGTGTGCTGAATCTCGTGCAAGGCGAGAAAGATACTGGCATTGCGCTGGCGAATCATCGGCAGATCGATGGTCTGTTTTTCACCGGTAGCTCGGATACCGGCACGTTGTTGCACAGGCAGTTCGGTGGGCGTCCGGAAATCGTGCTCGCGCTCGAGATGGGTGGCAACAATCCGCTCGTCGTCGCGCCCGTCGCCGATCTCGACGCGGCCGTGCATCACACGATTCAATCGGCGTTTCTGTCGGCCGGGCAGCGTTGCACCTGCGCGCGACGTCTGCTCGTTCCCGACGATGCATTCGGCGAGCGCTTCGTCGCGCGCCTGATCGACGTGACGGGACGGATCGCAGTCGGCGAATACGACGCCGATCCGCAGCCGTTCATGGGCGCGGTGATTTCTGCACGCGCCGCGGCGCGGCTCGTCGATGCGCAGGCGAGCCTCGTGGCTGCCGGCGCGAAGCCGCTGCTGTCGATGCAGCAACGCGATCCGCAACTGGGCTTCGTCACGCCGGGCATCCTCGATGTGAGCGGACTAACCGGCCTGCCCGACGAAGAACACTTCGGGCCGCTCCTGCAGATCGCGCGTTACCGCACCTTCGACGAAGCGATCGAACGCGCGAACGACACCGGCTTCGGTCTATCAGCGGGCTTGCTGGCCGACGACGAAGCACTGTGGACGCACTTCCAGCGCACCGTGCGCGCCGGTATCGTTAACTGGAATCGCCCGACCAACGGTGCTTCGTCGGCTGCGCCGTTCGGCGGCACTGGCCGCTCTGGCAACCACCAGCCGAGCGCGTACTACGCCGCCGACTACTGCGCTTACCCGATGGCGTCGGTCGAAAGCGCGCAACTGCAGATGCCCGCGAGCGTGTCGCCGGGCCTTCACTTCTGAGCGGGGAAACGACCATGCAAGCCACGGAAGCCAACTTCGACGGACTTGTCGGCCCGACGCACAACTACGCGGGGCTGTCGTTCGGCAATGTCGCGTCGCAGACCAACGAGAAATCCGCAGCGAACCCAAAGGCCGCAGCAAAACAGGGGCTGCGCAAGATGAAGCAGCTCGCGGACCTCGGCTTTCGCCAGGGCGTATTGCCGCCGCAGGAGCGCCCGTCGATGCGGCTGTTGCGCGAGCTCGGTTTTTCCGGCGACGACGCGACGGTGATCGCGCGGGTCGCGAAGGACGCGCCCGAGCTGCTCGCCGCAGCGAGTTCCGCGTCGGCGATGTGGACCGCGAATGCGGCGACCGTGAGCCCGTCGGCGGATACGCACGACGGCCGCGTGCATTTCACGCCGGCCAATCTATGCAGCAAGCTGCATCGCGCGATCGAACACGAATCGACGCGCCGCACACTGCGCGCGATCTTCGCGGACCCCGCGCGCTTCGCGGTGCATGAAGCGTTGCCTGGCACCCCGGCGCTCGGCGACGAAGGCGCGGCGAACCATACGCGCTTTAGCGCGGAATACGGCACGCGTGGCGTCGAGTTCTTCGTCTACGGACGCAGCGAATACCGGCGCGGGCCGGAGCCGAAGCTCTACCCCGCGCGGCAAACGTTCGAAGCGAGCCGCGCGGTCGCGCAGCGCCATGGGCTTACCGAAGCAACGACCGTCTATGCGCAGCAAAACCCCGACGTGATCGATGCCGGCGTGTTCCACAACGACGTGATTGCGGTCGGCAACCGGCATACGCTGTTCTGTCATCAGCTTGCATTCGTCGATCAGAACGCGGTGTACGACGAACTGCGCACGAAGCTCACGAAACTCGGTGCGCCGTTCGACGTGATCGAAGTGCCGGACGCGCAGGTCAGCGTCGCCGATGCGGTGTCGTCGTATCTGTTCAATAGCCAGCTGCTGACGCGCCCGGATGGTCGCCAGGTGCTGGTCGTGCCGCAGGAATGCCGCGAGAACGCTCGCGTGGCGGCGTGGCTCGATGAACTGACCGTGCGCAGTGGCCCGATCGACGACGTGCTCGTGTTCGATCTGCGCGAAAGCATGAAGAACGGCGGTGGCCCGGCATGTCTGCGCTTGCGCGTCGTGTTGAACGAAGCGGAGCGTGCCGTGGTGGCGCCGGGTGTGTGGATCGACGACACGTTGTTTGGCCGGCTCGATGGCTGGATCGAGAAGCACTATCGCGATCGCCTCGCACCGTCCGATCTGACCGACCCGCAGTTGCTGCGCGAGTCGCGCACCGCACTCGACGAATTGACACAGATTCTCGGCCTGGGTTCGCTGTATGACTTCCAGCGCTGAGCAAAGCGCGGGCGCAATGCTCGCCGATTTTCTCGCGTGGACGCTGGCGGGTGAGCGTCCGAAGGAAGGGCACACACAAGGTGTGTGCGCGAACGGCGTGCGCTGGACATGGCTCGATGAAGGCATGTTGCAGTTCGAGCCGGATGCTCCGCCCGGCGCATGCAGCATGTTGGCTTCAGCGGGTGTGCATGGCGACGAAACGGCACCGATCGAACTGCTGTCGCGCCTTGTAGCCGATATCGCCGAGGGACGCGCAACGCTTGCGTGCCGACTGCTTGTGATACTCGGCAACGTCGCGGCGATGCGCGCGTCGTGCCGGTATCTGGATGACGATCTGAATCGTTTGTTCAGCGGGCGCCATGCGCAGTTGCCGGATAGTCGCGAAACACCGCGGGCAGTTGCGCTCGAACGGGCAGCGGTACAGTTCTTCGGTGCAGCGGCTGCAACGGAAGCATCCTCGACCCGCTGGCACATCGACTTGCATACAGCCATCCGTGCATCGGTGTTCGAGCGCTTCGCGCTGCTGCCATACGCCGGTGCGCCGCTCTCGCGCGCGATGTTCGAATGGTTGGGCGAAGCACAGATCGCCGCGGTACTGCTGCATACGACAAAGGCCAACACCTACTCGCACTTCACCGCCGAACAGTGCGGCGCGCAGGCATGTACGCTCGAACTGGGCAAGGTGCGACCATTCGGCCAGAACGACCTGACGCGTTTTTCCGGCGCGGACAGTGCATTGCGCCAGTTGCTGGCAGGCCCTGCACACACCGCAAGCGAGCGCGCACCGCTGCCGCGGGTCTTCACGGTGATCGACCAGATCACGAAGCAAAGCGACGCGTTCGAACTGCTGGTCGCCGCTGACGTGCCGAATTTCACCGCGTTCGCGAAAGACACGCTGCTCGCGCGCGACACCGATTATCGCTACATCGTGCAGCACGACGAGGAGCGCATCGTGTTTCCGAATCCGACCGTGAAACCCGGACTGCGCGCCGGGCTGCTGGTGATCGAAACGACGCGCGAAACCCTCGCCGCACTCGCCTGAGCCTGCCGGTCAGGCTTAGGCTCAGGCCGCGGCCTTCACCAGACCTTCCGCGATCAACGCCTCGCGCACCTTCGGCCGCGCGGCGACGCGCGCCTGATACGCCTGCAGGTGCGGATACGCGGACAGATCGACCTTCAGCATCGGCGCCCAGTTGACGATCGTGAACGCATACGCATCGGCGACCGTGAACGACCCGGTCAGGTAGTCGCGATCGGCGAGCACCTGGTCGAGCTCCGAGAAGCGCGTGGCGAGCTTCGCGAGGCAGACGGTCTTCGTCGATTCGGCGGTATCCGCGTGCCATAGCCACGGGCTGAACGTCTTGTGCAGTTCCGAGCTGACGAAGGTCAACCATTCGAGCACCGCGAGCCGCGCCGCCGAGCCAACCGGCGGAATCAACGCGTGCTGCACGTCGAGGTCGCCGACGTATTGCAGCAGCGCGGCGCCTTCCACATGCCGCGTGCCGTCGTCGAGTTCGAGCAGCGGTACGTAGCCGCGCGGCGAGATCGCGTAGTAGTCTTCGCCGCCCGAGAGTTTGTGCTGCGCGAGATTGACCTTGATACCCTGAAAATCGATGCCCGCTTCGCGCAGCGCGATGTGGACCGCGAGCGAACAGGCGCCGGGAGAGAAGTAGAGTTTCATGCGGAATTCCCTGGTTTGAGGGTGAGTGACTGCGGAGCACGTAAGCGCGTCCGGTTGCACGGCTCGTCGGCCGACAAGTCGATGTGGTAAAAGTAGCACCGGTTCGACTCGCGGACAAACAGGCGGATTGCCAAACCATGCGTGCAAAAACGCAATACGAACTGACACCGGCGGATACCCAGACGATACTCGCACTGGTCCGCGCCGGCACGCTCGCCGAAGCGGCGCTGCGGCTCGGTGTCGATGCGTCGACGATGTTCCGTGCGGTGCAGCGCATCGAGCGCGGGTTGGGTCAGCGGCTGTTCGAGCGCTCGCGGACCGGCTATCGGGCCACGCCGCTCGGCCAGCAACTCGCGCGGCACGCCGAGCGTATCGAGAGCGAACTGACGGCCGCGCGCTCAAGCGTGCAGGCGAGCAGCCACCGCGTCTCCGGATCGGTGCACATCACCACCACCGACACTGTCCTGTACGGCCTCGTACTGCCCGCACTGCGCGATTTCGCGCAACTGCATCCGGCGTTGTCGTTCGAGCTGACCGCGAATAACTCACTGGCGAGCCTGACGAAGCGCGATGCCGACATCGCTGTGCGCGCGACGCAGCGTGCGCCCGAGCATCTGGTCGGCAAGAAGGTTGGGCCGCTGCGCATTGCGGCGTTCGCCGCGAAATCGAGCGGTATTCATGCGGGGGATCTCGATACGCTCGCGCGCTGCGACTGGGTCGCACCCGACAGCTCGCTCGGCGACCATCCTTCGGTGCTGTGGCGCAAGCGCCATTGCCCGGGCGTGCAGCCGCGCTATCGGACCAACAGCGTGATGGCGGTGCTGGAGATCGTCGCGCGCGGTTTCGGCGTCGGCATCCTGCCGGTGTTGCTGGCGCGCGGTCGCGACGATCTCGTGCAACTGACGCCAGCGCTGGACGAAGCCGAGTCGCAGATCTGGGTGCTCGCGCATCCCGAGTCGCGCCATTTGCCGCATGTGGCCGCCGTGTTCACGCATCTCGCTACGTGGCTCGCACACGACGTCGCTGACGACGGCGGCCACTAACGCGCCGTCTTGCGACGCTTCGTTATCCTTGCCCGCACGCGACGCGAAGTTGCAGATTCGCCGCGCTCATTGCCGCCGTATCAAAACCCTTCTGGCCACGCGTCCTCGCCCGGCTCGTGGGCGCGCGCCCTGTACAATCGCGCGTTCGCGACTGCTGCGGCGCATCACGCTGATCGACCGCATTTGGAGCGATATGCCGGTGCTGCGATCCTGTGCGGCCCGGCTCGATCCTGTTTTGGTTTGACTGAAATCCCTCTGGAATACCCATGATGAACATGAACTGGCGAAACCTCGCCGCACTCGCGATGTTCGCCGCGGCAACGACAGCAGCAGGCAGCGCATCGGCAAGCGATCTCAAGGAAATCCGTTTCGGCGTCGAGGCGTCATACGCGCCGTTCGAATCGAAATCGCCAACCGGCCAGCTGCAAGGCTTCGATATCGACATCGGCAATGCGGTCTGCGCGAAGCTGAAGGTGAAATGTGTATGGGTCGAAAATGCGTTCGACGGCCTGATTCCTGCGTTGCAGGCGCGCAAGTTCAACGCGATCAACTCGGATATGACGATCACCGAGCAGCGCCGCCAGGCCATCGATTTCACCGATCCGATCTACGTCATCCCCAACCAGATGATCGCGAAGAAGGGCAGTGGGCTGCTGCCGACGCCGGCTTCGCTGAAGGGAAAACACGTGGGCGTGCTGCAGGGCACGATTCAGGAAGCCTATGCGAAGGCGCGCTGGGCGCCGGCCGGTGTCGACGTCGTGCCGTACCAGACGCAGGACCAGATTTATGAAGATCTCGCTTCGGGTCGTCTCGACGCGGCGTTCCAGGATGCCGAAGCGGCATCGAAGGGTTTCCTGAAGCGTCCGCAGGGTGCGGGCTATGAGTTCGCGGGACCGCCGGTTAGCGACGAGAAGCTGCTTGGTGCCGGTGTGGGTTTTGGCGTGCGCAAGGGCGACAAGGCGCTGAAGGATGCGCTCAATCAGGCGTTGAAGGATTTGAAGGCGGACGGCAGCATCGATCGTTTCGCTGCGAAGTATTTCGATGTGAAGGTCGTGTTGAAGTAGATCGCGTGTCGACATGTGTCCGTCACACGGTGGCGGGCACGCCCGCAGGCGTAACGAGTGCGGTCGGTTTGAGACCCTCGACCTTCATGCCAGGATCGTCGAGAGTTGCATCGGCATTCGTCCAGACTATTTTTATATGCAGCGGCTAAAGAACATAAACAGTCACGCCGATATTGCAGTATTGGCGAGCTGCTGATCATTCCCGGGGCCGCCATTCGCAGCTGACCCTTGTAAAATCAGATCGACTCAATCCTGGAACGTCCCTGCATGGACTCTTACGCCCCGGACCGCAGTGCGCTCGTACCGCTCGCCTATCACGCAACGGTGGTCGACTACCTGCGCCGCAACGAACCGGAGGTCTGGCGCTGGGCTAGTGCCCGCACCGGTTCCGCCGAGCAGCGCGAAGAATTGCGCTCGATGTTGTTGCGTGACACCTATCGCCTCGACGCCGAGGCTCATGCCGACGTGCATGCGGCGCTGGAGCAAGCCATGAAGCGGCTTGGCATCGAGGCCCGAGCAACGCTTTATCAGTCGCCTGGGCAAGCGATGAACGCGTCGCTCTTCTATGTGCCTGACGAAGTGCACATCATCGTGCAAGGGCCGTTGCTGGAGCGTTTGTCGACGGAGGAATTGACGGCGGTACTCGGTCATGAGCTTGCGCATTACCTGTTGTGGTCGCGCGACGACGGTCAGTTCCTGGTGGTCGATCGAATCCTCAACGATGCGTTGGCCGCCCCTGGCAGCAGCAGTAGTCATCGCGAGACATATCGGCGTTATGCCCTGCATACCGAACTGTTTGCCGACCGGGGCGGCGCGGTGGCGGCGGGCGCGGTGGCTCCGGCGGTGTCGACGCTAGTCAAGGTCCAGACGGGCATCAACAGCGTCGATGCGGCGGCGTACCTGCGCCAGGCCGAGGAAATCGAGTCGCATGAAGCCGGGGCAAGCGCGGCGCACACCCATCCGGAGACCTTCATCCGGGCGCGAGCGTTGGCGCTGTGGTGGGAGCAGGCAGAAAACCTCGACTCATGGATCGAGACCCGTCTGCATGGTCCGTTGGGACTGGAGCGGCTCGACCTGCCAGGACAAGCGCGGCTGCAGCAGTTGACGCGCGGTTTCCTGGCACATTACCTGGCCGGTACCCCGTTGGCGAGCGACGCGGTGCAGGCTCAGTTGCGCATGCTGTTCCCCGACTGGCAGGACAATGAGCCTGTCGTCGGTCCCGATGCGTTCGCCGATGATATCGCCGACGAAAGCATCCGTGACTACCTCAACGCGCTGATGATGGATCTCGCTCTGGCAGACCCCGACCAGCAGGAGGTGGCGTTGCTCCGGGCGGGGAAGGTGGCGAGGGGGCTCGGTAGCTTCGACGCCTTGCAGAACAATCTTCGTCGTGACGCGGGTTTCAGCAAACGGGACCTTGAACGCTACCGTCGCCAGCTGGACGCGGAGATCCGGGCATGAACGATCAGCCAGTTCACAACGAGACGCCGCGTACGCTGCGCACGCTGATTCAAGCTCAGGCGGGTGCGCCGTTGTCCACCGACGACGTCCTCGTGCTAGTGGTGCCGCTATTCGAGCAGGTGGCCTCCCTGCACGCACAAGGTCGGGTCGCCGTACTCGATGTCGACAGCATTCTGGTGAACGAGGGCGGCGCGCTGATCCTGCGCCGGCCGGAAGGCGAGGCGCCAGTCATGGATATCGGCGCGGTGCATCGGGTGCAGCCGCAGCCGGCCTCCGGTCTGAACATCATCGGCGCGCTGCAGCGCAGTCACACCGAGGACGGCCGGCACGAAGTGACGGACGAAGCGCTGCAGCTGGATGGCGCTGCGCCGATCGAACGTCCGGTCTATCTGCCTGGCCCACGCAGTTGGGAACTGCTGATCGGCCACCACGATGAGATCAGCGATACCTTCCTGCTCGGCATGACGCTCGCCAGTCTGGCGTGCGGCATCGACTTTGCCGACGAGGACGATCTGCGCCGATTCCTGATCCATCGCCGCAACCTGTTCCTGCTCCACGAACGGTTGCATCCGATCGTGGCGTCGGTCATCGTCGAAATGACCGAGGTTAACCGGCACGATCGCGCGACCGATGTATCCGCGCTCGCCACGAGGTTGCGCACCTGGCGCGAGCAACCACTGTCCGTCGACGTCGAGCGGGCACTCGCCGGCGCGAGCGGCGCCGCCACACGGCGTACCGCAGTCCTTACGCATCTGCGCGACCGTCTCTTCGACCTGTCGCGGCGCAACCGGCTGCTGTACTTCCGTCCTGGCGCGGCCAGCGTCAATCTGACGGTAGCCAGCGTCCCCTTGATGCTGCAGATCCAGAGCATACGGCCGGAGCACATCTGCACATGGGCGGGTCGTTTGCCGCTGACCTGGCGGCCGGGCGAGCAGTACCGTTGCAGCGCTGGCTGCGCTTCGACGATCAACCCTACCTGCCCGCCGCGCTCGACCGGCTGATCGCCGAGACCCGGCGCGAGCGTGCTGAATTTGGCTTCAGCAACCTGCGTCTCGTGGTCGCTTTCCTGCGCTGGCACAACCTCAAGGAAGCACCGGACGAGCGTATTACGACGCCGCTCTTATGGCTGCCGGTGGAACTCGTCAAACGTAAAGGCGTGCGCGATCAGTATGTGATCCAGTGCACGAGCGGCGACGCAGAGTTCAATCCTGTGTTGCGTCATCATCTTGGCCAGTTGTACGGCATCCGCCTCGACGAGACCGTCGATCTGGGCAAGACATCGCTTGCCGACATCCATGCCGATATCCTTGCGCAGATCCACCGTTCTGAGCCGTCCGTGGAACTGCGACTCATCGATAAGGCCTCGGTTCGGCTGGTCAGGCAGAAGGCGCTCCAGCGCATGCAGCAATTCCGGCGCCGCAAGCCCGGTGCCGTCGTGCGCACGCGCAGCGGTTCGCTGCCGCCGTACAGCTACGCCCACGACGACTACCGTCCGCTTGGGCGTGCGCTGTTCGAGCATTGGGTTCGGCCAAGCGATCTGCCGCAGCGCTTCGAAGCGGGCGCCGCTCCACGCGCCGGTCTGCGCCAACCGAACATGTCGGACGGCGCCGTGGCCGAAGACGATCGGCAGGGCTTCGTGCTGGAGGAGGTCGAAGGTCATCGGTATGCCTGGGATATCGACCTGACTCAGGTCACGCTGGCCAACTTCAACTACAGGAAGATGTCGCTGGTGCGCGACTACGCGCAACTGATCGATGAGCCTGGCGTCAACCCCGCCTTCGACCGGGTCTTCTCGATCGAGCCGCGCGAAGTGGAGACCGATGCGCCTGCGCCGCTGGCACCTGTCGATCAGTGGAACGTCGTCGCTTCCGATGCGACCCAGAACGCGGCGGTCGGCCTCGCTCGCAATCAGCGTAGTTTCATCATCCAGGGGCCGCCCGGCACCGGCAAGTCGCAAACCATCACCAACCTGATCGCGGACTACGCCGCGCGCGGCAAGCGCGTGCTGTTTGTCTGCGAGAAGCGCGCTGCCCTTGACGTGGTGTTCCATCGGCTCAAGCAAAGCGGACTGGAGCCGCTGTGCTGCCTGATCCACGACTCCCAGGCCGACAAGAAGTCTTTCATTGCCGATCTGCGCACCTGCTATGAGCAGTGGATTTCCCGACCGCACGACAGCGATGCCTTAGGCGCACGGCGCACCCAGATCACCGGGAATCTTGCAGAACAGCAGCGGCGTATCGAGCATTTTGAGTCAGCGACGGCTGAGGTTCCCGCTGCGCTGGGGGTTAGCGTGCGCGCGTTGTTGCGTCGCGTGGCCGAGCTGGGTGCCGCTCCAGAAACAGGTCCTGCCATCCGGGAGCGGCTGCCGACGCTGGCGGTGTGGGACACGCATCGAGAGCTCACCCAGCGCGTGCACCGCGCCACGAAGGAGCGTTTCGGTCTGGATAGTCTTGCCGCACACCCATTCGCCAGGATCTCCGCGCAGTTGCTGAATAACGAACACGCCTTCGGGCGTGTCGAGCAGCTATGCAACGATGTCGAAGCACTGTTCGACTCACTGGACCCGGTTTTCGAAGACGCCGCGAGCCTCATCGATCAGGACATTACGCTGGAACGTGCCCGTTCGCTGGCAGCAGATAGTCAGTGGTTAATCGACCGCGGCCTTGTCGCGCACCTCGATCTTCTCGATGTGAATTCGGCGGCACAAGGCGAACTGAGTCGGGTGCGCGCTGCCCTTGGGGAGCGCGCGCAGGCACTGAACGCAGCACTTACGGCTACCGCGAACTGGCGCGACAAGCTCAGTGCGGACGACACCGGGTCGGCGCTCGCGATGACACGACGTCTGGAGCATTCCGCGGCGCGCTGGTTGCAACCTGCGTGGTGGCGCCTGCGTGGTCAGTTGAAGCGGCGCTACGACTTCGGCAAACACGCAGTTCATCCGGGGTACAGCAAGGTACTCGAGGCGTTGGCCGCGGAGCATGTCGCCAGCGCGGCAATGAACGAAGTCGATGGCGAGTGCCGCCGGCGTTATGGTGTAAGCGAGATGGGCGCGTTTCTGAACGCGCTGGGCGAACTCAAGACGCGCCTTGAGTCGGATAACGGCCTGCGCGTCCTGGTTGCGCATCTGCGCGACGCCGTCGACCCGGTTGCCACGGCGCTTGCGGAGACGCGCTCGCGAGAGGTGCTGTACAAACTGGCCGCGCGCGTCGGCGATGGGCTGACCTTGACCACAGAGGCTCGCCTTGCCGATATCGCGGAATATTCACGCGATCTTCGCGAGGCTTTGGACGATCTTCCCGACCTGCTGCCTCTGTTGCGTGCGGTCCATGCCGCCGACCCGGCCTATGCCGTCGCGCTGCAGACGATCGATCAGCCGCCGACGCAACTGGAGGCACTCGTTGTCGATGAGGCGCTGCGCCGGCTCGAACGCGGCAACCCGGTGCTAGCGGGTTTCAATGGCGCTGCGCTCGCGCAAACCGCGCGCGCGTTGGCGGACAACCAGCGCGAGTTGCTTGCTCTCAACTCACACGTCCTGCAAGCCACACAACATCAGCAGTTCGCCGAGCACGTGCGCCAGTCGTCGCTATCGGTCACGCAACTCGACGCCGACGGCAAGGCGTTCAAGAAGCGCTATGCGACAGGCCGTCGTGAACTCGAGCATGAATTCAGCAAGAGCATGCGCCATCGCTCGATTCGCGAGCTCAGCGATGCAGAGACCGGCGCGGTGATCAACGACCTGAAACCAATCTGGCTCATGAGCCCGTTGTCGGTGTCCGACACGCTACCGCTGTCGCCGGACCTGTTCGATGTGGTGATCTTCGACGAGGCCAGTCAGATTCCCACGGAAGAAGCCGTCCCGGCAATGAGCCGGGCGAACCAGGTGATCGTGGTTGGCGACGAAATGCAGTTGCCGCCGACAAGCTTCTTCTCTTCCGGCGGCAGCGAGGGTGACGACGAGATCGTTGTGGAAGAAGAGGGTGAGCGCATCGCTATCAACCTGGACGCAGACAGCCTGCTCAACCAGGCCGCGCGCAACCTGCCTGCGACGCTGCTGGCGTGGCACTATCGCAGCCGTCACGAGTCGCTGATCAGCTTTTCCAATGCCGCGTTTTACGGCGGGCGACTCGTCACCATTCCGGACCGCCTGCTCGAAGCAGGCGACGACGAAGCTGCACTGTGGCGCTCGGACCAGGACGATGCCGGCATCGTCGGTGCCGACGCACTGCTGGCGCGACCAGTCAGTTTTCATCAGCTGAGCGACGGCATCTATCTCGATCGACGCAATGAACCGGAGGCGCGATATATCGCCCATACCGTGCGTGAGCTGCTGCGTCGCGAGACAGGATTGAGCATAGGTATCGTCGCGTTTTCCGAAGCGCAGCAGAGCAGCATCGAATCCGCGCTGGAAGCACTGGCGAGCGAAGATTCCGACTTCGCCGCGCGGCTCGAGCGAGAGTACGTGCGTGAGGACGACGATCAGTTCAACGGTCTGTTCGTTAAAAACCTGGAGAATGTCCAGGGCGACGAGCGCGATGTGATCATTCTGAGCATCTGCTACGGACCCGGACCCGACGGCAGGATGCTGATGAATTTCGGTCCGATCAACCAGCGCGGCGGCGAAAAGCGCCTGAACGTGATCTTCAGCCGCGCCCGGCATCGCATGGCGGTCGTGTCGACGATTCAAGCCGACGCCATCACCAATGTGCACAACGACGGCGCCGCGGCACTCCGCACGTTCCTGCAGTTTGCTCAGGCCAGTGCGAGCGGCCAGTTCGAGCGTGCGCAGACCGTGCTCGGGGCGCTCAATCCGGGCGCACGCGATGCGTTCACGCGTCAGGCTGCGTCGGACACGATCAGGGATGCGCTTGCCGAGGCATTGAAAGCACGTGGCCACCACGTGCAGGTCAATGTCGGCCGTTCTCAGTTCCGCTGCGATCTGGCCATCGCCGATGCATCGATGCAAGGTTATGCGCTGGCAATCCTTCTCGATGCACCCGGCGAAACAGTCGTGGATACCGTCGAGCGCTACGTATTTCGTCCTGGCATTTTGCGCAGCTTCGGTTGGCGTGTGCTCGACATCCCCGGAAAGGATTGGCTCGCCGATAGCGAAGGGGTATTAGCCCGAATCGAGGCAATGCTGACCGATGGCGAGGACCGTGCGTTGAGTGCGGAAGTCGAACTTCTCGCCGCGCGGGAGACAACACCATCGGCGCTATCGGCGGCCCCGACCAGTGCCGACGTTTGCGCTACTGAAGCGCCGCAAGTCGTACAGGCTACTCAAACAGAAGTGGTGCGGACGCTGCGCTTCGAACAAGGTGGTTCGAGCAAATTCTGGCGCGCGAGATTGCGGGGCACCGAGTTGAGCGTGAGCTACGGCCGTATAGGTAGCAACGGGCAAACCAACCTGAAGGAATTCGACACGCCGGAGCGGGCTCGCCGCGAGATGGACAAGCTTGTGGCGGAGAAGCTGCGCAAGGGGTATGTGGAGGAATAAGGCGAGTCTCGCACGCGGCACTCTGGGCTAAAATCCCCGGGCGCCCGGAAAGTTGCTGGAAGCCTTTGTCAGCATTCGCAACCGATCCGGCCGCCCACACACAAGCAAAGACCAAAGCAGGCCGAAGCGCACCGCGCTTCGCCAGGGGACTGGAATGAATACGATCGCGGCCGAAGATCCGCGCCGTCAAGCCGTGCCGGGCATGACGGGCAGTATCGAAGAGCAGGTTTATTTTGCGCGTCAGCCGTTGCTCGATCGCGATGCGATGCTGTGCGGTTACGAACTGAAAGCCCGCGCGGCGCAACCAGGCGATGCCGATCTCCATGCCACCGCCATTCCCATACCCGACCGGCTCGTGGGCGTGCACCCGGTTGTGCGCGCAGCGATCCAGCCGGCCGTGCGCGCCGCGCTCGTTGGGCACATCGGCTACCTCGACGTTACGCGCGAGATGCTGTTCGACGAGTCGTTTGCCATGCTGCCCACCGAGCGCTTTCTGCTCGAACTGCCACCCGACATCGCCGTCGACAATCAACTGATCGCGCGCATCGTCACGCTGCATGCGCGGCGCTACCGCTTCGTGCTCGATGGGGTGGTGCAGGCCGATCATACGTTCGCGCAATTGCTGCCTTACGCCGAGGCCGTCAAGATCGATTTCACCGGTATTGCGAGTGCGATGCTGCCGAAGCTCGTAGCAGCGCTAAGGTCGGCGGGAAAGATACTGATCGCATCGGGCATCGATACGCAGGCCGATTTTGAGGCGGCGTTCAAGCTCGATTTCGACCGCTTTCAGGGCTATTTCTTTGCACGTCCGCAGGCTTCGTCGGCGCGGCGTGTGAGCGCGCCGCGCCACGCGTTGCTCAATCTGCTGCATCTGCTCGGCTCGGAGCCGACCGTCGCGCAGCTCGAAACCGAACTGAAGCTGAACCCGGTGCTCGTGATGCACCTGATGCGGCTCGCCAACGCGAGCAGTTTTGCTAGCGGTCGCAAGGTGACGACGTTGCGCGACGCGATCAATGCGACCGGGACCGACCGTATCGCTCGCTGGACGCAATTGCTCTTGTATGCGGACGGTCGCAAGGTCGCACTCGAAAACGACCCGCTGCTACAGCTTGCGGCGACGCGCGCGCGTTTCATGGAACTCGCCATCGCGCATCTGCCGGCTGCGGGTCGCGATGAAGCGGACGCGGCGTTTCTGACGGGCGTGTTTTCGTTTGTCGATGCGGTGTTCGGCGGGTCGCTCGAAGGGACGCTCAATGTACTGACGTTGGCGCGGCCGATCCGCGCGGCGATCCTGACACGCGATGGCGTGCTTGGCACGCTGCTGTCGGCGATCGAAGCGCTCGAGCGCGGCGCGTGGGCGGAACTTGACGCGCTCTGTGTGCAGCTTGCGCCGTTGACGGTTGCGCGGATCGCGGCGTTTGCACTCGAAGCGGCGGCGTGGGCCGGGGTGGCCGATCGCAACGCGGAAGCGTCGGGGCTGGAGCGGTTTGAGGATTGAGGGGTATTGCGTGCGGCGTGTGTGGCAACAACGATAGCGACAGCGCGCTAGAGCTGAGTGCTATCCCTTTAGCGCGTCGCGCAAACGCATACACAATCGCATTGCCTCTTCGGCGGAAGCGATGTTCGTGAAACCCAGCAAGAGCCCCTTATCGCTATGGCTATGCCGCGCGGCGTAACGACCCGATAGCGGCTGAGCGTTCAACCCAGCCTGCTGTGCACGTCGCGCGAGTTCCCGATCGCCGGTGCGCGATGTAAAGCGCGCGATCAGATGCATGCCGCCGCTCGTGAGATCGACACGAACCTTTTCGCCGAACGCCGCCGCGAGTCCCGCCACGAGCATTGCCCGGCGTCGCGCATACAGCAGCCGCATCTTCTTCAGATGCCGCGAGAAATGACCCACCGACATGAAATCGGCAACGGTAGCTTGTGTTATCTGCGGGCAACCGTTCGACCACGTCCGCGCAGCCTCATTGCACGTATCGATAAGCCGTTCCGGTACCACGAGATAGCCGAGCGCGAGACCAGGGTAGAGCGTCTTCGAAAAACTGCCCGCGTAGATCACGCGATCGTGCGCATCGAGACTCTTGAGCGCGGGCAGCGGCGCACCGCTGTAGCGATACTCGCCGTCGTAATCATCCTCCACGATCCACGCGTTCGTACGCGATGCCCAGTCGAGTAACTGCAAACGTCGCGGCAGCGTCAGCGACACGCCGAGCGGCGCCTGATGCGATGGCGTGACGACAGCCATACGCGCTTTCGGCGCGTGACGGATGCCGTGCGCGACGAGCATTCCTTCGCTATCGACGGGTACTGCGACCGGACGGTTACCCGCGTGTTCGAGTACGTCGCGTGTGGGCGGATAGCACGGATATTCGGTCCAGACGCGCTCGCCCGGCTTCAGCAGAGTACGCACGACGAATGCCAGCGACGCCCGGTAGCCCGCTGTCACGAACACCTGCTCCGGTCTGCATGCGATGCCGCGCGACACGAGCAGATAGGTTGCGATTGCCTGGCGCAGCGGGCCGTAGCCGCATGGGTCGCCGTAGAACATATCGGCGGTGGAGGTCATGCGTAGCCGGCGTGCGGCAAGGCGTGTCCATAGCTTGCGCGGGAACGCATCGAGGGCAGGGGTGCCGAGCTGGAACGGTGGCGGGGCGGTGCCCTGCGGCAATGCGTTTGGGGACGCACTTGAATGCTTGCGAGAGCGCCGGTCGACCGTACGCGGTCCCACTGCGTGCGACACCGGCGGCGGAAGGTGCGCCGAGACGACGGTACCGGCCTGGCCGCGCGCGACCAGATAGCCTTCACCCGTCAGTTGCTGGTAAGCAGCCTCGACGGTGCTGCGCGCCACGCCGAGTTCGCTCGCGAGCGCGCGGGCCGACGCGACCCGGTCGCCAGGTTGCAGCATGCGCTGCTCGATAGCACTGCGCATGCGTTCGTAGATCTGCCGATGCAGCGGCACACGCCGGCCGCGATCGAGCTGAAGAACATCGAGGTAGTTATGCTGCGTATTCATGGCCTGATCGTTTTCTCCATTCTTGGATCTTTTCTACAGGACATCGTAACGCTACGCTGGCGTACATGAACAGGAAAAATAGCGAAGGAGAAGCACCATGACAGATACGACAACAAACGCAGCCGGCGAGCGGATCTTTCTGGCCGGCGCAACCGGCGCCATTGGACGCATGCTGGTGCCGCTGCTGACGCGTGCGGGCTATACGGTGTACGGCAGCACCCGGCGCGCGGAACGATCGGCGGCGCTCGACGCGCTGGGCGCGGTTCCGGTCGTCGTCGACGTGTTCGACGCGGCGGCGTTGCGCGCGGCGGTGCAGCGCGTCGCGCCGACCGTCGTGATTCATCAGCTGACCGATTTGCCGGCGGGTCTCGATCCGCAACAGATGGCCGATGCCGTGGTCCGCAACGCGCGGATACGCAGCGAGGGCACGCGCAATCTGGTCGATGCGGCTGTAGCGGCCGGTTGTGCACGCATGGTCGCGCAGAGCATCGCATGGGCTTATGCGCCTGGCGCGCAGCCCTACACCGAAGCACAACCGCTCGATCTCGAGGCGCAAGGTGCGCGTAGCGTGAGCGTGATTGGTGTGGCGGCGCTCGAACGGTGCGTGCTCGATACGCCCGGGCTGCATGGCGCGGTGCTGCGCTATGGGCAGTTGTACGGACCGGGAACCGGTGCCGCGAGCGCGACTGGCGCGAGTCCGGTGCATGTGGAAGCGGCTGCGTGGGCGGCGCTGCTGGCCGTGCAGCATGCGGCGCACGGCGCGTTCAATGTGACTGAAGACAATGACGTGGTCAGCAATGCGCGTGTGCGACGTGAGTTGGGTTGGGAACCTGGTCTGCGTCTGTCGGCAGAGGCGATGTGATGAGCGCCGCGTGCACGGAGATGTCCCGTCGCGTTGCATGGTCGCGCGTGGCGAGCGCGGCGCTGGTGTTGATGCCGTTGGTGGTGACGCTCCAGCATGCCGGCAGCGGGGCGGGTTCCGTCGAGCAATGGCTGAGCGACATCTGCAGTGCGAGCGATCAACCGATGTTTTCTAGTGCGCCTGCTCTTGTGCAACCCGGTGCTGCCAGCCGGCCGGTTACCCACGTCAAGGTGCTGTCGTGCGAACCGTTGCCGGATGTGCCGGGCAAGTCCGTGACGACAGCAGTGGTCGATTTTCCGCCGCTGGCGTTGTCGGGCCCGCATCGGCATCCGGGATCGGTGACGGCGTTCGTGCTGGAGGGGACGGTTCGTTCGCAGATGGAAGGTGCTGCTGCAATCGATTACCGCAGTGGCGCGACGTGGTTCGAAGCGCCGCGTGCGTTGCATCTGCTTGCGGAGAATCCGGATCCGGTGCGGCCAGCGAAGTTGCTGGCTGTGTTTGTGACGGATGGGGGTGTGGGGCGTTGGTGATTCCGGAGGTGCGGTCTTAGCGGCAACTCGCGCCGTAGCCGGGAAACTGGGCTCGTGAGACTTGGGGGCGTTTGGTCAGGCTGGCGTTATGGAGTTCGAGAGGCTGCCTGGATTGGGGAACACGGAGGGCGGCTATCGATCCACGTCAGACTTTCAGCTTTCTCATTAGCGGCCGGTCGCGGGCTACGATTCGGATTGTTCGCCTGAGAGCTGTCTACCACCAGGCTATCGTTGTAGGTCGCAGATAGGATTCGCGCGGCATGGAATGCCTAACCTGGGAAATGCCGGCTTACTTGACTTTCTCAGCACGGAAACCAAAATCAGTTGCGGTGAACGTCGAGAACCCGCATTCGATAAGTGAGCTCCGGAGTCGACCAGTAAGAGGTGTTCCGTAGACCTCAAGCAGAGCGTAACCCGGATTTCCTCTGCGACTATCGTGGTGGTCTTCTATTGAATCCAGAACAGCGTCACACCAGCTTTCTCGATCCGCGCCGTATCGGCGGAAAGTCGTGATCCCGTTCTTCATCGTCTGGTCGAGCGGCCTCGTTGATGATTGCCAGATCTCTTTGATGGCTGCGCAGTTCTCGTCAGAGTCAACGATCCACGTATGGGCCACCTTCGCGGCAATATCATCAACTAAGGCACCGAAATCGGGGTCGACGATCAGCGCGATTGTGTCTGTTTCTCGCATGGGCTCTTCCGAATGAATTGATAGCAGCTTGGGGTAAGTAGGCTGTGGATACAGGCACCATTGTCGCCAATTCTGGAGACAGGATCGACCGGCCGCTTTTGACCGCACTCGGCCCCACGGTGAACTACTCTAGTCGACTCAACTAAGTGACTCGACAACCGGCTGCGGATGCCGGTTACTCGCTCAACTTGAGACGTTCAACTGCAACCGCACACCGCTCCCTCATTGCATTCGGGTCTTCACCAACTGGAATTCAAGGCATCCTGGTCGAACCATGGAGCACCGCGGCGAAGCCGAGCCAGAGGAACATGGCGAGAAGAAAACCTGCCAGACATATTGCACACACACCTTTGATCGACCACTGCCAACGAGGTGTAGCGAGATGCAGGCCTAGAAGAGCAGGCGCCAATAAGATTCCCGCAACGATCCACGTACGCTGGGGTTCGCTCGATAGACCTCGTGTCACTGTGTAATAGTCAAACCAATGTCTCTTCGCTCCAAAATCCAGATATTCACTCCAGCCGACGAGCGGAACCACGAACATTAGTGCGGCGTTCAACAGACTGACTATCCAGCGGGGCATGTCTTCGTTTTCCTGTTGAAACAAAACTCACACCGGCGCGGGCGTCATTCGGCGACTCTATCTGTTAGATACGCCCGACGAAACGATACACCAACGGTCAAGGAAATCGAACATAGGTCCACGTCTTCAAACCCACCCCAACGCCGCGAACAGTTTGGTTTCACTGTCTGGAAGGAGCCGCGCATTCCGTCTTTTGAAATCCCCCCGGCAAATCAGCTCTGTTTAACACCGCATCATTAGGAATCCAGCTCTCATTCTTCGATGGTTCAAGAACGTGCCAAATCAGCGCGTCACGCGTTAGGGTTAACGTCGCCTCGCCCACTTCCGCAGTCCACGCGCTTCTGAAATGGACAGTCGCCACATTTCCGTCAACAGTACCGAAAATGGAAGGGCCATTGCCGCTCAGGTCGCCTTCGTCCACCTTGTTACCCAGTTGCCCGGTGGCTATATGAAATCCACAAATTTGCCCTGCCTCCTGCGTAAGGTCGAGTTGAAAAACGTCTCGATCTCCCTCTTTGCAACGATCAGCATAAACACCTGTGGCGCCATCACAAGAATACTCATGTGACCAGTTTCCAGAAAACGGACCTAGCGGCTCAAGTGCGAAAACGGGCATTGCCATCTTTACAAGAAAAAACAACGTCAACATTTTGACCGTCGCAACCTTCATCGCTCCCCCTGAGTTATCTATTCGCACACACCCTAACTGAATTTTTATGACCGCACATAGCTTACGCAAAAAAGAAACGAGCTGACGGTATGCAACTGGAGTGCGGAAACTGGATGCCTATGCGTCGCTACCGCGGAACCAGGGTGTCGCGACTATGAAGTTTTCTGCATCTGCTGGCGAGGCGAACGGACCGACCAAACTTCCGCTATGCCGGTTCCTGAATGTAGTGCCGTCGACCCATTCCTGTTCGTCGAGATACGTTTCACCGTTGCGGAACTCCAGCACGTCGACAGCTCGTTTGCCATCCTCGCTGTAGATTTTGAACGCACTCCGATATTCCTGCCCTTGTATCGGGGATTTGCTCATTCGCTACGCACCTCATATTAGTGACGACATCCGCAATCAACGTTTGACGAACCATGAAATTGCGCTCGTTTGAACCGTCCCTTGACTGACGGGTTTGAAGCGCCGCGCCGAGCCGCGTACCAGTTTTTTCCGAATATCACGGGACTGACGTCATTTGCGTCGGCCGACGATAGCAGTCACGATACGCATGGTCAGACAATTCAGCGCCGACCTAGATTGTCGACAATATAAGTCACTGCGTCGAGTGGTTGCAGCTGGCCGAACTAAGCCTCACGACGACCGGCTCCGCTCGACCCAAAAGAGTCGACTGTTTCTCTCGGAAGCGGTCATTCAGTGGTCTGTCCTACAGCGCGTATTTGCATCGACGCCGCGCCTGACCAACCAGATGCAACACCATTGTGTGCAATCACAACAAATCCGTGAAACTCCCTGTCGGCAATGCGAATCTCACCTTCACCCACATGCATGGCGACAAATGCGACAGCCTCTTTTTTGGAGAGATAGTCACCAAGCTTTCGATGCACCTCAACTAATACTTGCTCCGCACAGATAAAATCGTCCAGCAGGCATAGCAGCTCGTTCTGCTGCAGCTCCTCGTGCTCAACAATGTTCTTCCATGCACGCGACGCAGCATTGACCGGTGGAAAGTGTTTCTGCATAAGTTCATGAACGCGACGCGGATTCATATCGCCCTCTTTGTCTAGACAGATGCCGCCTGAATCTTGGTTGGTCAATCCGCTGATTGTGGACGATCCAAACGAGGGTGTCGACCGACCAGTCTTGTCCATGGTCGGTTCGACGCTGGTGTCGGAGGATCGCCGCCCGCTAGGATTTTTTTTCGACCCGTAACAAGGTGCCGTCTGGATTGATTGCGCTTTCATCCTTTCTGGATGGATAGTACTGTTTCTTACAATCTAACCTGTAGAAGATGATGCCGTGAATGCCGTTGGCATCCTTTTTGGCAATCGGACGTTTCCATATTTCACTAAATACCGCATCCAGTTGGGCGTCGTTTCCACGTTCATATACCTCATCAATGAACGCGATGTCCGTCTCGCCTGGGAATATAAGCGCGAACTGCTCATCCGTTGCTGCGAAGATGTCGTACACGCAGTTGCTTGCGCCGTCGATGACTTGAATGTTCTTCATTTTCTGAAAGCAGCATCAAAAGGTGAGATCTCGAACGTCGGATATTTGGATCGTCAACAATTTTGATCGACATGTCTAATGTCCGCAACCGGCCGAGGGACGTCCTTGCAGTTCTTCGGCAGGGACGGAAAACAATTCCTAAAGGTCGCGCTTCATATAACGAACCCACCCGATTCTCCCTTTGTCCCGGGTTCCCAAATCCAACCAGCCGGCTTTCGCATACGAGCGGCGGCCAGCCTCATTCTCTTCGTCGACGGAAAGCATAATGGACAAGGTGTCTGTCCAGTGGGTCAGGAGCCATTCCGGCAGATACCGGAGCGCAGCGGTTCCCAGTCCCAAACCTTGGTAGCGCAAGTCGATACGTAGAGCTGAAATGACTGCCGCTCCCGCTAAAGCCCAACTGGGTGCGGCACTTCGCCTCTTCAGAACAAGGAAACCTACAATGACGTGCCCGTCGAAGATAGCCGCACCCTGAATGTCGCCAGTCAGATCGGATGCGCAAGCGTCGACTGCTCGGTGAGTCGGTCCGGCATATTCAATCTGTTGATCGGAAATCTTCAAATTCTCAACCTCGTTTTTCTGGGCCGGGTTCAACTCCTCCCATCGGATGACGCGGATTGCATGAGTCATTGGTTTTTCCAACTAGGCGAGCGAGCAACAGGGTATAGGGGCAGTCCGACAAATTCTACTGGCTGGCAGCAGCGTCGAAATTGTCGTCGATTCATCATTCGTCGATGGCCGGCCGTTGGCGGCAGGTTCCTTTCGCGACAAATCGGAGTCGACAAAAGCCACTTGCACCGCCATCGAATAACAGTATATGATTCGTATACGTTTCATATACAGAGAGCCACATGGGAATAGTAAACATCGACGACGACCTCCACGACCAGATACGCAAAGCAAGCGCAGTCTCATGCCGCTCAATCAACGCGCAAGCAGCGTTCTGGATCAAGATCGGCATGCTGTGCGAGATGAGTCCAACACAGAGTTTCAACGAAATCGTGGCCCGCGAACTGCGCGCGGCGGGCGTCATGGAGCAAGCCATCAAGGTGGCTTCAGCATGACGAAGCGCCCAGAAGAAATCGCACTGCTGGCCGAGTCAGGCAAGTTGCTGGCGGATGTGTTCGGCTATCTGGATGCACTGAGCCTGATCGGTATGTCGACCATGCAGGTCAACGACCTGGTCGATAACTTCATCGTCAATGAACTCAACGCACGCCCCGCAAGCAAGGGGCAGTACGGGTACGCCTACGCGCTCAACTCTTCGCGCAACAACGTCGTTTGCCACGGTGTTCCCTCTACGACCGAGTTTCTGCAAAGCGGAGACATCGTCAATTTCGACATCACGTTAGAGAAAAATGGGTACATCGCCGATTCCAGCAAAACATACCTCGTTGGTGAGGTATCGCCGCTAGCCGAACGGCTCGTGCAGGTGACCTACGAAGCAATGTGGAAAGGCATCAAGGCCGTTCGTCCAGGCGCAAGACTTGGCGACATCGGACATGCCATCGAGCGGCACGCCCGGCGAAACGGCTATTCGGTCGTAAGAGAATATTGCGGGCACGGCATCGGGCGTGAGATGCACGAAGATCCCCAGGTGCTGCATTGGGGAAAGCCGCAAACCGGCCTGGCGCTGCGGGAAGGCATGGTGTTCACCATCGAACCGATGCTCAACCAGGGGCGACATGCCGTTCGAACCGAAGACGATGGCTGGACAGTCGTCACGCGCGACGGGCAACTGTCCGCGCAATTCGAGCACACCGTCGCCGTGACCGGAAACGGTGTGCGGGTTTTGACGCTGCGCGCCGGGGAAAAGATGCTGAGCTGAAGGCCGCTACCCCAGATACGGCCGTTCCGACGCAAACAACGCACGTTGCGCAAAGGTGCGCCATTCTGCGGGGGCGCGATCCCCCATCACATAGATCCCTGCTACCAATGCCTGCGCACGCAGTGCCACAGGCAGACCATCCAGAACATGCTCCGCCGCCGCCACATCGCCGCGCCGCGCCAGAGTGAGGAAGCGATTCATCCGCGCCGGAAAATCCGGGATGTCGTATCCCGTAGCAAGAATCTTCTGGAGCGACTGGATGGCAGGCGTACTGGCTGGCGCTCCCATGGCAAGCGCCAATATCGCTGTGTCCTGGTCGATGCCTTCGTCCGCAGCCAGGTTTTGTGCGCGCGCGCGTAGCTCAGCCGAAGCACCGTATGAAGCCGCCGCCAATCGCAGCACATGTGCATGAGCGGGCGAGCCATCGGATGCCGACACCGCATCGTCGAGCTTGCCGTTGGCGAGCAGAACGATCGGCTGATACGCACCGGCTGGCGGCGTATCGCCAGGCTCGAACATCAGCGCATCGCGTACTGAGGGAGATTGCTGAGCCAGCAATGTCTGTCGGGATTTCGCGGCTTGCGGATCGACGAGCCGCGCCATGCGCAACGATTCGATAGCCGCGGCCTCGCGCAGCGCCGGGCTCCCAGCCAGTGCCAGCTCATAGTCGGCCAGTGCCTCGCTGTAACGCCCGTGCAAGCTGGCGTTCCAGCCGGCAGCATTGGCATACCACGCCGAGTTGGGCCAGCGTCGACGCCCGGCTTCGAACGCGGCGTCCTGAGCGGGGCCATCCGGCATGCAGCGCGTGACGAGGTAGGCGAGGTCCGGCTGGTCGGGTGCCTGATCGGCTTGCGCCCGCTGCCGCGCACACACGGCATCGTGTGCAGCTGTGCCTTTAGTCGCGTCCTGCTCAAACCGCATGGCCACCACGTCGATCGGGAAGCGCGCACGGCGAGCCGCGAAGGCCTCGTCGAAGCCAGGAGTGCCGCTCGCGAGGCTCAGCCAGTCGCTCAGGTATGTGCTGTCGGGCGCATCGAAGCGAACGTGCGATAGCAGCATTGGCGCCACCGCGGACTTGTCCTTGAACTGCCCGACGAGCACGGCGGGTGTCATCCCATCGCCGCTGTCGAGTACGGTGCGGATGCCTCCTCCGGCTTTGCTCTGGATGCTGACGGGCGGCGCGGCAAACAGTACGTCTGCGAAGGTCGACTGCCAGCGCTGTGGCGGCACCAGACGCGCGGGTTCTGCGCTGCCTGCGCCGTAGGTCGCCGTCCATTGACGCAGAGGCGCGGCGCTTGCCACCGTGTAGACCAGATGCTTGTCGATACGGTCGACCGGTACGCGGAATGCTTCAATCGCATCGCCGTCCTGGGTTCGTGTCGACACCGCAATGTCGCGGCCGGCATGAACATCGACGCTGGCATGTGCATTGGGTGCAAGTGCGAGGCGGTGGCCGTCCACAGTAGCTACCACGGGTCGCGCCAACGGGTTGTAGACCACCACCGTGGACTCATCCATCGACCAGCCGAATACCAGCACCGCGCCGACGATACCAATCGCCACGACAGCGCGGGCCAACCCCGGGAAGAACCCATTGGCCGAACGGAATCGCTCCCAGAAATCGGGGTTCTCGACACGTTGGGAGCGCTCGGTGTCGATGACGAGCGTGTCGTAAGTGGGGGGAGCCGCAGGCACGGAAGAGGGTGCGTCCGGCAGTGGTTCGCCACGGGTACCTGCCGCGATGCTCGCCTCGGTACGCAGCAACTCGCCCAGCGTGGTGCGACCGAGTCTCGACAGACAGCCCGCCGCGTGATTGACCCAGCTATCCACGAAGCGCAGCCAGTCGTTGAGGTTCTTGCGCACCGGGTTGCCGAGGCCCAGTTCGCCCAACATGGCAGACCAGCTTTCCTGACCGAGTTCAGCCAGAACGCGTTCACCGGGCTGTACCGCGCCCGACACGCGGAACACGTTGCTCAGCGCACGCTGGAGGCTTTCCGCACCGGCGAGGACGTCTTTCACACCGCGCGAATTGATCGATCCGGTTGCGGTCACGCGCTGCCAGCAGCGTGCGAGTGAGGCTTGCGTATCGCGCAGCTCGGCTTCGGCGTGATGTGCATAGTGCAGTACGTGCAACAGCCCTTTCAGATAGGCATGCCATTGCGGTGACAGTTGTCCCGCGTACGCCTGATGCAGACTGCGCACATGTTTGAGCACGGCCGCCAGACGCGCGCGCACCTCGGCGCGTTCGGCGCCCACCGCGTCGATGGCGGGCTGCAGCTCGCTGTGCTTGAGGATGCGTCCGCGGTGACGGATCACGCCATCGGCGGCGGTGTACACGCCGTCTCGCAGCGAGCGCAGCAGCGCATGCTCGTGATCGAGCGCGCGCAACGCCTCGAGATCCTGACTGATCGACGCCGGATACAGCGTTTCGACATCGAGTGCGCCGTCTGCCGGCACCTGGGCGTAAAGCTCCTCGGCGTGAGCGGTGTAACGCGTAACCGGAAAGCCCAGATAGATGCCGCGATAATGCGGCTTGAGCTGCTCGATGGTGAATTGATCGTCAAGCTGTTGCAGTGTGATGTCCGGCTCAGCCACAGCGTGCTCGGTGTTGCCGATCAGCTTCCCGGTCATCTGTTCGCGCAAGGCCGGCGCGTCGTCGAAGAGGGTCCAGGCGCTGCGCTCGTCGCCCGGCGCAAACAGATAGGTGCGCTTGGCGTTTTCTTCACGCTCGTGGTTCAGCGGATGGGTTGCCCACATGCGCGGCGGTTGCGCAAGCTCTGCCTTGAAGACGCGAAATGCAGCGGCATCGTCGGCGGGCACCTGCGGCCGTTGGCCGTGAGCAGCGTCGTTATAGATCCGTCCGAGGCGTGCTGCGATGGCCTGTTGCACGGCAAAGGCGTCGCGTGGAGGGCGCCCGGCGCCGGCTTCGCCACGTACGAAACCCACGGTACGTTCCCAGGCGTCGTCGGCTACCTGCAACCGGTGTAGTGCGTGGATCAGCGCATCGCTGCCGGTGAGCGACACAGCGACCAGGTCGGCCTGCATTTCCATCTCTCGCGAGAGTGCCCGCTGAACGATCATCACCAGCCGGAACCCGGTATCCACGATCGAGCGCAGCGCCCACACGATGAGGCCCAGCGCCCAGCCAATCCACGCCACGCGAATATCGAAGTGCGACAGGCGTCGCAGGAAGCCATCCAGCACATCGCGTTTGCCGACAATATGCGCCGCGATCTGCTGCGTGGTGTACACCCACCGTCCGAGTGCCATGGAGCGTTGCGCGAAGTGCCCGAACTCATGCGCGCAGACCGCCTTGAACTCGCCCAGGTTGAGCATGTTCACGAGACCCAGACCGATCTCCAGATTCTTGCGCGAAGGAAACACCAGGTTGACGAGCGACAGATCGTAGAACACCGCCGCATTGACGCGACCGCTCACGAACACCTTGTGCGGCCGTGGCGCGCCGGCATCGTCCGCCACCTGGTCGAGGAAGGCGAACAGGCCCGGTTGCTCTGCGCGTTTAAGCTCGATCACGCCGGCGTACTCGCCCTTCTTGATGAAGAAAAGTGCCTTCACCAGGAACACCGTTAGAAACAGGCTGCACGCGCAGACAAGGAAGTCGACCGGGCCCGAACTCGAGCCGAGTACCAGCAGCCGATTGACGCCCGTCATGGCAAACCAGACGGTCAACGCGAGGTACAGCGCTATGAATGTAATCAGCCCGGCTACCGCGAGCCAGGCCTTGCGCTTATACGACACGCTGGGTCGCGTGAAACCAGTGGGTACGTTTGAGGGGCCCGCGGGATAATAGTTTTCCATAGCAGATGGGGTATCTGACGGCGATTTATAAATGTGCCAAAACTGGCGCTTATTGGATTTACTCTAGGTCTCTGTGGCCCGTCTATGCTACCTGCCAAAATCGCGGCGGTCTATTGTGTGCAGTCGTCTTTATACTGTTTTTGCCGCGGTTACCGTTATTTCAACGAGCCACCCTGGTTCGACCAGCCCGACGACCTGGGAGCGAGTGCGAGTAGGGATGTTCGGTTGTGTTTTCGAACCAAAATACTCCAGATAGACACTCGAAAAACCTTCGTAATCGGGTTTGCCGTTGTTCGCCGGATCACCCACAAAGATTGCCTGCACGGCAACGACATCGCCCAACGTATAGCCTTTACTGCCAAGGATATGGCCAATCTGATCCAATGCGCTTCTAGTTTGGGTTCGCGTATCGCCAAACTGGGCGACCGTGTGAGGCTCGGCATCCGGATCGCGAATTCATCGCTGGCGATCCGCGCGATCGTCTCGCCCTGGTTCGCGATAGCCAGAACGCGGCGCGCAGTTTCGCGCAGCATCTCGTCGCCGGCATCGTAGCCGAGCGCGCGGTTCACGCGCTGGTAATCGTCGAGGTCGAGCAGCAGTAGTGCGGCCGGCGCGCTGAGCGTGTCCGCGCGCTGTTGCGCATCGAGCAGCGCTGGAACGAGCGCCGACAGATTGGCGATGCCGGTGAGCGGATCGTGATGCAGCGCGTGTGTGAGACGTGCTTCGGTGGCGCGCCACGACGACACGTCGAAGCCGGCGATCGCATAACCCTCTACACCATCCTGATGATTGCGCACGACCCGCAGTTCGACGGAAACCGGATAGGTCAGCGATTTGATCAGGTCGAGCGTGGTCTTCTCGACTGTGCCGCTGGCGTTCGCGCGCGCAAGCAATGCGGCGAAGCGGGCGGTGTCGGCGGGAGCGATGAGATCGTGCAGCGTAACGGTCTGCAGATACTCGCGGTGATAGCCGATGAAGCGCAGGCTCGAGTCGGACACGTACAGAAAGCGCAGGTCGCGGTCGACATGAACGAGGAAGTCGACCGCGCCGACGCTCTCCTCGAACCCGAAGCGTGCTGCCGGGCCGACCCGCAAAGGCCGGCGCTTCGCGCGCCGACCGAGCGCTCGGAACCGGTCGATGACCGTGCGCAAGGAGCCCTGGTGGGGCGCGATAATCCTGTTCGCTTCCATGTCTGTGGCTGGCAACCCGTATCGGTTCTGCGGTCCGAAGGATGGAACTACCCATCAAAACGTGATATCGACCGGGCCGGGCGAATCTTTAGCATTTCCTGACAGTTTGCCGCAAGGTAATCGGCATGCGAACGAAGGGTGCGTGCGCATGCGCCATGCATGCCGGTTGCGCGCGCCAGCATCCGGCCCGCGCCGGTCTGCGGAAAAGCACGGCGTGCCGTAACGTGGTCCAATAGCGGCGTCCGATAGCGACGCGGTTGCGGCGCGACGATCCGGCCGGAAAGCGGAGAGTGCGCGGCGCAGCATGCCCATGACTGACATTCACGAGCGAGGTGACGACATGAAGCGAAAAGGGTGGCCGGCAGTGGCCGCAGGTCTGATATGCGCGGGGTTTGCCCTGCATTCGATGGTCGCGTCGGCGACGCTCAAACCCGGCGATCAGGCGCCCGATTTCACCACCCAGGCTTCGCTGGGCGGCAAGACCTACACGTACGCACTGGCCGATGCGCTGAAGAAGGGTCCGGTGGTGCTGTACTTCTATCCGGCCGCGTTCACGAAAGGCTGCACGATCGAGGCGCACGAGTTTGCCGAAGCCGTCGATGAATACAAGCAGTACGGCGCGACGGTGATCGGCGTGTCGCATGACAACATCGATACGCTGACGAAGTTCTCGGTCAGCGAGTGCCGCAGCAAGTTCCCGGTCGCCGCCGATGAAGATTCGAAGGTCATCAATGCCTACGACGCTGGCATGCCGATGCATGCCGCGATGGCGAACCGGGTGTCGTATGTGATCGCACCCGACGGCAAGATTCTCTACGAATACACGAGCCTGTCGCCCGACAAGCACGTGGAGAACACGCTGAACGCCGTCAAGGCGTGGGCGGCCGCGCACAAGCAGCAGTAATCGCGTGATGTAGCCCGTTTCACGGCACGTGGGCGAAGCGCCTGCGTGCTTTCAGTTTTCCGATGGTGGTCCGCATGCCGATTCTGATTGTCCTGATCGTATTGATCGCGCTGATTTACGGCGCGGTGTGGTCGTTCGAGAAGCTCGCCGTGCTGTACGGCTACGGTGTCGCGATCGGCGTGGCTGTGGTCGCGGCTGCGCTGCTGATTGCGGCGATCGCCTGGTGGTGGCGACGTCGGCGCGACGTTGCACCGAACATTCGCGACGGCGACTGGACCCACGAGTTGAAGGGCGGTTGGGGCGAAGTGCGGCTTGCCGCGGGCAAGCGGTTGTGCAACCTGCAGGTGGACGGCGTGCAAGGCGCCTACATCTTTGCCGACCTCGAAAGCGCGACCGCGCAACGCGATGCGCAGCGCGGCTGGCAGGTCGAACTCAAGGTGAAGGATGCGAAGCGCCCAGTGTGGTCGCTGCCGCTCGGTGACGAGCGGCACGCGAAGCAGTGGGCGCGGATTTTTATGCTGGCCATCCAGCAGAAGCTTTGAGCCGTTACGCCGATTGCGCGGCGCGTCGCGCACCGCGGTTCTCCCACCGCACGCGAATCCGGTCCATGTAGAGATACACGACCGGCGTCGTATAGAGCGTCAGCAACTGGCTCACGATCAAGCCACCGACAATCGAAATCCCCAGCGGCGCCCGCAGCTCCGCGCCTTCGCCGTGTCCGAACGCGAGCGGCAGTGCGCCGAGCAGTGCGGCGCAGGTCGTCATCATGATCGGCCGGAAGCGCAGCAGACACGCCTCGCGGATCGCGTCACGCGACGACAGGCCGTGTCGTGACGCTTCGATCGCAAAGTCGACCATCATGATCGCGTTCTTCTTCACGATACCGATCAGCAGGATCACGCCGATCAACGCAATGATGCTGAACTCGGTCTTGAAGAGCAGCAGCGCAAGCAGTGCGCCGACCCCCGCCGACGGCAACGTCGACAGGATGGTCAGCGGATGGATGTAGCTCTCGTACAGCACGCCGAGCACGATATACACCGCCGCGAGGGCGGCGAGGATCAGGATCGGCTGGTCCGACATCGATTGCTGGAACGCCTGTGCGGTGCCCTGGAAGCTGCCGTGGATCGTCGCGGGCATGCCGATCTGCGCCATCGTGTCGTAGATGGCCTGGGTTGCATCCGACAGCGACTTGCCCGGCGGCAGATTGAACGAGATCGTCGAGGCGACGAACTGGCTCTGGTGGTTCACGGCAAGCGGCGTATTGCCCGGACCGAAGCTCGCGATTGCCGATAGCGGAATCATCGTTTCCTTCGACGTCGACACCGCGGCCCCCGACGATGCGCTCGACTTGCCGCTCGCCGCAATCGAGTTGATCGCCTGGTTGCGCGCGGAGTCTGCGGCGATGCTGGCTGCGCTCGTCACGGTCGTGCCACCGGTGCCGCCAATCGCGGTGCGAGTCGTGCCAGTGGTGGGTCCGATTACCGTGCCCGCCGCCGCGTTGGTCGTTTGCGCGCCGCTCGCGCTGCCACCCGACGTGCTGATCCAGATCTGGTTGAGCATGTCGGGGCTCTGCCAGTACTTCGGCGCGACTTCCATCACGACGTGATACTGGTTTAGCGGGTTGTAGATCGTCGACACCTGGCGCTGACCGAACGCGTCATAGAGCGTGTTGTCGATCTGCGCCGGCTTGATGCCGAGCCGCGCGGCGGTCGATCGATCGATCGTCACCATCGATTCAAGCCCGCCTTGCTGCTGGTCGGAGTTCACGTCCGCGAGTTCGGGGCGGCTCTGCAGTGCTTCGGTGAGGAGTGGCCCCCACTTGTAGAGATCTTCGGTGGTATCGGACAGCAGCGTGAACTGGTACTGCGCATTCGATTGCCGGCCGCCCACGCGAATGTCCTGCACCGCCTGCAGGAAGGTGCGGGCACCGGCCACGTCGGAGAGCGGTACGCGCAGTTGCGCGATCACTTCATCGGCGGAGAGCTTGCGTTTGCTCTCCGGCTTGAGGACGACGAACATGAAGCCCGAGTTGGTCTGCCGGCCGCCGGTGAAACCGACCACACTGTCGACAGCCGGGTTCTTTTGCACGATCGACATCATCTCGGAGAATTTGATTTTCATCGCCTGGAACGATGTGCTCTGGTCGGCCTGAATGCCGCCGATCAACCGCCCGGTATCCTGCTGCGGGAAGAACCCCTTCGGCACGATCACATACAGCGCGATGTTCAGCAGGATTGTCACGAGCAGGATGAACAGGATCAGCAGCGGATGGCGCAGCGACCAGTTGAGCGTGCGTTCGTAGCCGTGCTGCATGCGCGTGAAACCGCGTTCGAGCCACTGGCCGAAGCGACCTTCTTTCTGCTGGTCGCGTGGTTCGCGCAGTAGCCGCGAGCACATCATCGGCGTAAGCGTCAGCGACACGATCAGCGACACGCCGATCGCAAGCGACAGCGTCAGTGCGAATTCGCGAAACAACCGCCCGACGATCCCGCCCATCAGCAAGATAGGCAAAAACACCGCGACGAGCGACACGCTGATCGACAGCACTGTGAAGCCGACTTCGCGCGCGCCAAGAAAGGCGGCCTTCATGCGCGGCACACCGTTCTCGATGTGCCGTGAGATATTTTCGAGCACAACAATAGCATCGTCGACGACGAAGCCGGTCGCGATGGTCAACGCCATCAACGATAGATTGTCGATCGAGAAGCCGAGCAGATACATCGCCGCAAACGTGCCGATGATCGAGATCGGCACGGCGACGCTCGGAATCAGCGTGGCGCGCCAGTTGCGCAGGAACAGGAACACGACCATCACGACGAGCGCGACCGCGATGATCAGCGTGCGCTCGGTGTCTCTCAGCGATGCGCGGATCGTGGTGGAGCGGTCGGCGGTGGGAAGTACCTCGACGTCGGCCGGCAGCGATGCCTTCAACTGAGGCAGCATTGCAATGACGCGATCGATCGTCTCGATGATGTTCGCGCCCGGCTGGCGATACAGGATGACGAGCACCGAGCGCTTGCCGTTCGTGAGCCCCAGGTTGCGCAGGTCTTCCACAGAATCGACCACTTCCGAGACGTCCGACAGCTTCACCGCGGCACCATTGCGATAGGCAATGACGAGGTCCTTGTACTGGATGGCCTTCGACGCCTGGTCGTTGGTATAGATCTGCACGCGGTTCGGCCCGAACTCGATCGAACCCTTCGGGCTGTTCGCGTTCGCCGATGCGAGCGCGGCGCGCACATCCTCTAGGCCGATGCCGTAGTGAAACAACGCTTGCGGTTCGAGTTCAACACGCACGGCCGGACTCGCCGAGCCGGCGACGTCGACTTCGCCGATCCCATCCACCTGCGACAGCGACTGCTGCAGCACGGTTGCCGCGGAATCGTACAACTGGCCGGCCGGCAGCGTGTTCGAAGTCAGCGCGAGAATCAGGATCGGCGCGTCTGCCGGGTTGACCTTGTGATACGTCGGGTTGCTGCGCAGGCTCGCGGGCAGGTCGGCACGTGCCGCATTGATGGCCGCCTGCACATCGCGCGCGGCACCGTCGATGTCGCGGTTCAAACCAAACTGCAACGTAATGCGCGCGCTGCCGACCGAACTGCTCGACGTCATTTCGGTGACGTCGGCGATCGAGCCGAGATGTCGCTCGAGTGGACTCGCAACGCTGGTGGCGACAGTTTCCGGACTCGCGCCCGGCAGGCTTGCCTGCACCGAGATGGTCGGGAAGTCGACCTGCGGCAGCGGGGCGACCGGCAGCTTGACAAACGCGAACATGCCGGCGAGCGCGATGCCGATCGCCAGCAGCGTGGTGGCGACCGGGCGCTGGATGAACGGGCGCGAGAGGTTCAAGAGACCTCCTGGCGGGCGGCCTCAAGCACGGCCGCCGCGCTCGACGCACGATGCAGGCGGGGAGCGTAGTCGACGCGCATCATGCTTCAGTTCCAGCATCGGTGGCAGGCGGCGGCGTTTCGCTACCACCGCCGAACCGCGCACGTGCACGCCGCGCCAGCGAATCGAAGCCGAGATAGATCACCGGGGTCGTGAACAGCGTCAGCAACTGGCTCACGATCAGGCCGCCCGCAATCGCGATACCGAGCGGGTGACGCAACTCGGACCCGGCGCCTGTGCCGAGCATCAGCGGCAGTGCGCCGAGCAGAGCAGCCATTGTCGTCATCAGGATCGGGCGGAAGCGTAGCAGACACGCCTGGTAGATTGCTTCGCGTGGCGGTTTGCCCTGTTCGCGCTCGGCCTCGAGCGCGAAGTCGATCATCATGATCGCGTTCTTCTTCACGATACCGATCAGCAGCACGATCCCGATGATGCCGATGATGTCGAGGTCATGCCCCGAGACGAGTAGCGCAAGCAGCGCGCCGACACCCGCCGACGGCAGCGTGGAGAGGATCGTGATCGGATGAATAAAGCTTTCGTACAGCACGCCGAGCACGATATACATCGTGACGATCGCCGCGAGGATCAGGAACAGTTCGTTCGACAGCGAAGCCTGGAACGCGAGCGCGGCACCTTGGAAGCGCGTCTGGAACGAGGCGGGCAGGCCGACCTCTTTCTCCGCCTGCTGGATCGCCTTCACCGCCGCGCCGAGCGATGCACCCGGTGCGAGATTGAACGACACCGTAGTGGCGGGGAACTGGCTCAGGTGCGTCACGAGCAGCGGCGACGGCCGTTCATGGAAACTCGCGATCGAGGCGAGCGGCACCTGGCCGCCGGTCGACGTGGACGAGGGCAGGTAGATCGCGTTCAGAGACTCGGTGTAGTGCTGGATGCTTGGCTGCGCTTCGAGGATCACGCGGTACTGGTTCGACTGCGTGAAGATCGTCGAGATGATGCGCTGGCCGAATGCGTCGTAGAGCGCGTTATCGACGGTGGCGGGTGTGATGCCGTAGCGCGACGCGGTGGCCCGGTCGATCTCGATGTAGACCGACTGGCCGCTGCTTTGCAGGTCGGTGGCGACGTCGGCGAGTTCGGGCGCTTGCTGCAGACGGTCGACGAGCTTCGGCACCCAGGTCGAGAATTCTTCGATGTTCGGCGACGTTAGGATGAACTGATACTGCGTCGGGCTCACCGTCGAGTCGATCGTCAGATCCTGCACCGGTTGCATGTACAACGTAGCGCCGGGGATATGCGCGACCTCGTGCTGCAGATGGCGGATCACGTCGCTGGCGGTGTTGCTGCGGTCGTCGCGCGGCTTCAGGTTGATCAGCATCCGGCCGCTGTTCAGCGTGATGTTGCTGCCGTCCACACCGATGAACGACGTCAGGCTGTCCACATCCGGATTCTTCAGGATTTCGGCGGCAAGCTCCTGCTGGCGCTCGGCCATCGATGCATACGACACCGACTGCGGCGCCTGCGTGATCGCCTGGATTACGCCGGTGTCCTGCACCGGAAAGAAGCCCTTCGGAATGAAGATGTACAGCAGCGCGGTGAATACCAGCGTGAGGAGTGCCACGACCAGCGTAGAGCGCTGCCGGTCGAGCACCCACGTGAGTGCGACGGCGTAGCGGCCGATCACGTAGTCGATAAACGCGTGCGCCTTCGCTTCGAAGCGATGGCTTTCTTTAGGCGGTGTGTGGCGTAGCAGTTTCGCGCACATCATCGGCACGAGCGTCAGCGATACCACCGCCGAGATCACGATTGTCACCGCGAGCGTGATCGCGAATTCATGAAACAACCGGCCTACCACGTCGCCCATGAATAGCAGCGGAATCAGCACGGCGATCAGCGACACCGTCAACGAAATGATCGTGAAGCCTATCTGCTTCGAGCCCTTCAGCGCCGCTTCGAGCGGCGCCTCGCCTTCCTCGACGTAGCGCGCGATGTTCTCGATCATCACGATCGCGTCGTCGACGACGAAACCGGTGGCGATCGTCAGCGCCATCAGCGAGAGGTTGTCGAGCGAGAAGCCGCACAGGTACATCACGGCGAGCGTGCCGATCAGCGACAGCGGCACCGACAGACTCGGGATGATCGTCGCGTAGACATTCGCGAGAAACAGGTACATCACCAGCACGACCAGCACGACCGAGGTCAGCAGTTCGAACTGCACGTCGCGTACCGACGCGCGGATCGTCGTGGTGCGGTCGGTGACGATGCGTACATTGAGCGCAGCGGGCAGCGACTCCTGTAGTTGCGGCAGCAGCGCCTTGATGCTGTCGACCACCTGGATCACGTTCGCACCTGGCTGGCGCTGCACGTTCAGGATGATTGCCGGTGTGTTGTCGACCCACGCGCCGAGCTTGGTGTTCTCCGCGCCGGCGACGATCGTCGCGACGTCGGTCAGCATCACCGCGCGGCCGTTCTTGTAGGCGATGACCGCGGACTTGTAGGCGTCGGCATCGGTCAACTGATCGTTTGCATTGATCGTGTAGGCACGCGTCGGACCGTCGAAATTGCCCTTCGGCGTGTTGACGTTGAGGTTCGAGATCGTCGTGCGCAGATCGTCAAGATTCAGGCCGTAGGCCGCAAGCGCGCGCGGGTTCGCCTGAATCCGCACGGCGGGTCGTTGCCCGCCCGACAGGCTGACCAGGCCGACGCCCGCGACCTGCGAAATCTTCTGTGCGAGCCGCGTGTCGGCGAGATCCTGCACCTGCGTGAGCGGCATCGTCTGTGAGGTAATCGCGAGCGTGATGATCGGCGCGTCGGCCGGATTGACCTTCGCGTAGATCGGCGGCGCGGGCAGATCGGACGGCAGCAGGTTGCCGGCCGCGTTGATCGCGGCCTGCACTTCCTGCTCGGCGATGTCGAGCGGCAGATCGAGACTGAACTGCAGGGTGATGATCGACGAACCCGCCGAGCTTTGCGACGACATCTGGTTTAACGACGGCATCTGCCCGAACTGCCGTTCGAGCGGCGCGGTCACCGACGATGTCATGACGTCCGGGCTCGCGCCCGGATAGAAGGTCTGTACCTGGATGGTCGGATAGTCGACCTCGGGCAGCGCCGACAGCGGCAGAAAGCGCAGTGCGACGAGCCCCACCAGCATGATTGCCGCCATCAGCAGCGCGGTGCCGACGGGGCGCAGGATAAAGGCGCGGGAGGGATTCATGCGGGATTAGCCGTGCCTTTTATTCGGAGTCTTGTGCTGGATGTCTGCGGTGGCGACGCGCGCCGGATGCCGCCGCTGCACCGGAGGCCCAGCCATGTGCGCCATGTGCACCCGATGCTCCCGATGCACCGCGTGGCCGGTCTGCGGGAATCGTGATCTTCGCGCCTTCTTTCAGGCGATCCGAGCCGTCGATCACCACACGCTCACCGGGCTGCAAGCCGGACTGGATGCTGGTGCGTTCGCCGTCGACGGGACCGACCTTGACCTGACGCACGGTCACCGTGTTGTCCGGTTTCACGACGTAGACGAACTGGCCCATCGAACCATTCAGCACCGCCGACGTCGGCACGATCGTCGCGTTGCGGATCACATCGACGAGCAGCCGCGTGTTGACGAACTGATTCGGGAACAGCGTGTTGTGATCGTTAGCGAAGCTCGCGCGCAGCTTCAGCGTGCCGGTCGTGGTGTCGATCTGGTTGTCGATGGTTTCGAGGTAGCCGCCTTCCAGCGACGTCGTGTTGCTGCGGTCATAGGCGGTCACCGACATCTTCGTGCCGGCCGCCAGTTGTTTCATGATCGCGGGCAGGTTGTCTTCCGAGGTCGTGAAGATCACGCTGATCGGCTGCAACTGCGTGATCACGACGATGCCGTTGGTGTCGCCTGGCGTCACGTAGTTGCCAGAATCGACCTGGCGCAAACCGACGCGGCCCGATACCGGCGCAGTGATGCGCGCATAGATCAGGTCGAGCTTGTAGGTATCGATATTGGCCTGGTCGGATTTGACCGTGCCTTCGTACTGCTTGACGAGCGAAGCCTGGGTATCGACCTGCTGGCTCGCGATCGAATCCTGCGCGAGCAGCGTCTGATAGCGCTTCAGATCGAGACGGGCGGTAGCGAGCAGCGCCTGATCGCGCGCGAGCGTGCCCTGGGCATTGTCGAGCGAGATCTGATACGGCCGAGGATCGATCTGCGCGAGCAGATCGTCCTTCTTCACCATCTGGCCTTCCTTGAACGCGACGGTCTGCAGCGTGCCGGACAACTGCGTGCGAACGGTAACGTTCGCGAGCGGTGTAACCGTGCCGAGCGCGGTCAGCACGACCGGCATCTCGCCTTGCGTCGCGGTTGCGACGTGTACCGGTTGCGGCATCGCACCGCCTGGACCGGCACCCGCACCGCGCCCGCCGTGACGTCCACCACCACCTGCCTCGGCCGGCGCGCCTGCACCGGATGGTCCACCCCACGGATGCCAGCGGAACAGTACAAGCGCCGCGATTGCCAGCACGACAACGATCAATCCGATGTTCCGGGCACGATGCGATTTGCCGGTGGCGGGCGTACCCGATGCGCCGTGTGCCGGACGGACCGGGTCGGGCTGGCGCGGTTTGTCTTCTGGATGCTGTTGTTGTTCGTCCATCGGTTCTCGTTGACTGATGTGGAATGGTGCGGGATGCGATGTGTCGGCGGAACGTGTCGCGGCGGGCAGGTTGGGCGCGACGGTCGGTGCCGCGGGCCGGTTTTAGCGCGATGCTACGCGAGACGCACGAAAAAAGGTAAGCCCGGCGATATCAGGATGTAAGCGGACCGGAATGCAGCCTTTCGTAGCTCGCGATGCCGGAAGCGGCCACCGGCTTCGCACATGCAGCGGCGACTGCGCGGGCGCCCGCGCGCACGCAAAACCATGATGCTACGTCGGGCCCTTTGCTCCAGTCCAGCCGGGTATTTTTCGGTTGATTACGCGCAGTAAGGGTACTCGCGCGGATGTCGGTGCTTTCGTACGGCTAGTCGTCGAGCCGCTGACCCGGCGAGCCGCCGATCTCCTGCACGATCCTGGCAATACAGGCGAGCAGCGCGGGCGCGGCCCGCGAAATCAGCCAGTCGCGTGGACACTGGTGCGCCGAGCCGCCGCAATTGACGGCATACCGTTCACCGGACGGTCCGATAAAGCCCGCGGCGATCGCGTTGAGCCCGTCGTACCACTCGCCGGTCGCAATCGCGAAGCCTTGGGTCGCCGTTTCCTGCAACGCGCTTTCGAGGCGGTTGCTCAGATAGCCCCAGTCGTCGCCGGAGGCAGCCTGCAAACCGGTCAGCAATTTTTCCCGTTCGACGTCGTTCAATGCCGCGAGATACGCGCGTCCGACTGCGGTGCGGCACAAGTCCATCCGCGAACCGATTTCGAGCCGCGAGACGAGTACCGCCGATCTCGGCCGGATCGCGTCGATCACGACCATATCGAGCCGGTCGCGCACCGCGAGATGCACCGACAGCGAGGTACGTTCGGCGAGTTCGATCAGGAAGGGCCGCGAGCGCGCGCGGATGTCGAAATTGCGCAGGAAGCCGTTACTCAGTTCAAGTACCGACGATGTGAGCACGAAGCGTTCGCTGTCGGGCAGGCGGAACAGGAAGCCCGCACTGACAAGCGTGGCGGTGATGCGGGAGACGGTTGGCTTCGGAATGCCGGTCTGCTCGGTGAGCTCGCGGTTGCTGAGGGGTGCATCGGCGGCAGCAATACGCCGTAATACAGTCAGGCCGCGTGCGAGCGCCGTAACCTCGTCGCCGGAACCGTCTTTGTCTTTGACGGGGTCGGCGCGGCGGGAGGGCGTCGGAAGCTGGTTCATGTCGTTTTATGGAACTTTATTTCAGTTTAGCCACTCTGGACGCATCTGCCGTTCTACCGGACAGACGCGGGCGATCCCCTTGTGTCGGCGGTTCGAGGCCTTTTTTTATGACGAATTATTGTATAGGGCTTTAAAAGAAGTACCTGGCGAACCACATCAGATTTTTCTTGACTTAGTCAGCATAACCATAAAAAATGGAACCCTATTTCGAAAGCGGCCTTTGTATGCCGTGTCTCTTAGCTGGACTTGAAGCCATTATGCGGTTTCCCGGCCAGCCCAATACTTCTGGCAGTATCCCCGGCCAGCGGTTCCAGCGCTTTCGGATCCCCTCTCTCAGGTTCTAGCACGGCCCTCGGAATGGCTAGAACTTTTCAAGGCGTCACGGTCACGTGGCGCCTTTTTTTTGGCTGCGATTTTTACCGACGAAAAACATGCATTTCGCATGCCTGCTTCAACGGGTCGCCAGCGCGACTGTGCCAATGCCAAGCACGGTCATCGCCAGCGAGGCGCAGACGTGGATCGCGATTTCTCCCGCCGCCCAGCCGAGCCGGCCTTCCTGCAGGCGCTGGACCACTTCGGCCGAGAAGGTCGAGAAGGTGGACAGGCCGCCCATTAACCCCGTGATGATAAAGAGCCGCCATTCGGGCGCGACGCCCGGGTTGCGGGCAAAGTACGCGACGGCGACGCCGATCACGTAGCCGGCGATCACATTGGACGCGAGGGTGCCGAGCGGCAGGGCGGGGAATACTGCGTTCAGACGGATACCGAGGAGCCAGCGCAGCAGCGAACCGGCAGCACCGCCGATGCCGACGGCGAGAATGGACAGATACATGAGCGGGAGAAGGGCCTGGAAGCCGAAAAGTCGACAGGCCGGACTGCAAACGACATGATGCCGCGTCCGCAGTGATCCGGGCTAGGCAGGCATCATCAGCCACGAGGGCGGTTAACGGAGAATGCCATCTCCGGCGGGGAAGTCTATCACTGGCGGGGATTTGCCGGTATATGCGGGCCACGGGGCGCGCCCCGCATACAAAAATATGCAGCACGCACGAGCTGCGCGCCGGACGGTGGGCAGGTGCCTCGCGCGGCTTTGTCATCCGGCGAAAACGTCGACATAATGTGCCGTCCCGCGTGCGCCGCACGCCGGGACCCACGACTTTCCTCGCGCGCATGAGACTGACGACCAAAGGGCTGTTGCTGATCGCGATTCCTGCTGTGTTCGAACTGGCGTTGCTGTCCGGGCTCGTGAAGGCGCAGGCCGACGCCGAAGAGGCCGAACGCTGGGCGACGCACAGTCAGGAAGTGCTGCGCCAGACCACGTCGATTCTGGAGCCGGTGCTACTCGAGTCGCTGCGGCTGCGCGGCGCGGTGATCGGCGGCGACGCGAACATTTCGACGCCGATCGTGCTGTGGATGGACATCGATCGCCGGATCGACCAGCTCGTCGAACTCGTTGCCGACAATCCGACCCAGGTCGAACGCGCGGGGCAGATTCGCCAGGCGGTGCAGGCGTATCGCCAGTGGTCCGACCGCGTGCAGGATCTGATGCAGTCGGGGCGTCGCCAGGATGTACTCGAGCGTTTCCGCGAGCAGGCCACCACCGATGTGCTCGACCGCTTTCGCGGCCAGGTCTCGGCGTTCCAGGGCGAGGAACGCCGGCTCGACTCGCTGCGCGCGTCGGCTGCCGAAGAAGCCCATGCGCAGCAGCAGACGTTGATCGTCACCGCCGTCATCGGTTCGATCCTGTTCGTCGCGCTGGCTATCTGGCTCTTCACGCGCGGCGTCAGCGGCCGGCTTGTTTTGCTGTCCGCGAACGCGGGGCGGCTCGCCGGCAGCGAACCGCTGGCGCCGGCCGCGCCTGGCAGCGACGAAATCGCTAACCTCGATCTGACCTTGCACGACACGAGCCGGCGTCTGCTCGAAGCAGAACGCCTGCAGGCGCGTTTCCAGTCCGACCTCGCGCGCCGTGCCGACGAACTCGCGCGCATCAATGAAACGCTGCGTCAGCAGACGCAGGAAAACGAGATGTTTATCTACAGCGTGTCGCACGATCTGCGTGCGCCGCTCGTTAATCTGCAGGGTTTTTCGAAAGAGCTGATTCACGCGTGCGAGGATTTGCGTACTGCGATCCGCCAGTCGTCGCTGGTTTCCGCGGACCGTCAGCGCATCGAACGGCTGATCGAAGACGATATCGGCGAAGCACTGCATTATCTGCAGACTGCGGTGCTGCGCGCGTCGCACATCATCGATGCGTTGCTGCGCCTGTCGCGCGTCGGCCGGGTCGAGTATCGGCAGCAACAGGTATACCTCGGCGATCTCGTGCAGCGTGTGGTCGATGCAATGCAGGTGTCTATTAGGGCGCGGCGCGCGAATGTCGTCGTGCATGATTTGCCGCCTGTGTGGGGGGACCCGACCGCGCTCGAGCAGGTGTTCGCGAATCTGATCGGCAACGCGATCAACTATCTCGACCCGTCGCGCGAAGGTCTCGTCGAGATCGGCACGACACCGGCGCCGCCGGGGGTGCATTCGTTGCGCATCTTCTATGTGAGGGACAACGGCCTCGGTATTCCAGAGGTCGCGCTGCCGCGGCTTTTCAACGCGTTTCAGCGGCTGCATGTGAATGTCGCGACAGGCGAGGGCATTGGCCTCGCGCTGGTGCGCCGCGTAGTCGAGCGGCACGGCGGCCGGGTGTGGGCGGAATCGTCGGAAGGGGCCGGTACGACGTTTTATCTGTCGTTGCCGGAAGCGGCCGGCAGGCTTGCGCGCGAAACGGCCGCGCTGTCCTACGCCGAAGAGCAGGAGTTGCGGTTCAGCACCCGCTGAACCGCCTTCGCGCCTCGCTGCCTTAAAGCTCGATGCGCGTACCCAATAGCACGAGGAACTGCCGCAGCCATTCCGGATGCGCAGGCCACGCGGGCGCGGTGACGAAGTTCGCGTCGGTGATCGCTGCATCGACGGGGATATCGGCGTAGTCGCCGCCCGCGAGCTTCACCTCCGGAGCACATGCCGGGTACGCGGAAATGCGGCGACCGCGAATTACATCGGCGGCGGCCAGCAACTGTGCCGCATGACAGACCGCCGCGATCGGTTTTTTCGCTTCGGCAAACTGCCGCACGATATCGAGCACGTTCTGGTTCAGCCGCAGATATTCCGGTGCGCGGCCGCCGGCAATCGCGAGTGCGTCGTACTGCGTCGGGTCGACGTCGTCGAACGTTGCGTTGAGCGTGAACTGGTGTCCGGGCTTTTCCGTGTAGGTCTGATCGCCCTCGAAGTCGTGGATTGCCGTCTTGATGCGCTCGCCGGCATGTTTGCCGGGACAGACTGCGTCGACGATGTGGCCCACTGCCTGTAGTGCCTGGAACGGCACCATCGTTTCGTAATCCTCGGCGAAATCGCCGGTCAGGAACAGAATCTTCTTCGCTGCCATCGCATGCCTCCGGTTGAAGAGGAAATTCGTCGAACCTGGAGGCAGTCTACTCCTGCGAGTTTGACAGTACGGCGACGGTGGGCCGCATGACCGTGTGTGGCTTTTACCCGCATTTGCAGGTCGTGCTTGGCCGCCCCGGACGGCCCCGGTTGCTCCGAATCGAGGCCCCCGAACGCGCGGGCGTATGATGGCTGCGTTTCCGTGTCTAAAGCCGCTCGCAGCGGCTCCCTCTCGCAATGATCCCGAATGCCCGTCGTTCCCTGTTCCGTTGTACCGCTTCCGCTGTTGTGCTGCTCATGACGCTGACCGCGTGCGAAAAAAACGATGCGTCCGCTCAGGCCAAACTGAACGACGTCGCACAACAGGCCGGACAGAAACTCGATCAGGCAGCGAGCTATGTCGGTCAGCAGGTCGATACTGCACGTGCCAGTGCGCAGCAAAGCCTCGACGCCGCATCGAAGCCGTCGATCACCTTCGATTCGTCCATACTCGCGTCCGGCGCGCAGGCCAACTTGCAGAGCGCGGCGAGTATGGCTCAGGGCGCGCTCGGTCGAGCGGCGGGTTTGACCGGCGCGGGCCTCCAAACGGCGGGGCGCAGGTTGCAGGAATGGTCGAGCCAGTCAGCGGCTTCTTCGACGTCGGCAAGCGATGCCAGCGATGCGCAGAAGCAGATGGACAAGTAGTCCTTCAGCGCAGCTTGATTGCACGTTTTTGACAGAGCACATAAATGTACTTATGATGGTTACACATTGTCGTCGGGCTGGTTCGCTGTGAATACGAGTAGCCGGTTTGCTTTTGCAGTTCACATACTGGCGCTGCTGTCGTTGCAGGATGACGTACCGCTGTCGTCGGAGATGATTGCGGGAAGCGTCAATACGAATGCGGCGCTGATCCGCCGTCTGTTGACGATGCTTGCAGACGCGGGGCTCACCACGTCGCAGCTCGGAGCGGGCGGTGGGGCGCTGCTGGCGCGCGCGCCCGAAGACATTTCGCTGCTCGAGGTCTATCGCGCCGTCGACGACGTGCAACTGTTCGCGTTGCACCGCGAAGCGCCGAATCCGGACTGCATGGTCGGGCGTCACATTCAGAGCGTGCTGACGGGCATCATTGACGACGCGCAACAGGCGATGGAAATGGCACTTGCGGCACGTACGCTTGCGGATGCGACGGCCGACCTGGTTCGGGCGGAACGCTCGCGCGAGCGCAGGCGGCGAGCCGATCGATGATGCAGCGAAAGCTGCGCACGAGGTCTGACAGCGAAGGAGGACGACGGGGCGAAGCCCCGCTTTTTTTCGTTTCATATGTAATCGATGTAGTTACACATAACCGGTTTTGAAGGAGTATCGACGATGAGTAAAGCACTGAAGATTGCGCTGTTCGGCGCCACGGGCATGATCGGTTCGCGGATCGCGCTTGAAGCGGCGCGACGTGGTCATACGGTTACGGCGCTGGCGCGCAATCCGGAGCGCGTGCCGAACGGTGTGGCGAACCTGCATGCTGCAAAGGCGGATGTGCTCGACGCCGCGAGCGTGACGGCGGCGGCGCGCGGTCACGATGTCGTGGCAAGCGCCTATTCGCCCCCGCACGGCGACGCGGCGACACTGGTCGTGGCGACTCGCGCGCTGATCGAAGGCGTGCGTGCGGCGGGCGTTAAGCGGCTCGCGGTGGTGGGCGGCGCGGGGTCGCTCGAAGTGGCGCCGGGCAAGCAACTGGTCGATAGCGACGGCTTTCCGGAGGTGTACAAGGCGGTGGCGCTTGCGCATCGCGATGCGCTCGGTGTCTATCGCGGCGCGACCGATCTCGACTGGACGTTCTTTTCGCCGGCCGCGGTGATTGCTCCGGGCGAGCGCACTGGTACGTATCGCACGGGGGCGGGGACGCTGATCGTCGATGCGAACGGTGACAGCAAAATTTCCGCGGAAGATTACGCGGCTGCGTTTGTCGATGAACTGGAGCAGGGGCGGTTTATTCGTCAGATTGCTACGGTGGCTTATTAAGTCTTGCGCGTTGGCTGGACTACTGTGAACGTCGATGGCGGCCATGCGGGCGCCATCGAACAATTGAACGTTCACATCATCGTGAACATAGGGCTGGTCGATACTGCTGATCCCGCTGGTAGACTTGCACCGCGCGACCCTATTCCGTTCTCGTTCCCTTTGCTTTATGCCGAGGGGTTCCCAGGTCTTCACGCGAGATTGCCGACATGCAGCCGAGCCTGACCGCCATACTGCCCTGCAATGATCTTGATCGCACCGAGGCGTTTTTCGCGCGGCTAGGGTTCAGGCGCGAGAAGGGCAGTTCCGACGACTACCGCATGCTCGTCGACGGCTTCGGTGGGCAAATCCATCTTAATCCGGCTGTCGAAGGATGGCTCGTGCCGGGACGCAATCCGTTCGGGCTATACCTCTACCGCGAAGATGTCGACGAACTCGCCGCTGTGTTTCGTGACGAAATCCTCGGAGACGGCGATCCGCGCGACGAGCCTTGGGGCATGTACGAGTTCGCCCTGAACGCACCTGACGACGTGTTGGTTAGAGTCGGATGGCCGACGCGCCTTCGCTAGTCGAAGCGCCGGTTCAGGCCGTTATGAATTGCGGCACGGCAGTTGTTGGAGTCGCATGTGAATCGTCGACCCGGACGATGTCATTGACGTGCGTAGCGACCTGGGCGCCCGCTACGCCATAGAGATGCAGCGAAACGGCCGTATGGCCGGCAGTCACGCCTCGAACTGCAAGATTGCCGAGCCTGTGAATGCCACCATGGCCTGCACGGGTGAACGAAACGGCGCCGCGTCTGCGCGACTGCGTACGCGCTTCGACTGCGCGCTGCGCGTCAACATCCCATCTATAGACACTTTCGGTCAGTTCACCTTCGACGACCGCATACCCACACCACGTATGATGCGCGTGCACCGGGCTCGCCTGATCCGGCTGCCAGACGAGCGCGGCGATTGCATAACGGCCGAGCGGATCGGCGGCGAGCAGATGACGGCGGTATCCATTGGGGCTGCCTTCGCGTTGTGCCGGCGACAGCAGTGTCGGGCTCGCGGCGGCCTCGGCAAGTGCTGCGCGCATGCGGGTGGCGAAGGTTGCGCAGCGCGCCGGATCGCCGGGGCTGGTACACACGGCTAACGCTGCATCGAGTGCGCGGGCGAGGCGGGCGACGGCCGGAGCCGCGATAGATGGCGGGCGGGTAGTGTGATTCATCAAAACTTCCGCGATATATTTGATCAGTTGTTGGACACTGCTATTTATACCGACTTGTACGGAGAAAGAGGTTCCTTATAATTCCTCTAAAAACGGGATAAGTAGAATAATTTTCTATATTGGTGCACTCATGGGAATGGATATCATCGACCGCAAGCTGCTGGAACTGCTGCAGGAAGATGCGACGATGCCGGTCGCGGAACTCGCGCAACGCGTGAACCTGTCGCAGACGCCATGCTGGAAACGGGTGCAGCGTCTGAAGGAGATGGGCGTGATTCGGGCGCAGGTCGCGTTATGCGATCCGCGTAAGCTCGGAGTGGGAACGACGGTGTTCGTCGCGGTGCGGACGAACCAGCACACGGAGGAATGGGCGCGTACGTTCACGCAGGCCGTGCAGGATATTCCGGAGGTGGTGGAGGTGTACCGGATGAGCGGCGAGACGGATTATCTGCTGCGCGTCGTGGTGTCGGATATCGACGACTACGATCGGGTTTATAAGCTGCTCATTCGTGCGGTGCCGCTTTATGACGTCAGTTCTAGTTTTGCTATGGAGCAGATCAAGTATTCGACGGCGTTGCCGGTGCGCTTTTCTGTGTAGTCCTTATCTGGCCGTGAGATGCCCGTCAGGCGGGAGTTTCGGGCCAATCTATGCGCCTCTTGTTCACCCGGTTATCCTCACTTTCCCCCTTGTTTTTGCGGTGCCAAGGCTCCAAAATAGGTGCCATTTTTCCGTGGCACCTCAACACAGAACAACGGGGCAAGAGTGGGCACAATTACACCAAGAGAGAACAAAGATGGAAGTACCTCGTACAAGGCGCAGGTCCGCGTACGGAAAGGCAACAAGGTGCTGCATCAAGAGACCAAGACGTTCGAGCGCCGACAGGCTGCCCAGATCTGGATCAAACAGCGGGAGGCTGCGTTATCACATGCCGATGGGTTGAGAGCAGCGCTGCAAGAGAATCCGCCAGTCAAAGAGATGATCGGGCAGTACGTTGAGGAACTGGGCAAGCCGCTTGATCGTACGAAGAAAATGATCCTCAAACAGATAAGCGGTTCGACCCTCGGCGAGATAACGGCAGCGGAGCTTAAAAGCTCGGACATTGTTGGATTCATGCGCACAGTGGACGTTGCGCCGTCGACGCGGGGGCACTATCTCGCGCACTTGTCCAGCGTAATTACCGTCGCACGGCCGGCATGGGGCTACCCCGTGGATGCGTCCGTAGTTAGTGACGCGCGGATTGCGCTGACTCGGATGGGGTTGGTTGGGCGTTCAAAGCATCGCGAGCGGCGGCCGACTTTGGATGAAATGGACCGCTTGATGGTTGCGTTCGGCAGGATCAGAGAGGGTGTTCCCGGCAGTATTCCGATGCAAGAACTCGCGGCCTTCACGATTTATTCGCTGCGTCGGATCAGTGAGATCTGTCGGCTTCGTTGGGATGACTTGGATGAGGAGGGGAGTCGCGTTATGGTGCGCGACCTGAAGCATCCGAACACGAAGATGGGGAACGACACGTGGGTGGACCTGACACCAGAGGCGTTACGGATCGCCTTGGCGCAGCCACGATTGGGTGACCTGATTTTCCCGTACCGGCCACTTACCGCGAGCACTGCATTCACAAATACCGTACAGGTGCTGGGGATCGAAGACTTGCATCTGAACGACCTGCGCCATGAGGGCGCGAGTCGATTGTCAGAAATGGGATGGACGATTCAGCGGGTGGCTGCTGTAAGCGGCCACCGTAGCTGGAATACTTTGAAGCGGTATACGCATGTGCGTAAGGTGGGAGACAAGTACAAAGACTGGAACTGGCTGGAAGTGATAGCGCCGTTACAGAATCATGCTGTACCGGTGAGCTGAGCGCATTCTTTCGTTGCCGCTGCGCGTCGCTCGTCGATGTAGTTCGCCAGATCCTGCACGTACACGCCCTTCGCACTCTTTTGCGATGATTCGATCCGAACGAGGGGTAGCTTGATCTCTCCGTAGGTGATCTTGCGGAGCAGCTTATCCACTTCGAGGTGCGAGAAGTACGAGCAGCACACTTCGTCAATCGGAATGACAGCGCGCGCACCGAACTGTGCCATCAAGAGGAAAACAGTATTCATTTGATATCCCGTGCCGGTCTTTCGCGTACTCGTCTTTTTGGTAGATCAAGCAGTCCCACGTGAGGGGTCAATGCGGCATGCACGCTGGCGATCGTTTGTGGTGATAGTTTGCCGAACACCGAATCGTGAAGCACAGCCTGCAGGGCCTGCAAAAGTTGCTTTGCGTGCGGCTCAGTGATCTTCTTCGCGGCGACCTGCTTGGCGAGGGTCTTCTTCGTGACCTTCGCCTTGCCCGATGCTTTCGCATTTGACGCGGCCGTGGTCAACCGTTCCATCGCTTTCTCGGTGCCGTGTGCGCGGATTTCCTCGATCGCGAGCGTCGACGACACAACCTTGTCGCGGACAAGCTTGTGGAGCCCAGCCGGTGCATTCACGAGCAGCAACACATCGCGGATCGTCTGTTCCGTGATATTCAGGCGCTTGCAGATTGTCGTGTTCTCTTCGCCGAGCGCCAGCAACTCGACGACTTTTTCGGCCAGCTGCAGCGGTGTCAGCTTGTCGCTGTCGTTGTTTGTAATGCCGGCGTAGATCAGGTTCGCTCGCGTGACAGACTTCGCTTCGTCAATGACGATGGGCAGGCGATCGATCTTCGTACCCTCCTTTATCGCGAGCAATGCGCCGTGATACCGATGCTGACCTTCATACACGAAGATCAGATCGTCGCCTTCGACCTTGCGCACGAAACAACCCAACGGCTTCTTGCGGTCGTAACCATTCGCCTTGATCAGGTCCGCGACGTGGCGAACACGGGCCGGGTCGAGAGGACGCACATTGTCGCGCGGATCGAAGCGGATGCTTTGGGGCGGAACCGTCCACAGATCGGAAGATCCACCGCCGGCTGCTTTCACTGCGGCCTTGGTGTTACCGGTGACGATCGGCTCGGCGATTGCCCGGGGGCTTGTCCTAGGCATGTTGCACCCCCGCAGCGATGCGTTCAATGCCGCCGACATTTGTCAGGGTCAGGTCGGCGGGTTGGGGCTGAAACAACGAAACGCCCACCGCGATCGCCGCAGCGATAAATACGGCACGCCAGACCTTCGATTTTTCAAAGTCACTTTGGCGCACGACGGTGTGACCGTCTGGCGGCTCGACGGCCAGCCCCTGCTCGATACGCAGCCACGTCCTGCGCGCCTCGCCGTTCCAATCAATGCTGTCGGTGCTTTTCATGCGGATCTCCGGATCAAGGGACGCACAGGTCGCGTCCGCACCGAAGTATCCCGCAAGGGATATTTTACTGTCAATCCTCTTAGGGATATCTTTTTGCGGAAATGTTCCCCGGATCCGGCTGACGCACCGGGTCCGGGGCGAGCATTAACCTGTTCGGGATTTTTACGGAAGCCTTGTTCGGGCCAGAAGTGTGCCGACAAGCAGCTGGCTGCAGAGCATCAGTGCGACGTCGAGCCACGCAATCGTGTTGATGTACGTTGCGGCCAGAAAGCAGATAGACGTTGCCGGAAGCAGGCGGATGAAACCCTGCTGGAACGAGCCTGCGCGTCGTGGGCGAATGGCGTGCGCCCGGATGATGTCCGACAGCCCGTCGAGCTCGTCGGCGATCTGTGCGGCGACTTCCGGATCAATGCCTTTCGCGGTTACGCTGACCTGTCCGTCCGCGCGTAGCAGAACGGTGGCGGCAGCAATCGCAGGGTTGCGATCATGCTGTGCCGTCAGATTGAAGAGGTACTCCCGGATGGCCTTGTGCCGGGTGGTGGTCGCGCTGCTTTCGTAAGGGGAGAAAGGGTAGACGTTACCCGCTCCGTTTCCTCGGTCCTCGTTTTCTGGTCGTGTTGTTATGCGTGTTATCTGTGTCATCAATACTCAACGATTGGTCTGATAATGGTCGTTGAGCGGCCCGCCCGGCCCGCAGTCGTTGCTGCGCTCCAGGGGTGACCTCTTTTGAGACGGTGAGAGATCCGTCAGCCTCGATCTTCGTGTTGCCGGCCTGGCTGAGTACGAAGTCGATATAGCTTTTGATTTTGGCCTGTTCTGTCTCAGGCAATGCCGCAAAGCGCGAGCGGTCGTATTGCAAAGCCCCTTTGGCGTTTGCCTCGTCTTCGAGTAATTCGGCCGCGCTCACGCCGATGGCATCGGCGAGTGACTCGACGATGCCGATCTGTGTGTCCACGTTGCCTGCGACGACCCGGGCCACGGAGCTTTGTGAAATCCCGGCCCGCTTCGCGAGCTTCGCCTGCGTGTCGACGGTGGGCACGATGCTCATGTAGCGGCGGACATTCGCGGCGAGGACCTCGCGGAGGGGCTTCCTGTTCATACGCGAAATATTGCCCAAAATGAAATTCCCCTGCGGGATAAATGGGGCGGGTTTCCGGTTGCAGAAATATCCCCTAAGGGATATTATCGCGATACAAATTGACTCGTGAGGTAGTCCGGTGGGGATAAACCAGGAACCAATGCTTGCGACCGTCCTGCGCCGTCTGGATCAGGCAAAAGGCGCATGGCCAGACATTGCCAGAGAAAGCGGGGTGCCGTACCAGACCCTGACCAAGATCGCCTGCCGGATCGTCTGCGATCCCCGCGTCTCTACGGTTCAAACATTGTTCGACTACTTCGCGGCCCACGCGGATCGACCGGCGACGGCCGTTCGCGCTCACGCTGTGCACTGACGTTTTCCTGAACATGTTGTCTGTCGATGATCGGGGAAGGTTTGCATCGTACGGCGACCGGACCACGGTAAACACAATGAAACACACCCAATCCAAAGAATCGGGGTTGCAATGACGTGCAGATATAGCGGGACCGAGTGGCTCGACGTGCTTTACACGTCGGTGCGCAATACGCCGGGGGGCGTGGCGGACGCGGCGAATTTTCTGACGTTGCGTCGCGGCAGGGGGATCACGACCGAATCGTTGCGTCTGCGTCTTCGCGGAGAAGGCGACAACCGTCTCTCGATGGAGATGTTCGAGCTGCTGATCGAGTGGATGCAGGAGAAGCGTGACAGTGATTCCCATGCACTCGATGCCCTGCATGCGCTCAATGCGCGTTTCGGGCTGGTGGCCGAAGCCATCGAGGACCAGGGCGACGGCGAACAGGCCGTCATCGAACTTACGCAGCTCGTCTCCACGGCTCTCCACCTGCAGGCGCATGTCGGGCATGTCGCGGGGGAAGTCCAGCGTGCGATTGAAGATGCCCGGATCGATGAACGCGAAGCCGAACAGATCATTGCGACCGGGCGCAAGGGGCAGCGCCTGTTCCAGCGGCTGATGCACACCGCGCGCGATCTTGCCGCACGTCGACGTCGATAAACCCGTCCCGCCGTGGCGCGGGAATCAATTACTTTTCCGGAGACTTACATCATGGGTGCATACGAGCCTGCAGTCGGCCCGTCGGATACGCACGCGCAAACATCGGCGCCAGACGCGGAACAGTGCGTTCTAGGTGCACTGTTGCTGGACAACGGGGTACTCGAAGAAATATCGGGCAAGGTCTCGGACGCTGACTTCACGGTTGGCGAGTACGCCGTCATTTTCAGGGCCATCCGTGACCTCATCGTGCGTGGCAGTGCGGCCGACCCCGTCACCGTTTTCGAGCGCCTGCAGTCGACCGGCTCGAAGATCGAACGCCCGCTTGTGCTGCTGAACGAATTGGCGGCCAACACGCCCGGTACGAAGAATGTCCGGTACTACGCCGAGATCGTCCAGAATCGTTCGATTGCCCGCAGGATGCTGCGTGTGTCTTCACAGATCCGCGACACGGTGCTCACCCCGAATGGTCGAACGCCGCATGAGCTGCTCGACGCCGCGCAGGCCAGTCTGCTCGCGATCTCGGACGCGAAACAGTCATCTGAACAGGAATTCCAGCCGCTCGACGCTGCGCTCACACGCGTGATCGAGAAGATTGACCAGCGCTTCCAGGCGGGGCCGGGGCAGCACCTCGGCGGAACCGCCACAGGTTTCGTGGATCTCGATCGCATGACAGACGGCATGCACGGTGGTGAACTCATCATCGTGGGTGGCAGGCCGTCGATGGGCAAGACCTCGCTGGCGATGAACATCGCCGAACACGTCGCGGTCGTACTCGGCCTGCCCGTCGCGGTGGTCTCCCTCGAAATGCCCGCCGAGCAGCTTGCCCAGCGCATGCTTGCCGGAACGGCCCGGATTAACCAGCACAAACTGCGTACCGCCAACCTGCGTGACGACGACTGGAGCCGGATCACGCACGGCACGCAGACGCTCGTCGGCGCGCCACTCTATACGATCGAAGACTCGAACATGACGCCGCTGCAGTTCAAGGCCAAGGTGCGGCGCCTGCAGCGTCAGCTCGGCCGGCCGCTCGGCCTGATCGTTGTGGATTACCTGCAGCTGATGTCGGGCGAGAGTAGCGGAGAAAACCGGACGTTCGAGCTTTCGCACATCTCGCGCGAACTGAAGAAGGCCGCAAAGGAATTCAACGTACCCATCCTGGCGCTCTCCCAACTGAATCGCGCGGTCGAGCAGCGCCCGAACAAGCGGCCTGTGATGTCCGATATCCGCGAGTCCGGCTCGATCGAACAGGACGCGGACGTGATCTATTTCATCTACCGCGACGAGGTCTATCACCCGGACAGCCAGGACCGCGGCTGCGCCGAAGTCATCATCGCGAAGCAGCGTAACGGTCCGCTCACGACGGTGCGCCTTGCCTTCCGCAACGAACTCACCCGATTCGAAAACTTTGCCGATCCTGCACCGGGACCGGTCTAGACACAGCGCATGACAGCCATCCACACATCCTTTACCTGGCGCCGTGCGATGCGCCAGAGCACGCTGACGAGCACCACGAAGCTGGTGCTGTACACGCTGGCCGATTACGCGAACGCGGCCGACGACAACTGCTGGCCCTCGATCGAGCGTCTGGCGGACGACGCCACGCTCTCGGAGCGTGCGGTGAGCAAGCACCTCGCGATTGCCGAAGAGGCAGGGTGGGTGACGCGCTGGAAGTCCCGCCAGAAGGACCGCAGGTGGGCGCACGGCCACTACCGCCTGACGTTGCCGGAGGACGTCGCACGCACCCTGCGGGACGCGATCGACTTCGAACTGGCCGGGTCGGACAGTACCCGTGAACTGGCGTCCCGGAATGCGAAGTTACCGGAACGTCGTTCAGGTAACTTCGCATTACCTGCACCACGTTCCGGTAACTTCGATGTATCACCTGAACCACGTTCGGGTAATCCGGCTGAATCACCTGAACCGGGTTCCGGTGATGGCGAATGTGTTCCCGAAAACGGACCCGATGACGAAAGTTACCTGAACCACGTTCCTACTAACTACCCAGTAAACAGAAATACGTTAACACCTACTCTCTATCAACCACCGGTGGTTAGCACAGGTGGGGAGCGTGCCAGAGAGGAGGTTCGTCAGGAGCGTAGCCCGGCATCCATGGCGCAGTGGATGTTCGAGCGACTGCGTTCATTCGATCCAGGCTTCGGCTCGGTAGACCTGCGGTCGTGGACCGGTGAGGTCGAAGCCATGCAGCAGGTCGACGGTCGCGACACGGATCACATTGCCGTGCTGTTCAGGTGGGCAACCGAGGACGGGTTCTGGCGAAACATCATCACGTCGCCACAGCGCCTGCGCAAGCACTGGGACGAGCTGCGGCGACGCCGCAACGATGCAATCGGCAGGAAGAAGCAGGACACGCAGGCCGCGTCGACGGGCGCATCAGCTGGCGCACCGACCGCCGGTGTTGACCGGCGCTGCGCACACGTTGACGAGGGCGGGTGCCGTTGCACACACACGGCGACAACGATTATCGGTGCGGGTGCATCACGACGCGGTTACTGCCGCCAGCACCTCGACCACTACGACAACTAGACCAGAGCGAACGGACATGACGCTTGAAGAACGGCTGGAGAACTGGGCACGCGCGATACGCGGTGGTGCGGGCGGTGGTGACTCGCTGACAGCGAATATCTACTTTCAGACGGTGCGGGGCCGTGCCGTGAACTCGACGCTGGACGACGAAGACGCTGCACTCGTTGAACGGACGATTCGCCGTCTCATGCCGATGGATCGCAAGCTGCTGCAGATGCATTACGTGTGGCGTGCGTCGCCGCCGTTCATCTGCCGCAAGCTCGGCCTGCGGGTACGTCCGACCTCGATCTTCGATCTCGCGCTGGCACACGCACGTCGGGCGATCGATGAAAAGCTCTCCGAATCAAGTGTCGTGCAACGCCCGGCGTACGTGTCGATGAAAGAAATCATCGAAAAACTGAAAGAGGGTGTTGCACAATCGTAAGATGCCGGGGTAAACTTCGGTCCACAATCTGATTCCGGTTAATACCGAGCGACGCGGCCTGTTCCGGGTCGCTGCTCGCCTGAAGAATTTCGAAGCCCTGAGTGCGCAAGCCTCAGGGCTTTTTGCATTGGGGCGTGAGAATGCGAGTACGTGTGACTGACAACGATCCGCGCGAGATCTGGTCTGTGTGGGACGAGGAGTATGTGCGCGGCGGGATCACCGCACGCTGTCATCTGGCCGATGGCACGCTCGACCGCATCATGCGGGCGCGGGACTACGCGTACGGCCATCAATGCGATCTGCGGGCGTCCGATCTCGCGGCGATGGTCTGAATGCCAGCCTTATGACTGGCATGCCTGAAAAATGAGCAGCCGGGGACCCTGCAGGCGCCCGGAGACACGGGGGCTCGCACCCGCGTTTTTTCTCTACTGGTGACGTTGCAAGGGGGGTCATATTCATGCCAACCCAGACCGAAATCGCACACTACCTCGACCTCGACCAGTCGGCCGTTTCGCGCCTGGTCGACCGGCTCTGCATTGACTATCGCAACGCCACGATGGACGAGGTGCGTGTGGCGTACATCCGCCACCTGCGCGAAGTCGCGGCCGGCCGGTCGAGCGAGAGCGGCGTCGATCTCGTCACCGAGCGCGCGATGACCGAGCGGGTCGACCGTGAGATCAAGATGCTGACGCTGGCCGAGAAGAAGGGGCTGCTCGTGAACGCGAAGCAGCTCGAACAGGCGTACGGCCAGATGGTCGGCGCATTCCAGACCGAACTGCTCTCACTGCCCGACAGGATGGTGCAGGAGCTGCGCACGCTGTATGGCGTCGAAGTCGATGTTGAACTGCTGAACGAGCATATCAATGGTTGTCTTGAGCAGCTTGCTGGATACGAGCCAGACAGTCCGGGCGGTGATCCGGCGGATAGCGAGGCTGCTGAGTCCGCCTGAGCGGATCAGTACCACGGACTGGGCGAAGCGCCACCGGCGCATGAGCGCGAAGGCATCCGCCAGTCCCGGCCGGTACAACCCGAACATCACGCCGTGGGTGGTCGGCATGCATGCGGCGCTCGACAGTCCGCGCGTGCAGAAAGTGGTGTGCATGAAGTCGGCGCAGGTGGCGTGGACCGATGGCGTGCTGCTCAACTACATCGGCCGCCGGATCGACACCGATCCGTGCCCGATGATCCTAATGTTCGCGAAGGAAAAATCGGCGAAGAAATTCAACCTCGAAAAGTTTGAACCGATGGTCGAGGTGACGCCCCGGCTGCTCGCAAAGGTGCCGGTTCACGCGGGACGCGATCGCAACAACCTGTGGGATCACAAGAACTTCACGCGCGGCTTTCTGAAGTTCATCACGTCGAATGCGCCGGATGACGTGAAGTCGACCCCGGCCCCGGTGGTCGCGGTCGAAGAGCCGGACGACGCGAACCAGAACGTGCGCGAGCAGGGCGACTCGATCACGCTGCTGGAGGAGCGCAACAAGAGTTATTCGGACAGCCGCCGCAAGGTGATCTTTGGCGGCACGCCGACGATCGACGGATTCTCACGGATCCAGCAGGCGTACGAGGCATCGGACCAGCGCCGCTATCTGGTGCCGTGTCCCGACTGCAGCGAAGAGCACGAGCTCGCGTGGGAAAACGTCGGCTGGCTCGAAGATGCCGATGCCGCGCACGAAGTGTTCGGGCTCGCGCGGCCGGAGTCGGCGTGGTACGCGTGCCCGCACTGCGGCAGCACATGGGACGATGCGGTGCGTGTGCGGGCTGCGCGTCACGGCCGGTGGGTGGCGACAGCAGCGTTTCACGGCACGGCCGGGTTTCGCATCAATGAACTGGTGTCGCCATTCCCCGGTTCGCGCCTTGCCGAGCTGGTCAAGAAGTGGCTCACTGCCGAGAAGGCACTGCGCGCAGGTGACGACACGAAGATGCGTTCGTTCGTGAACAACTCGCAGGGGCGGCCGTACCGGTATCGCAGCGAGCTGCCGGAAACGGACATCCTTGCCGAGCGGGCGCTGCCGTACGCGGTGTTCACGGTGCCGGCTGCGGCGCTGGTGCTCACGATTGGCATCGACGTGCAGCACGACCGGCTGGCCGTCATCATCCGCGCATGGGGACGCGGCGAGGAAAGCTGGCTTGTCCTGTGGGACGAGATCTACGGCAACGTGCTGGAGCAGGGACAGGATCCGCTGGCCGGTGGGGTGTGGGGTGCGTTGACGGAGCTGCTGACGCTGGCGTACCGCCACGAGAACGGCTGGTCACTGCGGATCAAGGCAGCATCGATCGACTCGTCGGACGGCTCGACTTCCGATGCGGTCTACAAGTACGTCCGGGCCGCGCAACGTCGTGGCATTCACATCATGGCGGTCAAGGGCGGTACAGATGCGGGGAGCGAGATTTTCAGCGTACCGAAAGCGTCCGTCGATTCGGTGCGGAACAACAGCAAGGCTGCGAAGTATGGTCTGCGTCCGTTCATTGTCGGTGTCAGCAAAGCCAAGGATCTGATTCTGGAGAACCGCTTGAAGCTCACGGGCGATGGCCCCGGACGCATGCACTGGTATCGAGACGTGCGTGCCGACTATCTCGCGCAGCTCACCGCCGAGGTGAAGGTGCCGGGCCGCGTCGGCAGCAAACGGATCTGGCAGAAGAAGGCGGGCGCACGCAACGAGGCACTCGATGCGGAGGTGTACGCATTGCACGCTGCACGCAGTATCAAGACACACCTGATGCTCGAAGCGCACTGGCTGCTCGAACAGCAGCGCGTGTCGCAGGTGTCGCTCTTCGATGCCGTGCCGGTGGTCGAGGCGTTGCCGGGTGCGCAGGTGCTTGAACCTGCATCAGATCCACCACCTGATCCGGACATCAGTGTCGACGTCGATTCGGATGTCGAGACGATTGAACAGAAACATCAACCCGAAACCCCGCCATTGAGCGGGGTTTCTCGCAATCAGGCGCGACGATTTACGCGCTCGACGTACCTGGGACGTTAGGAACAGCACGATGGCTTACACACTGGCGGATCTTGAGCGCATCCAGGCGGCGATCGCGAAGGGCGAACTGGAAGTCCAGTACGCCGATCGCAAGGTGCGTTACCGGTCCATTGGCGAACTGCGTGATGCGCAGAGCGAGATTGTTCGCGCGCTCGACGGTGCAAGCGGACGTTCACGCATGATCCGGCTTCGGCACGGTGGCAAGGGGATGCGATGAGCGGTACATATCCCTCGCTCTCCCGGCGCGGCTTTGTCGTGCCGACGCGGCTGAAAGCATCTGCCTACGAGTCCGCGAGTTCGCAGGGCGCGCGGGCGAAATCGTGGAAGGCATCGAGCGCCGGGCCGAACGCATCGGCGGTGCAGAACCTGCCGCTGATGCGCCACCGCGCACGCGATGCGATCCGCAATGATCCGTGGGCGAAGACGGCGATTGCCCGGCTGGTGTCGAACACGATCGGCACGGGCATACAGGCGCATCCGCAGCATCCGGACGCAGCGATCCGGCAGCAGCAAAAGCAACTTTGGGAGGACAGCGGCACGGAACTCGATGCCGATGGCCTGCTGGACCAGTACGGCCTGCAGACACTCGCTGCGCGCGCGTTTTTCAGCGACGGTGAGGTGCTGGTACGTCGGCGTCTGCGCAATCCCCACTCGGGGCTTGCCGTGCCGTTGCAGATCCAGCTGCTCGAAGGCGACCTGTTGCCGGTCGAGCGGAACGATCAACTGGTGAACGGTGGCGAGATCGTCAATGGCGTCGAGTTTGATGCGGACGGCCAGCGTGTCGCCTATCACCTGCTTGCCCGTCATCCCGGCGAGTACAACCGGGCGATGAAAGGGAACATGCAGACGGTGCGCGTACCGGCGTCCGAGGTCGCGCACGTGTTCCACGTGCTGCGGCCGGGGCAGGTGCGCGGCGTGCCGGAACTGTCGACCGTGCTGCTTCGCCTGCACTCGCTCGACAACTTCGATGATGCGGTGCTGTACCGGCAGGAAGTCAGCAACCTGTTTGCGGGCTTCATTGTGAAGCCGCACGTGGAAGTCGGACCGATGGGGATCCACTCAGCGGTGCGCCGCTCGCGTTCGATGCGGACGGGTTTTCGCCGGTCGTGTCGCTGGAGCCGGGCGGCATGCAGGAACTGGCGCCGGGCGAGGACGTGCGGTTCGCGTCGCCACCGGGAGCCGGGACTGATTACGCGCCGTTCATGCGTCAGCAGTTGATGGCGGCAGCGGCATCGGTCGGCATGCCGTACGAAGTGCTGACAGGCGATCTGCGCGATGTGAGCGACCGGGTGCTGCGCGTGCTGCTGAACGAGTTTCGTCGTTCGATCGAACAGTTTCAGTGGAATGTATTCATTCACCAGTTCTGCCGCACGGTGTGGGCGTGGTGGGTCGATGCGTGCCAGCTATCGGGAGCGATGGCGATGCCGGGCTTTCACCGCACGCGTCGCGAGTATCTGCGGGTGCGCTGGGTGCCGCAGGGCTGGCCGTATATCCACCCGGTGCAGGACGTCGCCGCGAAACAGCAGGAGATCCGCGCGGGCCTGACGAGCCGGACGGCCGCGATCCTGGGTAAAGGCGAAGACCCGGAACAGGTCGATGACGAGAACGCGGCCGATCTCGCGCGTGCGCAGCGACTCGGTCTGTCGTACGACACGCACGCACCGGACGGCTCGACGCCGGACAGTGCATTGAATGGGGAGTAAGCATGCAGAAAAACCGTAAATGGTGGGACATCCGGGCGCTGGCGAACGCGCAAGGGGGACAGGATGAAGTCGAGATCCGGATCTATAGCGACATCGGCTTCTGGGGAACGGATGCACAGACGTTCGTGACGCAACTCGACGCAGCGGCGGCGAACGCCTTGACGATCGTCGTCGCGATCAACTCGATGGGCGGCGACGTATTCGACGCTTTCGCGATCTATAACGCGCTGCGTCGACATGCTGGCAAGGTAAAGGTCCGGGTCGATGGCATCGCGGCGTCGGCAGCGTCGCTCATTGCGATGGCAGGCGACGAGATCGAGATGCCGGAGAACGCGATGCTCATGATCCATAACGCCCACACGGTGACGGCGGGTGAAGCGAAGGATCTGCGACGGGTGGCCGATCTGCTCGACAGTGCGGGCGACGGCATCGTTGCTGCCTATGCAGCGAAGAGCGGCCAGTCTGTCGACGAGATCAGGGCGATGATGGACGCGGAAACCTGGCTGACGGCAGCGCAGGCGAAGGAAAGGGGTTTCTGTGATGCCATCGGAGCGCCGGTGAAACTGTCGGCATCAGCGAACTCGACACAATTACTTGCGCGATTCTCGGCGCTGCCTGACGGTATCCGGGCGCTGGTCGAAGAGGGTGATGTGACGGAGGGCACGCCGACAACTGTGTCGCCTGAACCGCCCGAATTGCCTGCAGCCGCAGCTGCACCGCAGCCCGATCCGGAACCGGTCCAGACCGCGCCCGATGTCGGTGCATTGGCGGCGCACGTTTTCAATGCCTGCCGTGAGGCGAGGCTGGCTCATTGCGCGGAAAGCATCGTGACGGCGACCGGTCTCAGGGATCGTGCAACGGTCGACGCAGCGATCGGAAACGCGGGTGATATCGCGGGAATCTGTATCGCGGCGAAGCTTCCTGAACTGACGACGCAGTTTGTCGCGGATGGTCTGACGCCGGATCAGGTACGCGCCCGACTGTTCGAGCGGTTGACCGCGAAGGCTCTGATCGTCAACAGCCGGGCGAAACCGGAACCACAAGACCGCCTCCCTGTACCGGTCGCGGGACCAAAGGCATCGATGATCTACGCTGCCCGTTACTGCGCAAAGTAACTTTTAACTGATCAGTCGATCGCTGGTGGAGTTCATCCACGGCCGTAGCAGATAGGCGTTAGCGATACACGGTAGCGTAATCAGGGCACCGACCTCTGCGATCGAGAGGGCGTGGAAGGTTACCACCAGTCCGACAACCCCCATCACGCCGGTCAGGGCATTCAGCGCATTTACACCAAATGCAACAAGTTTCAGCCAGCGAGGCGACCCTTTGCGAAAGGCACAGATGGCCAGCACAAACGGCACGATCGTCTGTAAATGGTGGAAAGCCACTTCGTGATATCGAAACGCAGAATTAGCCATTCCAATCACCACGGCGCCTGTTATCAACCAGTTTATGCAGAGAACCACGAGTCGCATATAGACAAACTCCTGTTATCGAGATCTGCGGGTTAGAAACAGCGCGATGTGCTGGAGCCGTGATTGTCGTCCGTCCTGATGAATTAGTCGAACCTTGTGTGTCGGCTTTCTACGGCATGTCGACGGCCCCTCGTATCTTGCCGCTACCTTCACGCGGATGACGACAGATCAATCTCGGAATACAGATACCCCATTTAACCCGTAAGTTGAGGATGCAACATGTCAAACATCAGGACACAGGGTTCGCTGCCCGCTGAATTTCTTCTCTCCGAAGGCAATGGCCAGATCTCGCGCGAGCGGATCGTGGTGAAGGAGGGGCCGGCGCTGCCGTCCGGTCAGGTACTGGGTGTGACCGGGACGGGCCAATATGCCCCGTACAGCAACACCGCGAACGACGGCTCGGAAGCTGCAGCCGCGATTCTTTATGCGCCCCTGCCGGCAGACAGTGAGCCGCGCTGGGCCACCGTGATTGTCCGGCTTGCCGAAGTGAGCGCATCGCTGCTCACGGACCTTGATGCGGCTGGTCGCTCGGATCTGGCTACACACATGATCATCGTGCGCTGAATTCCGCGTATCGAATCTCGTATCGCACTTCGTAATGAACCCTGCACGGGCCGCGCATCCTTTTACGGATATCTCGCGCGGCCCATTTCCGTTTACCTGCTGCTCATTTACCGGGAGGCCACGTGGCCGACATTGCCATCTTCAACGACGACGCATTCACGCTCTCGTCACTTACCGCTGCAATCAACGAACAGCCCTTTGTGCCGGGCCGTATTTCCGAACTGGGCATATTCGGTGAAGAGGGGATCACGCACACCACCATCCAGATCGAGCGCGACGGTGACACGCTCGCGCTCGTCGCGTCCAGTTCACGAGGCTCGCCCGCCGCGGTTGTCACGGGCAGCAGGCGCAACCTTATTCCGTTCAACACGGTGCACCTGCCGCAGCGTGCCGCGATCCTTGCCGACGAGATTCAGAACCTGCGTGCGTTCGGGCAGGAGACCGAGCTCGAAGCGCTGCAGACGGTGGTCAACCGGCGTCTCGCGAAGATGCGCCTGCAGCTTGATGCGACGCATGAGTTTCATCGCATCGGTGCGATCAAGGGGAAGATTCTCGATGCGGATGGTGCATCGGTAGTGGTCGACCTGATGGACCGTTTCGGCATCAAACAGCAGGTGGTCGCGTACGGGCTCGATGATCCGAAAACCGAGATCCGCAACAGGAATCAGGACGTGCTCGAAGCCGTGGAGGATGCGCTCGGCAGCACGCCGTTCTCCGGCGTGCGTGTCGTGTGCGGTCGCAATTTCTGGCGCAAGCTGCTGGTGCTGCCGACTGTCAAGGAAACATTCCTGAACACGACCATGGCGGCAGCGCTGCGGGGTGATCCGCGTGGCTCGCTGGAACTCGATGCTCTGGTGTTTGAGCGCTACCGGGGCCGGGTCGGTGGTGTGGGCTTCATCGGCGACGATGAGGCGTACGCGGTGCCGGAAGGCGTGCCCGATCTGTTCATCTCGCGTTTCGCGCCTGGTGACTATATGGAAGCGGTCAATACGACGGGCCTGCCGTACTACGCGAAGCAGGAAATCATGCCGTTCAACAAGGGTGTCGAGATCGAGGCGCAGTCGAACCCGATCCACCTGTGCACGCGACCGAAGGCCGTCATCAGGCTGAAGGCATAAGGAGGCCGCGATGGCATTCCGCGATCTCGTCGCGGATCTCGACGCTGCAGTGGTCCGGGATCTGGCGGATGACGACATCAGGATCGACGGGGAGCCAGTGCCGGGCATGTTTGCCGCGCCCTGGCTAGGTCCTGATCTCGGGCACCAGCGAACGCAGTTGGAGCACCCGCAGGTGAGTGTGCGGGATACCGACGCGACCGGTATACGTGTGGGCAGCATCGTCGATGCTGGTGGCAGTCGATACCGCGTGTTTGAGCTGCAGCCGGATGGCACCGGATGGACGGTGCTGTTACTCAGGGAGTGACGATGGACAGACTCACGGTCGAGGTCGACGTCAGAGGTGTCACAGCAGCCCTTGCCGGGCTGTCGTCTGCCGCCATGCAGGCTGCGTGGCGGCGAACACTACGCAAGACAGCAGCGTGGATCAAGAGCCGGACGGGCAAGGAAGTATCGGCTGCAACGAAGATTCCGCAGAAGGTCATCAGGAGCCGGACGTATTTCTTCCTGCGTTCGGCGGACACGGGGAAAGTCTGGCTCGGCCTGAATCCCGTAGAAGCTCACCGTCTCGGCACGGTGACGGGCACCCGGAAGGGCATGCGGGCCGGGCGGAACACGTTCGAGGGCGCGTGGCGGCAGACGAAGGCGAAGCCGGACGGGCCGATCTACCGGCGAACTGGAAAGGCCCGCACGCCGTTCGAGGTGGTGACAGTCGACTGGTCGAAGTCGGGTGACCCGGCGTTTCGTCGTGCGGCACAGATGTGTGAGGCGCGGCTGATGACGATCCTGAAACAGGAAGTGAACTACGAAATGCAGAAGGCCATGGGAAAAGCGAAGCATGCTCGATAACCTGAAAATGCTTCACGATGCGATCGTGAGCGGACTGCGCGCGAAGATTGCCGGCATGGAGTGCATCGACGCGTATCCGAAGCTCGGCAGGAAGATCCCGACGCCGTGCGTGGTGATAGAACTGTCCGAGATGGAGCCAGGCCACGATCCCGGCACAGGCCAGACATCGCTGATCGGCCGCTTTCAGGCACGTGCGATCGTCGATCCGCTTGTCGATGGTGCGGACCTCGGCGTGCGTGAGCTGGGTGCACGTGTTGCACAAGCGATTCACGGCGAGACGTGGGAGGTGCCGGTGACGCCTGCGAAGCTGGTGCAGATCGCGGAGGATCCGTTCCGGCCGGAGCTCGATGTATATCTCGTCTGGCTGGTCGAGTGGACACATGAGTTTGATCTTGGTGATGTGATGCCGCCGTTTCCGCCTGGCGGTTCGGTGGTGGTATGGGGTGTCGACCCGCAGACGGGGCAGGGGCATGAGACCGCCTACTGGAACGCGGGCCGGGCGCAGGAACCCGCATGAGCGACTACGACATCGGCGAGATTGACCGGCTGATCGCGAGCATTGTGCAGGCCGGCGTCGTCGATAGCGTCCAGTACGATCCGCCGCGCTGCAGGGTTCGCAATGGTGAGTGGGTGAGCGCGTTGCTGCCGTGGAAGACGTTCGCGGCCGGGCGGGTGCGTACATGGTGCCCGCCATCGGTCGGAGAGCAGGCAATCATCCTTGCACCATCCGGCACGCTCGCGGGCGCGTTTGTGCTGGCCGGCTTCTATACCAGCACGCACGGTGACGCCAACGGTAGCGCGGCGAACATCACGGCGACCGACTACCCGGATGGAGCGCACGAGCACTATGACCACGACGCGCACGAGTATGTGTTTTCGGTGCCGGCCGGCGGGCGCATCGTGTTCCGCATCGGCGGCACGCAGATGGAGCTGACGACGGCCGGCATCACGCAGACCACACCGAAACTGCTGGTCGATGCGCCTGACTCTACGTTCACCGGCAACAGCACCACGGTGAAGCGACTTTCGTTCCTTGGTGGCATCACGGGTAAGAACGCCGCTGGTGGGCCGGCGTCGACGATTGAAGGTGACGCCGACTTCACCGGCAATGTGACCTCGAAGGGCAAATCGCTGCCACATCACACCCATCGGGAACAGGGCGACGGTGCGCCGACCAGCGAGCCGTTGTGAGGGTTAGCGCAGTCGGTTTAATCTTGACGCATGCGCGGTTCCGCGCTGGAGCACAGTCTCTCTTTATGGACAATTGGCGTAAGATCGTCAGGCGTCGCCCGCTGTGCCTTATAAACTCATCCGCAGAGCTGGGCGAGCTTACGTCATTTGATAAAAGCCAACAGGTGCATCGCTTGAACAAACTACCTATGTATGGATACACGCTTATCCTGGCATCGCTGTTTTGTTTTGCGATGCCCATAGGGTTGCACCGTGAAGAAGTGGCAAAGAAAACATGGCCGTCTGCATCAGGCCTGATCGTCGAGGCTCCAAAGTTTATTCGAACAACGCGCGCTTACCTCGAAACCCCGACGGTAGGCCGAACAGCACGAGACGACACGTATTACCGTGATGTAAAAGTCTGGGCATTGACTACGGAATATAGGTATCAGGTAGCCGGACAAAACTACATAGGCACACAGGCTACGTCCACAAATCACGTGGACAAGATAAGTGACTACCCTGACGGCCCCAGTCAACAGATGGTTGAATGGAGCAGTCAGCTATCGAAGGGCGCGTCGGTCACCATACACTACGACCCATTGACTCCGTATGAGAGCTATGCAATCTACACCGAAAATTCCATACAGAACGTGCTCGTCATAGGTTGTGTCTTGATGATTCTCGGGATTATTCTGGTTGCAGCACCTCGTTTCTCTCGATAGAACAGTTGTTCAGTTTTGATAAGGCGCTGATGAGGGCCTTGTTCAGCAACGCAGATGCCACGTTGGTTGCGGACGCAACTTGCAGCCTTGACACAAACATCCTTGCCGAAGCTATTCCACGGATTCGCGATTTTCTGACTTATGAGTAAGTTTCAGTTCAGGGCTGCTTGACTCGGGTAATTGTCAGGCGCTGATTCAATCCGGCAAAACAACTTTGGCCTCGCATCCGTGCGGGGCCTTTTTATTCTGGGGCATCGATATGCTGCAAGCCAAGGAAGTCATTGCCTTCCCGCAGGCCACCGTGGCTTCGTTTCGCGACAAGGCGTTCCGCTCGCGTACGGTTGTGTTTCCCGATGGCGACACCGCAATGGTCGAGAAGAGCCTGGTCACTGTGTCCGATCCGGGACACGTCACGTTCCTCGACCGGCATGCTGACTTCGAGCGTGTCGATGGGAGTGCCTGAACATGGAAGCGCTAACCGGAATGGACCGGCACACCGGCAGACCCATTACGGGAATCGCTCACCTGAAGCAGAGCATCGGCGACATTCTCTCAACTCGCAAGGGCACACGTCGCGAACGGCCCGAATACGGGTCCGACATCCCCCGGATGGTCGATCTGCCTGTTACACGCGGATGGATCTCAAGCGTACAGGCTGAAGCCGCGCGGGCGATTAGTCGATGGGAGCCCCGTATCACCCTCTCGCGCGTCACGGTGCTGTCGGTTCTCGACGGGCGCGTGACGTTCAGGATTCAGGGCGCTTATTTGGGTGAAGACCTCCTGTTCGAGGTAACTGCATGACAACAATTGATCTGACTGCGATCGAACCACCGGACGTCGTTGAAGCACTTGACTTCGAGGACATCTATCAGGAACTGGTCGAAGACTACAGGGGCAGCTATCCGCACTGGACCGCTGCGCTGGAATCCGATCCTGTAGTCAAGCTGATGGAGCTGGCCGCTTATCGTGAAGTACGTTTCAGGGCGCGAGTGAACGACGCTGCGCGTTCGGTGATGCTCGCATTCGCGACAGGCACGACGCTCGAACACCTCGCTGCGCTGTTCGGTATCAGGCGGCTCGCTTTCACGCCGGTCGACCTGGACAGTAACGGGCAAGGAGACAAGCCGGAGATCCGGGAAAAAGACGACGATCTGCGCTCGCGCACGCAACTGGCTCCCCAAGGCTACTCGGTAGCGGGTCCGGAGGGAGCCTACCGGTCGCATGCATTAAATTCGGACGGCCGTGTGCTGTCTGTTTCGGTAATCAGCCCGCTCCCGTGCGAGATCGTCGTCACGATCCTGTCGCGTGAAGGCGACGGCACTGCGAGCGACGAGCTGGTCGGCATCGTGTCGAAGGCGCTGAGGGCCGATGACGTGCGGCCGCTTTCAGAAAAGGTCACGGTACGCAGTGCGGAGGTCATCCGGTACCAGATCCGCGCAACGCTTAAATTCTTCGCCGGGCCTGACCGGTCGGTCGTGCTTGCCGAGTCGAAGAAGCACACGCAACAGTATGCCGACGACATGCACCGGCTCGATATGGAGGTGACGACCGACGGTCTACATGCTGCGATCCGTGTCCCTGGTGTGCAGAAGGTCATTCTGGAGTCGCCCATTGACGGCATCAAGGTCACGAAGCAGCAGGCGACGTTCTGCACCGGCATCGAACTGATCGACGGGGGCGTATATGACGGAAGTGCCTGAGGCTGCTGTGCGGATGCCGGGTCTGTTGCCGGTGAATTCGACACCTCTGGAGCGCAGTATCGCGGCGACCACTGCGCGAACCTTCGACATTCCTGTGCCGCTTGCCGATCTGATGAATCCGGACACGATTCCGCTCGCACTGCTGCCGTGGCTGGCGTGGCACCTCGGTGTCGACACATGGAAGGACTACTGGCCTGAACAGGTCAAGCGTGCACGTGTCAAGGCGGCGATCCCGATTGCGCGGAAGCGGGGCACAGCTGCGGCGGTGCGCGATGTGGTCGCCACCTTTGGCGCGAACATTGCGATGCGCGAATGGTTCGAACTGGAGCCACCGGGCGTTCGGGGCACATTCGAAATTGTCATGACGGTCAGCAGCCGGGATGGCACCCCTGCGACGGCCGCCTACGTGGCCGACATCATCGCCGAGATCGACCGCGTCAAACGCGCGAGTGCGCACTACACGTTCACGCAGGGCCTGTCGATGCAGGGGACGCAACGCGTTGCTGCAGCCGTACGGCCGGCCCTGTACCGGCGCCTCTCGCTGACAGACTGAATTGACGGACAGATTCACGGATATCTGACATATGGCTGGAACTCTCATCACCATCACGGACGCGGGCCGTGCTGCTCTCGTCGCACCGGGTAACGCGGGTACGAATGCGCACACGGTTGCGAAGATCGGCCTGTCCAACGTTGCGTTCGCGGCAGTCGGGGGGCTGACGAAGCTGCCCGGCGAACTCAAGCGCATCTCGACGTTTGCAGGCGAGAACGTCGCACCGGACACGATCCACGTCACGCTCAGGGACGACACGGCTGACCAGTACACGCTCTATGGTTTTGGCCTGTACCTCGAAAACGATGTGCTCTTTGCGGTCTACAGCCAGCCTGCGCCCATCATGGAGAAGTCGCCCCAGGCGCTGCTTCTACTCTCGGCCGATCTGTTGTTCGCCACGATCGACGCGGCACAGCTCGTGTTCGGTGATGCGTCTTTCACGAACCCGCCGGCCACGACCGAGCGACAAGGCGTGATCGAGCTGGCGACGCAGTCCGAAACGGATGCCGGCACTGACGACACCCGTGCCGTCACACCGAGGACGGCCGCGAAGCGATATGCAGCGCTTAGCGGTGCCGATTTCGCCGGTCCGATCAGTGCAAAGAATACGAGTCTCGGTGCTGGCACGCGACGCGCGAATATTTCCAGCGATGCGACGACGGCCTATTACTACAGCGACGGGAACGCATGGCTGGGCTCGTCTGGCGTCGAGGGAATGACCGGGCTCGTCGCGGGCAACCGGGAGGCGGCCCGCATCTTGCCGAGTGGCCGCGTGCTTGTCGGCACGACCGACGACGATGGTTCGAGCGTGCTGCAGGCGGGTGGCAGCGTCCGGATCGATGGCAATCTGTCTGTGCGCCGCAGCGGCGAGGCGCAGATCTACGCCGGCCAGAACGACGGCTACTTCTTTGCGAACGCGCGGCAGGCCGGCTGGTACTCGCCTACGCTGGGCCAGTTCCAGTTTGACTTCGCGAAGAAGAACCTCTTTGTCGGTAACCAGCCAGTCTGGCATGGCGGCAATCTGAACCCGCTCGACAAGGGAACGGGTGGCACGATCGGAGGGGACGTCACATTTGCAGCAGGCAAGCGGCTGTATCTCGACGAAGGGAGCGCCGCCTATCCGTCGCTCACGTTCGTCAACGATGGTGCGCCGGATACCGGCTTCTACCACGTCATCGATGGCTCGTTTGCCATTGCGTGCAACGCCGTGCCGACCGTGACGTTCTCGCCGAGTGCGACCACGTTCCATAAGCCCGTGACTGGTCCGACACCGCCGGCCGGTGACAGCTCGATACTGCTTGCGACTACTGCATGGGTGACGTCGTCAATCGCATCGGCCTCGATCGGCCAGATCGTCATGGAACCGCGTACGACCGCGCGCGCGGGTTTTCTCAAGGCTAACGGCGCGGTGGTGAATCGGGTCGACTACCCAGCCCTGTGGGCCTACGCACAGGCGAGCGGTGCGCTCGTCGCGGATGCGGCGTGGGGGGCAAATAACTTTGGTTGCTTCTCGTCGGGCGATGGCGCCGCGACGTTCCGTCTTCCCGAGCTGCGCGGCGAGTTTCTGCGGTGCCTCGACGATGGGCGTGGCGTGGATCCGGGGCGCGGTATTGGCACATGGCAGGACAGCCAGAATCGCGCGCACGTGCATGGCGCGTCGGCCGATGCGGTTGGCGATCACGCACACGGCGCCTGGACCGACGCCCAGGGCTGGCACGGCCACCACGGCAACACCGCAGGCGTGGGCGATCACCAGCACGTCGTCCCCTACGGCGAGAACGTGGGCTTCCCCTGGGGCGTCTATGCCGGCGGTCAGCAGGGATCCAAAGGGGGGCTCGACGGTGATAACAACTGGCCGTACACGAGCCCAAGCGGTAGTCACGCCCACAGTTTTGACACGGAAGGTGCAGGGAACCACGGCCACAACGTCGGCATCGGCGGTGCCGGCAATCACAGTCACACGATCCGTATCAATGCGGATGGCGGAGCCGAGACGCGCGTTCGTTCCGTTGCGCTACTCGCCATGATCCGCGCTTTCTGACAGGACACACCATGCTGATTCACCAGTACGACAACCAGACCGGCCAGTACATCGCGAGCCGGCTCGCGGACGAAGATCCACGCAATCCCGGCCGCTGGCTTGTGCCGGCGTTCGCAACTGCGGACCCGCTGCCCGAACGTCTCTCATTGACCTGGCCGTTTTACCGCGACGGCGTGTGGGGGCTGTTGCCTGACTGGCGCGGACGCATGCTGTACCGGCGCACGGGTAGTGATGCCGGTACAACGGCGGAAATCCTGATGGCGGGTATCACGCCCGACGAGGGCGGACTCACGGATGTTCCGCGCCCGTCTGACAGACACATCTGGAGTGAGCGGGGCTGGGTGCTGGATCCGGCTGCCGTCGCGGCGGAAAAGCACGCAGCAGGCATGGCCGAATTTGAGCGGCGCCTCGGGATCGCGCGTGCGAAGAACACGGGCCGCGCCGATGCCTATGCGGCGGGTCTCCTCGACGATGAACAGATCTACTACTTCAAGGCGTGGTCGACGTACCAGATGGACCTTGTGCGCGTGATCAACAGCGACGCGTTTCCGGATGCGCCCATCTGGCCCGACGAGCCGACGCCGTATGTGGCAAACCCGGTGGCGCCACCGGTGCCACCGCCCGAGCCGGAAACTGAACAGCCGGCGACGGAATCGCCGGCCGCCTGACCAGCCTCTACGTCAACACCAATGACCGCCGCAGCCAGAACCTGCGGCGGTTTTTCTTTTTCTGGAGGGATTGAATGGGTGCAGCATCGTTTTTCCATGGGGTGACCGTGTCGCTGGTCGACAGCGGTCCACGTACCATCGCCGTGCCGTCGTCCTCAATTGTCGGCCTGGTCAATACGTACACCCCTGGCCCGGATCTGGCGTCCCCGAACGTGCCGGTCCAGCTGACCAGCTATCGCGAGGCGGTCGCAGCATTCGGCGAGCGCAGCGCAGTTGCGCAGGCTGCACGCGCGGTCTACGCACAGAGCAGGGCTGTCATCGTTGCAACGGGTGTAGCGGCAGGCGCGAAAGACGGCAACGACGCGGCAGCGCTTACCTCGGCGGTGATCGGTGGCGTGACGGCCGGTGGTGCCCGTACGGGCCTGCAGTCGCTGCTCGATGCGAAGTCGAAATACAACGTGCAGCCGCGCCTGCTGCTGGCACCGGGCTTCTCGTCGACACAGGCCGTTGCTACGGCGATGGATACGCTGGCCGGCAAGCTGCGCGCGATCGGCATCATCGACGGCCCGAACACCGACGACGAGGCTGCAATCGCCTATGCGGCGAACTTCGGCAGCAAGCGGCTCTACATGGTCGATCCCGGTGCAACCGTGTGGGATACAACCGCGAATGCTGACGTCGGCGCACCGGCGTCGTCGTATGCGGCAGGTCTCTTCTGCCAGACGGACGCGGCGATCGGCTTCTGGGCGTCGCCGTCGAACAAGGAGCTGGTCGACGTCACCGGCACGAAGCGGCCGATCGAATTCCTCGACGGCGACGAGACGTGCCGCGCGAACCTGCTGAACAACGCGAAGATTGCGACCATCATCCGCGACGGCGGTTATCGCCTGTGGGGCAACCGTACGCTGTCGAGCGACCCCAAATGGTCATTCGTCACGCGGGTACGTACGCTCGACATCGTGATGGATGCCGTACTCGCGGGCCATAAGTGGGCTGTCGACCGGAGCATCACGGCGACGTATGTCGATGACGTGTCGAAGGGACTGCAGGCGTTCATGCGCGATCTGAAGCGTCAGGGCGCCTTGATCAACTTCGAGGTGTATGCCGACCCCGAACTGAATACGGCGAGCCAGCTCGAACAGGGCAAGGTCTACTGGAACATCCGGTTCACAGACGTTCCACCGGCAGAAAACCCCATCTTCCGCTTCGAGATCACAAACCAGTGGCTCACCGAAGTGCTCGATACCCACTCTTAAGAGGTGACGTGTGATTCCGGAAACACTGAGCAATTACAACCTGTACGTCGACGGCAAGGGCTTCGCGGGCCTGTCGACGTCCGTGACGCTGCCCAAGCTGAAGATCAAGACCGACGAGCATCGCGGGGGAGGTATGGATGCGCCCGTGAAGATGGACCTCGGGATGGAAGCGATGGAAGCCTCGTTCGCGATGGCGTCGATGACGCGCGAGGTGCTGGTGTTCTTTGGTCTTGCCGACGCCACGGCATTCAACGGCGTCTTTCGCGGTGCGTTCAAGGACATGAAGGGCAAGACGAAGGCGGTGGCGGCCACGCTGCGCGGCATGCTGTCCGAGATCGATCCGGGTGACTGGAAGCCCGGCGAAAAGTCGGAATCCAAGTTCACCGTGTCGTTGACGTACTACAAGCTCGAAATCGACGGATCTGCGGTGTATGAGATCGACCCGATGGGTATGGTGCGCATCATCAACGGCGTGGACCAGCTCGCAGAGATCAGCAAGGCGATCGGCATGTAAGCAGCCAGTTACGCTGCAAAGTAACTTTTTCCCATACGGCGGACACGCAATGTCCGCCGTTTCTATTTGAGGTGCTCGATGGATACCGTAACGATCAGGCTGGACTATCCGGCGACATTCGATGGCGTGACGCGCGACAGCATCACGCTGCGCCGACCGAAGGTACGCGACCAGCGTGCTGCACAGAAGCTTTATCCGGAAGATCCGGCGGGGCAGGAACTCGCGCTCTTTGCAGCGCTGGCGGAGGTCGCGCCGAACGACCTGGAGGGCATGGATCTCGGCGACTACAACCGCGTGCAGGATGCCTACTTTCGCTTTCGAACCCCTCGCAAGGATCAGCCCGTCGACGCTCAAAAAGCTGGCGAAACGGCTGGTGAACGAACTGCGGATGTCGCCGCATGATGTCGACGGGCTCACGCTCGATGACGTGATCTGGTGGCTCACTGATTAACCAGTAGGGGTGTGGGATGGCAAATGACATCGCATTGGGGATTGTCATCGCGGGTGCCGTATCGGCGACGTTTGGCAAGGCCATCACCGAGACAAGCTCACGTATCACCGGTCTGAAGAAGACGGCGAATGACACGCGGCTCTGGCAGCGCACGATCGGCGACACGATCAAGCTGCAGGATGAGTTCCGGCGCCTCCATCAGGCCGGCGACTCGGCGGCCGATGGTATCCGTCGCAAACTCGATTCGAACCTGCGCTCGCTGCGTGAGGCCGGCATCGAGGTCGACCGGCTCGACCGTTCGTATCAGCGACTCGGGCGCACCGCGCGTGGCCTCGATCTGAAGGCCGCAGGCCACGAACGTATCGCAGCGGGGCGGGAGGGCGTTCGAGGCACGATCGGCGATGCCGTCAAGTTCTCGGCAGCGGTCGCCGTGCCGACCGCGATCTCGGCGGACTATCAGGCAATCATCCGCGACATTGCGATCAAGGCGGGTATCGCGCGGACTGAACAGGAAGCGACGATGGGGCGCCGTATCCGGCGGGATGCCTCGGCGAACGGAATCGGGCGCAATGAGCTGGCCGAAGCGGTGAACCAGATGGTCGCCGCCGGCATGGACGTCAATCGCGCGCTCGACTTCGCACCCCTTGCCGCGAAGTTCTCCATCGGCCAGGGAGCGACGACCGGTGAGACCGCCCGGATGATCCAGGCGCTGCAGCAGAACGCGAGGATCTCGGATCCGGCTCAGATGAGCCGTGCGTTCGAGGCCGTCGCGTTTCTAGGCAAGGAGGGCTCGTTCGAGTCGGCAGATATGGCCCGGTGGTTTCCTGTGCTGCTCGCCGAAATGCAGAAGATCGGCATCACCGGGCAGGACTCGGTGTCGCAGCTCGGCGCCATGCTGCAGGTCCAGATGAAGACGGCCGGCACTGCAGACGAAGCGGCGAACAACCTCAAAAACTGGTTTTCAAAGATCGGATCCAATGAAACCGCGAACAACTACAAAAAGGCTGGCGTCGACTACGAAGCAAAAATGCGCGAAGCGATCGGCAAGGGCTGGTCGACGCTTGAGGCTTCCTTCGTTCTGGCGCGTGCATACATCGACCGCACCGATCCCGCGAAAGCAAAACAGCTTGCCGATGCTGCGATGAACATAAACGGCGAGTCGGATCCGCAGAAGCGTCGTGCGCAGATCGCGGCGTTTGAAGACAGCCTGAAAACCGGGGATCTCTTCAACGACATGCAGGTCAAGGCGGCACTCACTGCCTACCTGCAGAACGCGGATCTGTACCAGCGGTTAAAGAAGGAATCGGCGCAGGCCAGTGGCGAGATCGTGAAGGATCTTGCTGACCGGCGCGATGCATCCAAACAGATCTGGAGCGAAGTCGGGCAGCAGTGGAATGACGCGATGCGCAGCATTGGCGACGCGCTGCGGCCCGTGACCGATGCGGTTGGACACGCGGCGAAGGCAACGGGTGAAGGGCTCGCGAAGGTAACCGACGCAGCTCCGAAAGCGACGCTGATCGTTGCGGGCATCGCGGCCGGCTTTATTGCGTATCGCGGCGCAAAGTCGCTTTTCCAGATCGGGCGCGGGGCACTCGACATCGCGCGAGGTTCGATCCTCGCCGGGCGCGCGGGGGCTACTGGCCGGGCCGCTGCTGGTGGCGGCAAGGTCGGTGTGGTGGCACGCGTGGCGGAGGCGCTGGGCGGTGCTGTGGGTGGCGTGCAACGCGTGTTCGTTGTGAATCTGCCCGGTGGTGGTGTGGGTGGTGCGGTTGGAGCGATCGCGGGCGAGCTCGGTGATGTAGCGGCCGGCGGGGCGCGTGGCGCAGGCAAGGGCGGTCGCGTTGCGCGGGTGCTGCGTGGTGCCCGTGGCCTGATCGGTCGCGTCATGCCTTATGCAAGCAAGCTCGCGGCGGCCGGCACGGTACTCAAGATCGGCATGGCAGCGACGAACGTGTGGGGTGTTGCGACAAGCGATGGCAACCGGGCGGAGAAGGCGAAGGGTTTCGCTGGTATCGCCGGCAGTCTGGCGGGCGGTGTGCTCGGCGCGAAGACGGGGGCAATCATCGGCGCAGCCGCTGGCCCGATCGGTATCGCGATCGGCGGGCTGGTTGGTGGAGCGATTGGCGCCTACGCGGGCGAGAAGGTTTTGGGCGCTGTCACGAAATGGGCGTTCTCACGTGGCGATGCTCACCCTGCGGTTGACGCCGCGGTCAAGGCGAAGGGACTGGAGAAGGCGGCCGGGTCCGACAGGCCTGTCATGAAGGTCGACCAGAAGAACACCTTCGCACCGGTCTTTCACGTGACGTTGCAGGGTGAGCAAGGCAACGGTAACGACGCGGCCGACCGTTTTCTCGCGAGGGTCTCGCCGCAGCTGCAACGCATGATGAAAGACCAGATCGCGAAGAGCAACCGTTCGGCGATGTTCGATTCACCGCATCTGTAACGCAAACGAAGTGAGAGAGGTGTGCCGTGGATTTTGTGACACAGATTACGCAGGCAGCAACGCAGGCCAGCATCGCAACCGAGCGTGTACGCGGCATGAACCGCGTCTATGAGCGCAACCGCCCGGCCAGCGAAAACACCGTAGCCGTGCTGCAGAAACTGGCGACCGGCAACCTCGATAACGCGGCCGAACTGCTGTCAGGTGCGGGCAGTGCGCTGTCGGTCGCGGGGGATCTCAGCCCGAAGGTCGGCACGATCATGCGCGGCTTCAACGCCGTCCAGTCGTCGGCCGGCAGCGTGCTGAAGATGGCGGGTGCATCGGGCAATCCGGTGATCAAGGCCGCAGCCGAATCGGTGACGGGCGCACTCGGCGATGTCCGCACGAAGTTCAATGCATGGGCGGGCATCAAGGAGACGCCAGCGCCGGGCTCAGTTGGCACATCCGTCGCGACGTCGACTGGTGCGGGGACACTGTTCTCCGGTCTCACTGGTGGTGCCTCGACGGCGACGCCTCACCTGATGACCCTGAGCTCGGACAGAGGCGACACGTTCCACTTCAACCTGTCCACGGCCGCCTTCGACCGCCTGCGTCGCACCACGAAGTACAAGGTCGCGTCGCAGGAGCGTCTGAACCGTCAGGAAGCACTGCAGGCGGTTAGCCAGGGTGGCGAAACCATCACGCTCTCGGGCGTGGTGTTCGCAGCGTCAGGCGCTGGTGCGCGGCAGCTCGATGCACTGCGCGCGATCGGTGGACGCATGGTGCCGGTGCTGCTGACGACCGGCTACGGCGAAGTGCTCGGCCGCTGGTATCTGCAGGGTGTCGAGGAAGAGCAGGAAGCGTTGATGTCGGACGGCACCCCGCGCAAACAGACTTTTAGCCTGGAGTTCGGCCGCTATGGCGAAGACTATAAGAACGTGTGAGGGCGACGTGCTCGACACGATCTGCTACGCGGTGTACGGGTCGCTGGCCGGAACGGTCGAGGCGGTCTATGAAGCCAATCCGGGCCTCGCGTCATACGAACAGCCGTTCGCCGCCGGCATCACGATCGTGATGCCAGACGTCGACGCGCCGCGCAGCGAGCCGGTGCAACTGTGGACCTGATGCAGATGGTGGGCGGGTCCGATGATGAAGAGCGGGAGCAGACATGCAGGCAGTGTTCCAGATCGTCGCGAATGGCGACGACATCACGAAGGTGATTCAGGATCGTGTGCTGCGGATCCACACGGTCGACAAGCCGGGGCTCGATGCCGACGAGTGCGAGATCGAGCTCGACGACCGGGACGGCAAGATCGAGTTTCCGCCCAAGGGCGCTACGCTGAAAATCTCGCTCGGCTGGCTGGGCAGCGGTCTTGCCTTTCTCGGCGAGTACACGATCGACGAGATCGCGCTGAAGGGACCGCCGTCTTCGGTGATCATTCGCGGCCGTCCCTCGAACATGCGGGCGAGCTCGAAGACCCATCGTTACGGTAGCTGGGAGAACGTCAGGCTGGCCGACGTGGTCGGCGACATCGCACGGCGCAACGGGTGGACGCCGGTCTGCGCGATCGACGCGATGGTGCCGAGAGCCGACCAGTTCGGGGAAAGTGATCTGCACTTCGTCACGCGCCTCTCACGGCTGCACGGTGCGACGGCCACCGTGAAGGCCGGCAAGCTGATCGTCGCGGGTCGCGGCGCGGGCAGAAGCGCGAGCGGCCTGCCGCTGCCGTCGATCACCCTCACACCGGACGTACTCATCGACTACGAGATCACATTCGCGGACCGCGCAAGTTTCGCGGCAGTCCGCACGCGCGTGCATGACACGAAGACGGGCAAGAAAATTGACCTGGTCATACCGAACCCTGACGCCCCAAAGGGAGCGACCGCAGTGCATACGGAGCGGCATGCCTTCGCGAGTCACGAAGCAGCGAAGGCAGCGGCCGATGCCCGGTTACAGAAGCTGAACCACCACACCGCGAAGAGCACGATGCTGATGCAGGGGCGCGCGGACTTCTCTGCCGAGAAGACGGTCACGCTGAAGGGTTTCAAGAAGGAGGCGGACGGCGATTTCCTGATCGACTCGGTGACGCACGACTATGCGGGCCGCAGCTGGGAAACGCGGGTCGATCTCAACGCCGGCAACAAGGGCAAGGCGAAGGTCGGGCACGGCAAAAAGCCGACGAAGACCGTCAATCTCGTCGTGCCGGCACCACCGCATTGAGATGACGTATCGCAGCAGTGCGGAACGTCGATGCAGGACAGCGAATCACGACAACGAGCCGCCGACATCGAGGCGGCTTTTTTATGGAAATGGGCGGCCCGATGGTGGATCAGCGAAGTGAGCAGCGTAATGCGCAGCACAACACCGATCTCGCGGTGCAAATTGCGCGCTTTGGGGAGCAGCTGCGCAACGTGGCGGCCAGCGTCGAGGACATCAAGACGTCAGTGAAACCCGTTGCAGCACTCGATCGTGCGATTGCGGAAATGTCGATCCACAACCAGAACGCGCGCAAGGACATCGAGCTGCTGTGGGCGCGGATGGATGAGGGCAAGAAAGGCCGCGACGCACTCGCAGAAGCGATCGATGGCGTAGACGGGCGGGTCGCAGCGATGCGCAACACGGCGAAGGGTGCGATGTGGGTCCTTGGCATCGTGCTGGGCGTCGTTCAGACACTCATGGTGGGCTCAATCGTGTGGGTGTTCACCCATATCAACGAGGGTGACATTCTCAATCGCGTGCAGCAGCAGCGCATTGAGGTTCTTGAACAGGTCATTAACAAGGGGGCGAAGCAATGACGCTTGATACAAAAATCAATGCAAAAATCGACGCACTGATCGGCCGGGAAGGCGGGTATTCGAACAATCCGGCGGATGCGGGTGGCGAGACGATGTGGGGGATCACCATCGCGGTAGCCCGCGCGTTCGGCTATACCGGTCCGATGCGTGATCTGCCGCGCACGACGGCTGCACAGACCTATCGTAGCCGCTACTGGCTGCAGCCGAAGTTCGATCTCATCGATGCGGTATCGCCTGCGCTCGCTGGGAAGCTGTTCGATATCGGTGTGAATTCCGGGCAGGCTACGGGCGTGCTGTTCCTGCAGCGCGCACTGAACGTGCTGAACCAGAACGGGCGGGCGTTTCCCGATATCGCCGTGGACGGTGGGGTCGGTGCACTGACCGTGGCCGCGCTGAAAGCATTTCTTGCCGCGCGTGGTGCGGACGGACATCGGGTGCTGCTCGGCATGGTGGCCGCGCAGCAATCGGTCTGGTACATCGAGTGCGCCGAAAGGCGTCCGGCAAACGAGACGTTCGAATACGGCTGGCAGCTCAACCGGGCATTCGGGGTGAGCGAATGATGGATCTATTGAAAACCGTTGCGCCCTGGCTTGTAACTGCGTTGACGGGTGGAGTGCCGGGCATCGCCGCAATGGCGGCATCCGCAATCGCGGGCAGGCTCGGATTCGACGACAGTTCGGTCGATGCGGTGAAAACTGCGCTCACCAGCCAGCCCATGACGCCCGAGCAGCTGCTCACACTTAAACAGGCCGACGACGACTTCGCCCTGAAAATGCAGCAGGCCGGATTCACGCACGCGGAGAACATGGCGGGTATTCAGGCGCAGGCCGACCGCGTTGCAGCTGACGACCGGGCGAATGCGCGCAATCTCGCGGTGACCGAGCACGATCACACTGCGCGCAATCTTGCCTACATGTACACGGTCGCGCTCTTCGCAGTGATCGGTCTGGAGTTCGTGCTCGCGGCGAAACAGATCAGGCTCGACGAGGGCGTCATGCGTGCGCTCGATACGCTCTTCGGAATTCTGATCGCGATGGTGCTGGGCTCGAAGGAATATTTCTTCGGCTCGTCGTCGCGTGCGGACCGGCAGGCTGCTGCAATCACGCAGTTTGCGGTATCACCGGATACGGTCGTGACGCAGGCCGCGTCGCGGACATCGTCCGGAGTTTGATGCACTTGCATCAGACGAGTCGCAAAGCAACTTTGATCACGGTGTACCCGTGATGAGAGAACAGGGCGACGGGGAGTCTGTTAGCGCATTCTTCCCGCCACCTTTCCACTGCATCAACCAGTGAATTAGCCACGGCCCTGCTACCTGTCGACAGGCGGCCCGGATTCTACCAGAACCACAAAAGGCAACTTCACGATGGCTCTTCCCATCATTCCATGGATCGGCGGCAAGCGCCGTCTCGCGGATCATCTCATTCCACGCTTTCCGGCACATGAGTGCTATGTGGAGGTTTTTGCGGGCGGCGCAGCGCTGTACTTCATGCGTCCGCCGGCGAAGGTCGAAGTCATCAACGACGTGAACGGCGAACTGGTCAACCTCTATCGCGTGGTGCAGCACCACCTCGAAGAGTTTGTGAGGCAGTAATGATATGGTCAGCCCACCCTCCGGGGTACGCTAACTCTCTCATTGCCGCCAGGAGTTGTCATGGAAACCGTCACGCTGTTGGGGATCGATCTCGGTAAGCATAGCTTCCACGTTCACGCCCAAAGTCGTACCGGGCATCAGGTCTGGCGGAAGAAACTGAATCGCTCGCAACTCATCGAGACGGTGGCCAACACACCGATTTGCAGGATCGTCATGGAGTCGTGTTCCGGAGCACATTTTCTCGCACGGAAGTTCGCGCAGTTCGGGCATGACGTGCGCCTGATTGCCCCGCAGTACGTCAAACCGTTCGTCAAGGGAAACAAGAACGACTTTGTCGATGCGGAAGCGATCTGTGAAGCAGCCTCCCGCCCGGCAATGCGCTTCGCGGCGGCCAGGAATGAGCATCAGCAGACCATGTCAGCATTGCACAGAACCCGGGACCTGCTGATCCGGAATCGCGGATCAGCACACAACCAGATCCATGCCTACCTGGTTGAATTCGGCATAGCGATCAGCAAGGGACCCGCGGCCATCAGAAAGTTGCCGGCGGTCCTGGAAGCGAACGAGCTGCCGCCCCGTCTGGTCGCGCTGCTCGAACAACTCCGGAATCACATTATTTACCTCAATGAACAGATCCAGACGATCGAATGCGAATTGAAGGCACTGCTGTCGGAAGACGAAGCAGCGCAACGTCTGCTCACGATCCCGGGTATTGGCCCAATCACGGCAAGTGTTCTTGCGACGCAGGCCGGGAACGTTCGGCAATGCAGGACTAGCCGCGATTTCGCCGCCTCGCTGGGCCTGGTGCCGCGTCAGTACAGCACGGGAGGCAAGTCGACGCTGCTCGGCATATCGAACGCGGGGACAAGCACCTGCGGACGCTGCTTGTCCAATGTGCCCGAGCAATCATGATGCACATTCACAAACGAACTGACGCCATGGCTATGTGGGTACGACAGCTCCTTGAGCGCCGGCATTCAAGTGTCGTGGCCTGTGCACTTGCAAGCAAGCTGGCGAGGATCGCCTGGGCAGTGTTGAGCGGCAGCGCTGCCTACATTCCCCACCCGACACGAGCTGTTCGGTAGATTTATCAAGCCTTCCTGTTTTTGCGGCGACAAACGTAGATGACGACAACGGCAATCGGCCTCGCGAAGAACCTGACATTTGAATCAGCTTTCGTAGCTGCGACAGTTTTGAGGATCGTGGGGTGCGAATTTTCATCGTGGACGAGGGGGATGTTCTCTCCTGCAAGAGTCCGGATACATTAGTGCACGCTTTTGCCTTCGTCGAAGTTTGTGGTTGCAAAAAATGGGCTGACCATACATTCAAGTGGGCACTGTCGAGCCGGCAGGTGTTCAGGTGGTTGCAGGATACGGTCCCGGAAACGCTCACCGATATCCAGCGCGCAGCACGCTTCTACTACCTGCAGCAGAACTGCTTTGGCGGCAAGCTGGAAAGCCAGACGTTCGGCACGGCGACGACCGCACCGCCAGGCCTGAACCTGCTGCGTCTCGAAGAGAACCTGTCGGCAGCGCATTTGCGCCTGTCGAGTACTTACATCGAGCAGCTCGACTGGAGGGCTTGCGTCGACAAATATGATCGACCGCATACGCTGTTCTATCTCGATCCGCCGTATTTTGAAACCCAGGGCTACGGTGTGCCGTTTCCCTATTCTGAATATGTCGAGATGGCATCCCGGCTTCGCTCGTTGAAATGAAAGGCGATTGTAAGTTTAAATGATCACCCTGATATCCGCAGTGCGTTTGACGGCTTTCACATCGAAACAGTCGATATCAGATACACGGTAGGCGGGGTGGTCAGGAGGCACTGCGCCGGGAGGTCATCATTTTCAACTGGGACGAGGCCACGCAACCTGCTGGACTATTCTGAGCGACTGGCCGGTAGGGCAATAGGGACAAGGGATGCCGGGAAATTTGGCATCCCGTCGCAGCCGTCGGCAAAGTCACTTTTGACGGTGCCGGCTCTTGCCAGTACGCTCGCGCCCTTAGTCGCGACTTGTCGCTGGGCTCCTGATTCATACTGCATAGCTGGGTTTTAGGGTTAATGGATTTAACATTCCCTTAGATTTTCTCTGTTACCGAACGATGACGGGCATGTAAAATCAGACGATACGAGCTGAATATAAAGTCAGAGGCGGCATGGATACCCAAAACATAATCGGGGCGATCAGGGGCGGTCTTTCGCAGCAGGACCGCCTGCTTAAACTGGACACACCGGCAGGAAATAATGTCCTGCTGCCCCAGCGAGCCATCGGGCGCTCGCGAATTGGCCGCGACTTCACGTGGACGATCGATGTCGTGTCCACGTCCGGCGATGTCCAGCTCAAGACGCTGATTGCCCAGCCGGTCACCCTGTGGGTCCAGCAGACGGACCATTCCTATCACCCGCATCATGGTTACGTTCATACCGCCCGGCGTCTTGGTGCGGACGGTGGGCTGACTTCGTACCAGCTTTCGTGCGCCTCATGGATGTACTTCCTCCGGTACCGCCGCGACCAGAAGTACTGGCAGGACAAGCCGGCTGACCAGATCATCTCGGACGTCTTCAACCAGCACCCGCAGGCGCAGGGGATGTTCCGTTTCGCTCTCTCGCAACCGCTGCCGTCGCGCTCGTATTGCCGCCAGGATGAGACCGACTGGAACTTCGTCCACAGACTGCTCGAATCCGAAGGCCTGTACGGGTTCTGGCAGCAGGCCGATGACGGCAAGTCGCACACGCTGGTGATTACCGACCGACTCCAGACACTCCCGGCGTTGACGCCGGAGCAGGTCAAGTTCTACCGCGCGGGTACAGGCAGTGAAACGGATGCGCTCGTGCAATGGGCGGGTACCCGCACGCTGCAATCGGCGCTACTGACAACCCGCACGTTCGATTATAAAAGTCCGTCGACGCCCTTTAATCCGAAGGCGACGAACATTCCGACGATGGCGAACCAGGGTTCGTTGCCGTCGCAGATGGAGGTGTACGAATACACGGGCGGCTATACGTATCCGGAGCAGACACGGGGCGACCATCTTTCGAAGATCCGCATGGAGGAGTGGGAGTCGCAAGCGAAACGCTTCGAAGGTGAAGGCGGGCTTCGCGCGATCGATGCGGGGATGCGCTTCACGATTGCCGATCACCCGGAACACGATCAGGACGCAGCGGGTGAGCGGGAGTTCGCAACGATCGAGGTGGTGTGGACCATCCTGAACAACCTGCCGCTGTCAGGGCATGAGGCTAACTATCCGCATAGCCTGTCCCGAGAGTTGAAACAGGCTCAGGCTGCTGACGCAGGCGGTAAGTCCAAGGTGTCACATGCCGACGGTTCGACGGGTTTTTACCATGTCGGAATCGAGGCGCAGCGCACGACGGTGCCGTACCGCAGCCCGTTCGAACACCGGAAGCCGGACGCGAAGCTGGAAACGGCGATTGTGGTCGGCCCGAAGGGAGCTGAGGCGTTCACTGACGAACTGAACCGGATCAAGGTGATGTTTGTCTGGGACCGGATCAACCAGGGTGATGAGCGTGCGTCATGCTGGGTGCGCGTGGCGCAGTCGGATACGGGTGATGGCTACGGCTCGGTGCACATGCCGCGCGCGGGTGAGGAGCTGCTCATCGGCTACGTCGGAAATGATATTGACAGGCCAATCGCCCTTCATCGCGTCTATAACGGCGCAGCGAAACCGCAGTGGCATTCGAACAGCCTGCTTTCAGGCTTTCGATCGAAGGAGTTCTCGGGAGACGGCTTCAACCAGATGGTCATGGACGACTCGACCGGCCAGAACCGTGTGCATCTTTATTCGAGCAGCGCGAATGCGCAGCTCCACCTCGGATATCTGATTAACCAGAGCGGCAACAGTCGCGGCAACTTCCTTGGCAGCGGCTTCGACCTGAGTTCAGACGCGTATGGGGCACTGCGCGCGGGCCAGGGCCTATACGTGACGACGCATCCAGTCACCAGCCAGCCGCTCGATGCGCGTCAGGCGAGTAACCAGCTGGTCGGTTCAGAGGGTGTGCTGGAGGCATCGTCGCAGGCGAGCGAAGCCTCACAGGCTGAAAGCCTGAAGGATGGACACGACGCGCTGAAGAGCTTCACCGATGCGACGCAGCACAGTACGTCGGGGGCAACAGGCGGGGGCGGTGTCACGGCCGGCGGCGGCTCAGGAAACGCCAATGCTTTCTCACAGCCGGTGATGCTGTTTGCCGCGCCGTCAGGCATCGCGCTGTCGACGCAGAAGTCGGCGCATATTGCGACCGATCAGCACATCAACCTGGTAAGTGGCCAGAGCACGCACATCGCGACAGGCAAGTCGCTGATCGCGAGCATCACGAACCGGTTGAGCCTGTTCGTGCAGAACGCGGGCATGAAGCTGTTTGCGGCGAAGGGCAAGATTCAGGTGCAGGCGCATGCGGACAATGTCGAGGTGACTGCGCAGAAATCATTGCTGCTGGTCTCGGCGACGGAGAAGATCCAGGCGGCCGCGCAGCAGGAGGTTCTGCTCACCTCCGGGGGCGCGTATATCCGCATCAAGGATGGCAATATCGAGATCCACGCGCCTGGGAAAATCGACTTCAAGGGTGCAGACCACGCGTTTAGTGGCCCGACACGGATGGACGTCACCAACCCCGCGTTCAAGGACATGCCGACGCGCCGTTTGACGTTGAACACCTTTGCGTCGCCGGCAGCGACGGGTGTCGTCCCAGCGGGCATGCCATACAAGCTGTTTGCGGACGGTGCGCTGGTGAAGCAGGGTGTGTTCGACAAGACTGGCCAGTTGCCAATCGATCATCACGTGACGACACAGAAATACACGCTTGAGATGTCCAACGGTGACAAACATGAGATTCCGGTTCCAGGCGAGTATCGGGACCCGGTCAATGGAGCGCTCGCGAATCAGGGGTTCCAGTTTCATCAGGGGTCCCCTGAAGGCGGCGCCACACCATCGGACCGGGCCGCACACCGCCAGGACTACAGTAACCTGCTCAATCCTCCCTCGGAGGCATAGGACATGACGAATCCGGCTAGTAGTGCCCCCGCATCGATAAGCAGCCCTATTTCGCTTGATATCTCGGCGTCGCTCAATACCGTCACCTCCACAACGCCGTGTGCGCTGAACCAGACGAGCAGCGGGACAGTAAACATGCGATGGTTCGTGGAGTACACGGAATATGACCCGTGTGGTGCCACGTTCCAGCCGCTCATAAACGGCGAGAATGCGTTCCGCCGGATATACGACGCGATTTTAAGTGCGAATCACACCGTCGACATCATCTGCTGGGGGTTCCAGCCATCGATGTATTTCAGGCGGGATGGCACAGGGATGAAAATCGGCGAGCTGCTCGAACACGTGGGGAAAACGAAAAACGTCAAGGTTCGACTGCTCTGCTGGGAGGACCCAACGCACCTGGCGGAGTTGAACGAGAACAACATGCCGGGCAACAGTGTGCTTACCGGGGTAAAGGCAGGTTTGAAAGACGCCACGTATGCGAAGCACCCGACGACGCTCGCAAAAGACTACCAGACCGACGATGAGCGGAAATTCGACACTGAATGGTACTGGCGTGCGAACCTGAACAATGTCACGTCCCCCGGGCTTCTTGCAACTGTCGTCCCTATTGATGCGGCAAGGTCGGCCTATTTCAAAAAGCAGGCGATCAAGAATCTTGATTTTGCCACGCGCGGATTTAGCACGTTCAACCGTGCGGAAATCGCGTGGTACACCTTCTGGCATGGCAAGGACAAGAAGCGTGACCTGCAAACCAAGGCAGAGAACAGCGCGACCATGGGCCTCACGGCGCCAACGCATCATCAGAAGATGGTGCTGGTCGACTACGAAGATCCGGAAAACGCCGTTGGCTTTGTGATGGGCCACAACATGCTCGACCAGTACTGGGATACGAGCGCTCACAGCTGCACGCCCAAGACACCCTCGACTGGGCGTAACGGCCCATATCCGTGGCAGGACATGTCGAGCTTCGTCACGGGCCCGGCCTTGCAGTACCTGAACGAGAACTTCTGCGAAGCATGGGACGATGCGACCGGCCAGAATCTGACCAAAGCCCGTAAGGGGCTGAAAACGCGGCTGAAGCTAAAGGCCGGCGTCACGCCGTTGATGGCGCAGGTGCTGCGCACGCAGTCGCAGAAGGGCAAGCGCGACATCGAGAAGCTGTATCTTCGGGCAGCGAACAACGTCGCGCAGCACATCTTCATCCAGAACCAGTATTTCCGATGGGTGCCGCTTGCCGACGCGATCAAGGCGACTGCGAAGAAACAGTATGGCGATGGACGGGACGCTGGCAAACACGGCCCGATATATCTGTTCGTTATCACGAACTCCAGCGATGCGGCGATTGCCTTCGGAACGGTCAACACCTATCGTATGCTCGATGCCCTGGGACAGGCAAAGGACATCCCGGGCGTCGCATCACTGGAGCTGGATGATGCGCGACAGGCCGACCTGAAGAAGCAACTCGCAGATGTCTCGTATCATCAGCAGGATGCAAATAACGACCTTCTCGGCGCAATGGAGATCCAGGGCGACGGTGATTCACCGGCCGCTGCACAGCAACTGGCAGATGCGAAGCAGAAGGTGGCCCAGTTAAAGCAGCAAAGAGCCCACATCGAGTCGCAGATGAAGAGCGCACCGCCGGAGGCCATGAACCGGGACTATCCAGGACTGAAGGTGCAAATCTGTACGCTCGTCGCGCCAGATTCGCCGCCTGGCAAGTGGGTTGATATTTACGTTCACGCCAAGGTGATGACCGTCGACGATGCGTTCACGACGCTGGGCTCGGCGAACATCAATAACCGCAGCATGGAAGGCGACAGTGAATTGAATATCTGTCATGTGGACGGAGACACGACGAAGCTATTGCGCCAAGATTTGTGGGGCTTGCATACCGCAGGACGAGGCGTCGACGACAACCCGACTGAAGCTTTCAACCAATGGACGAAAATCGTTGACCGGAATGCAGATAACCAAAATAAGCATCTCGCGCCTGTTGCTTCTCTTGTCGGCTTTATGCGAACGTCCAATGTTCGTACTTACGTGGACTGATCAGTGAACAAGGCCTACCTGTTCATTCCGCTCGCGCTGCTTATTTGTGCCTGCACACACAAGGAAGACACAGTGGTTTCCTCGTTACCAGACTTGAGCGCTGTACGCGCCAACCTCGCTTTCACATGTACGCATGAGACCGATCACCTTCCACCGCTCGACCCGCAGGCGGACGCTCTGTTCCAGTATGGAAGGTATCTGCAGAAGAAGGATGGCCCGAAGGACTTCAATGGCGTCGCGCGCTACTACCGGATCGCTGCGGCCCATGGTCACTACAAGGCCAATCAAAACGTCCAGTTGCTGGTCTCTCAGGGGCTCGCAGATTCACCGGACGCTCCGAAGGAAACGGTCGCACTCGCTGCACAACTGGTCGAGCAGGGCGTCGCTGGTGGTTACTATGACATCGGCCATTATCTTGAAGCGGGCTATGGCCTGAAACGAGACCCCGAAATGGCTCTCCGCTATTTCCGCAAGGCCGCTGATCTTGGCAGTCCCGAAGCCCAGGCTTATGTTGGCAAACTATTGGCGCCGATGGAAAAGGCGCCAATGATTGCCAGACAAATGCGTCGATGCGCGACTGATCAGGGATTTGGGGAAGCCGCGAGCGCGCTAGGTATTGACCTAAGCGGTGACAAGGACTATGCAGACGCAGTTAGGGCATTTCAACGGGGTGTCGAAGCTGGAAGCACAGAATCGGCCTCTTTTTTAAGAGATGGGTTCAAGGGGCCGCCACCTTCGGATCAATTGAATTACCTCGCACTATCCAACGACCCCGAGCGTTCGCGACGTTACGGGTTAATCGGGAACTTCCTTGACGCCAATGATGGCCGAAACCCGAAGGTCCCGGATGTCGACAAGATCGTGCCACTGCCGCCCGCAAAGCTGCCGCCCTGGGACGGTAGCTTCCAGTGGCAGAAGGAGCAGGACGCGGCAGTGCCACCGCAGAAACCGTCAGACGAACTCATCGATCAGCTCGCGAAAACGAAGAATCTTGATCCAGCAACTGGCCTGCCGCTCGCTGGTTTTTCAACCAAGACCGCGGTGACAGATCAACCCGCGACTGTCGCCGCGCGCCTGCCGATCGGGACGCTTGCCACCACCGGTGATCTATGTCCCGAAGACGGCGTCTGGTGCGCAAAGCTTGGCAAAGGCCAGACGGGCGACGGGCAGCGGCGCTTCCTGAAGGGCGACGTGTTGCCATCGCTCGTCGTGCATGAGCCGCGCAAAGTAGCTTTTCTGGATCAGGTAATGGGACCGCGCCAGCAGATGTCGAAAGTGCAGTGGGAACTTGTCGGATACATTGACCAGGCCTGATCTGCCCGACATAACGGAACCACGACCATGACCCGCTACATCATCCAGACCGGCGACAAGACCACGGCCAACGGCACGGTGCTGGCCCGCTCCACCACGCTCGGATTAAACGACCGCAACATTGCGCACGAAAACGATGAAGTTTCGTGTCCTGCATGCAACGCGACCGGCAAGATCCAGTGTGATGGCCCACGCGTTCCGATGAAGGGGCCGGACGGGCGACGTGTGGCGTTGAATGATGACCTGTGCATCTGCAAATGCGATCCACCGCCGAAACTAGTCGCCTCGCAGCAGGCAATGTCGGTTGACGTGTGACGTAGGCTCTACGCCTATGGTGCATTTAAGGCTAGGGGATTGTTTCCGGGACGTTAGAACGCTGAAAGAACGCGTTGGCTACTCTGGATACGATGTCTTCGTGTGGGGACGGGATAGCGGGGGTTGCCAGCCCAATTTTGTAGTACCACAGCGCTGTCCGGACGGGGTGAACGAAGTCTTTGAGGAAGTAGTGTGTTGGATCGTTGGTAAACACAATGCCGTTTGCGGGGAACCTCTCCGTCTTGAAGCCGTGGTTGTCGCAGTCCTCCACTGTGGCCTGTAGTTCGCGCAGCCATGACTGATATTCAGTATCGCTCGATGGTGGTGGGAGATTGACGTCGATAAAGATGTAGTAGGGGATTTTTGTTTTGAGTGTGAGCGCGTCGTGTAACGCGCGAACTATACCGATGGATTCTCCTGGTACCCATTGTTTGCCGTTCCTCTGGCCATGTATGCCAGGTCTGTGGCGACTTTTAGCCTCGACTGCGAAACGAACACCAGTAGCGGGATCGGTCGCGATGAACTCCGGGTGGTCGGTGGTGTTGTCTTTTTCATTCTCAAATTCGATTGTGAATCCTGCAGCGATAATGCTTGCTGTAACGCATAGCTCGTACAACGCCCCCTGAAACTGGTCGATTATGCGGAGTCGTTTGAGTATGGTTTTGGTAAGCGTTGCGTTGTTGCGAATCGTGAAGAGGTCGTAGGACATCCTGAGCCACGTTCCTTTCGCGCCGATGGGTGCGAAACCTACGGGCGTAGGTGGTTGGTTTGGATCTTCGTCGTGGGCTGTCATAGCATTTGCCCAATCTCCTAATGGGTGTCGCGATCCCTGCGATTTGGCTCGTTCTGCGTCGAGCCAGTCGTAGCCAATGGTTGTAGCGCCGAAGTAGTTTAGGAAAGCGGGAAAATTACATGTATCGGTATCGACTCGGTGAAGCTCGCTACCTACCGCAAAAATGTGGCCACCGCCGAATGATGCGTGAACAGGCATGCGTGCGCGACCATGTTTCTCACGGAACACCCCTTGAAGGGCTGCTTCTCTTGCGAAGTGTTCAGCGGCCTTTCTGAACGTTTCCTGTGAGGGTGCGTTCGAAACGAGCGCGTGGCAGTTCTTGTATTCTTTTCCACTACCACACGCACACCGCAATTTATTTTCTGCTTTCTTTGTCATGGTCCACCTTCGTGATTAACCGCCCCAAAGTTTCCGAAAATCCGGTGCGTTCGGGTGCGGAGTGGGGCGCGCTCCATATACCTGACCGGCTCGCCTCTGCTGACTCTCAACGCCTCGACACAGTTCTTTCAGCGCGGCCAGGCGGGTAGCTAGTGGTCTGTCGTCCTCGGTAAGACTCCGGCATCGCCCGGCGATCTGACTAAGATCCGACACAAAGTACCGCTGATTCTGTACCTCCAGTATCAGGCGCCGAACATCGTCTATCGGGTACTGGTGCCACCAGGCCCGCAGTTCGTCGTACTTGGGCGGCTCGAAAGGGGGAAGGATCATTTGATGGACATTTGATGCTGTATGAATATACAGTATAGGCTCGACTTTCGATAACGCGGTAGTGCCTGCGAGCCGCGAAAAAGGGGGAGCGATGTCGATCAGAATTGGTACCGCGTCCTGGACAGATGTCACGCTTATCAAGAGCGGTCGTTTCTATCCGAAGGGCTGCACAAGCGCCGAGGCGCGTCTCAGGTTCTACGCCGGCCATTTCCCCTTGGTCGAAGTCGACTGGTAGTCCCCCCGCATTTAACGGAGTTCAGAAGTAGAGGTCATGCCGCGATGGGCAACTTCTGTTTCGGCGGTACGCCGCCGATAGCCGTGTTCGGCCGCTCGTGATTGTATGACCATAGCCACCTGGTCGCATACTCCTGAACATCGGCCACCGTCTCGAAGAGGTAGTGGGCGAGCCAGTCGTATCGAACCGTTTTGTTGTAACGCTCGATGTACGCGTTCTGTTGCGGCTTGCCGGGCTGGATAAACTGCAGAACGATGCCGCGTCTCATGGCCCAGTCCCTGAGCGCATCGCTGACATATTCCGGCCCGTTGTCGCAACGGATCTTCAGCGGCTTGCCGCGCCATTCGATCACCTGATCCAGCGACCGGATAACGCGTAGCGCAGGCAACGAGAAGTCCACCTCGATACACAGGCCTTCCCGGTTGAAGTCGTCGATCACGTTGAACAGCCGGATGCTACGGCCATCAGCAAGCTGATCGTGCATGAAATCCATTGACCAGCACTCGTTCAGTGCTTGCGGCACGGCCAGCGGTTCCGGCTGCTCACGCACCAGCCGTTTGCGTGGCCTGATCCGCAGATTCAGCTCCAGTTCGCGATAGATGCGATAAACACGTTTGTGATTCCAGGTAAAGCCCTTGACATTGCGCAGGTACAAGAAACACAGGCCGAAGCCCCAGTTGCGCTGGTTGTGCGTGAGTCTCACAAGCCACTCGGCGATCACGCTGTTTTCCGCGCAACGCTTTGCCCGGTAACGGTAGCAGGTCTCGCTTACGCCGAACGCCTCACAGGCCGCCCGTACGCTCATTGCCCGTTCTCTGACTGCACGCATGGCCATCTCGCGGCGACGAGATGGCCTCACCACTTTTTTTCAAGCGCCTCGCGCACCACCTCGGCCTTGAGTCGCTCTTCAGCGTACATCTTTTTGAGTCTCGCGTTCTCCGCCTCAAGCTCCTTCATCCGGGTCATCAGTGCCGCGTCCATGCCGCCGTACTTCGAGCGCCATTTGTAGAAGCTCGCGCTGCTCATCCCGTGCTCGCGACACAACTCCGGAACGGGTGTTCCGGCTTCGGCCTGCTTCAAGATCCCAATGATCTGGCTTTCCGTGAATCTGGACGTCTTCATGCAAAATTCCCTGTCAATCTGCTGCTAGAAAATTCTACCTTGAACACCCGTTAATTCGCGGGGGGACTACCGACTCATCCTATTACGCGATGCCAAGTGCCAGTAATAGCGCGCTGTGGGTCGAACGCACGCCCGGTGGTTTCACCTTCAACATGAAGGCGTTCCGCCTGTTCACGGGCCATCAGACTGAGCGAAAGTTTTTCCCGAAGGATCTGCAGAGTGAGCTACCACAGACGGGCAAAGCCAGTCTGTATTACCGCGACGTGCCGGCGCCGGTCATTGAGGAAATGTGGGCTCGATATTTCGAAGCGATCGAACCGCTGCGGGTAGCGGGCAAACTGGGCGCTGTGCTGTTCCAGTTCGCGCCGTGGATGACGAGCGAGCCGAAGAACAGGGCGCACGTCGAGCACTGTGCCAAACGGATGCATCCATACCTGACGGCCTTCGAGTTCCGGAACAAAAGCTGGCTGGACGAAAGGCACTCGCAATCGACACTCGACTTTGAGCGTGAGCACGGCATCGTGCACGTAATCATGGACGCGCCCGAAGGGGTGTCGAATCGTGCGCACACGGTTTGGGATGTGACGTCGCCGGAGCTTGCCATTGTCCGGCTGCACGGCCGCAATGCGGAGACATGGAGCGGTAGTTCATCGGCCGCGGAACGGTTCAATTATGACTATAGCGACGCCGAGCTATGCGAACTATCCGGGCCAGTGCGTGAGGTTGCGGCGAGGGCGGGGCAGGCACACGTTATTTTCAATAACTGTTACGAGGATGCAGCGCAGCGCAATGCGCTCACGATGATGAATACCCTGAAGTGAGCGGCGTGAACATCGTAATCGAGTGGTATGAAAACAATCTGCGTTTACGGTTGAAATTCAAGCACCCCGCCATCGGCGCGCACGGCGGAGCGAGACCTAGAACAAAGTACCTTTGATTCAAAGGTCGAACGGGGTGAGTTCTGGGTTTAGAGAGCGGTCCATATTGAACACGAGTTGACGGAAGACTCGTGCGTCTCCTTCAAAACTCGACAGAAATCCAAGACAGTGGCCGCAGGCGAGTAACACAACATCTGCTTCGCTGCTTTCGCGAACGTCTTCGATACCTGACATTGTTGCGGCCTCGCGCAGATAGATTTCCTTGACCCTGTCGAACTTCCGGGCTCTCTGAGGAGATTGTAGCGTGTGTGCGATGACGTTGCGAAAGGCGTTCAGCGCCGCGATTAAATCCCATTCGCCCAAGTCGTTTTTTCGTAAACACAGCGCTCGACAGAGGTGTACCTTGCCAGCGAAACTTAATCGCGCTTCCGCCACGTGTTCACGATGGAAGACGAATTGATCAATGATTCTGCTGAGCGCTTCCTCAATTAGTAGATGTCCTTTGAGCAACACATGAACCGTGTTGTCAACAACACCCATCTCCTCAACAAAGCGGGCATGCGCTTTCTGGATTTCGTTCATTGTTGTCCTCGGAGTTACACGTCCGACGGGGTTTGTGGCTTGGGAAGCGGAGATACCACGCGGACAAACCGCGCGCAGCGGTGAGTGTAACTCCACCGCTATTTCTCTGTTAGTCTCTCGGAAGACAGCCCGGGGATCGTAACAACTCCGGCTCCACGAGAGGTGGTGCTTGCGGACCGATACGACATGATTTCCTTTCCGACTGCAGTTAGCATAAAAGAGATTGAGGAAGCGTACACGATGCTTCCCAATGACCATACCCTGCAACTTACCACCGGTCTGAAGTTCGGTGGCAATGTCGGAGTCCCGGGGGCTCTCATGCAATTTTTGGCCGCGTGGTCGCGAAGAGTAGACCGGCCAACATTGCGACTCTATAGCAGAAGCACGACTGAGGCGTCCGAGGCCCTGGCAAGGGAACCGCATGGAATTGTTGCCGCGTACTTTGCCGACGCCATCCAAACCGTTGGTGGTCGGTCGCTCTCGACACGTGAGGCCTTGGCGGACGCAGTCTCCCGAATTGAGGCAATGCAGAATGGAGCCTTTCGGGAGACGATGCACGGGCGGGGTGCGTTCTTGGGTTGCTTCGCACGTGCAAAGAATGAATTTCTCATTCCTTTGTATTCTCGACCTGAGATCGGTGCTGTACGCTCGCGCGACGAATTTGTCACACTGACGTCGCGGTTGATTGCTGCGTGTGCGCCGGTGGCCGAGCGGAGACTGACAGACACTTGGCGAGTCGCCCTCGGGACACTTCTTTACGAGCTTTTCCGAAATACGGATGAACACGCCACAATGGACGAAGAAGGACGGCCGTATGCCAGAAACGTCCGAGCGGTCATGGCGAAGTACATCACCTACGATGCCAAAAATGCATCGGCACATCTCGGCGAAGACGACCCATCGCTTGGCTTTTTCATACTGCATAATATTGCGAACCGGCCGAGATTCACGACTACTGAAGGGCGTCGGGAGCAGAATCGCGAGAGCGCTCTGCTTGAACTTACGATTATGGACACTGGACCCGGGCTGGCGCGGCGATGGCTGTCCCACTACGGTCATGCTGGCGATCAGATTGAGAAACTTCCGATTGATGACGAAGTATCGCTTGTGAAAAAGTGCTTTGAGCTTCACGCCACGACAAAAACAACGGCAGGTAGTGGAGGCGGTCTTTCATACGTTTTGCAAACGCTTCAGCGACTGAACGCTTACCTTCGCCTTAGAACGGGAAGGGTTTGCTTGGTACAGGATTTCTCTGTTCCGAAAGAGGATGTGACGTTTGCACCGAGACATTGGTTAACGGAGCGCCCGGAGCTACCGATGGCAGCTGGTGCCTGCTATTCGATTGTTGTCCCGCTGACGAAGGGCCTGCTATGAAAGGGTTCTTCACTTTTGATTTTATCTTGTCCGACGAGGGCGCGATCCGGAATTTCCATTTCCTGTTCAAGGCGCCCGGCACGCGGAACGATACATATCTGGCTGATGCTATCGAGAATGGACTACAGGCAGTCTCTGCGCCTGATGTAGTTGCAATCGTTTGCCCTTCAGAAGAAGAAACTGAGATCGGGGCCGCATTTGGAGCGCCCGTTCTCAGTCAAGCAGCTGACCGAACATCAAACAAAGTGTGCCTTTGCGTCTGTACGTTCGATCCGGACGGCACCATTCGGCTAGGCCACCAGTTACGAAACGCGATCGAAGGTCTGGATGCACTACTGCAAAACAAAACTGATGCCATTCGCTTTGCAGGTTTGCAGAAACTTTTTTCTGCACACCATGTACTGGTAAGTGCACCGCCTGGATTCACGTTCGTGAAGCCGTCGCAAAGGCGTTCGACACATTTCCTGCGAACCGAAGAAGCATTAACAGAGGTCGAGGGAGTGCAATTTCTCGCCTATGCGCTGTTGCACAAACTGCGGAAACGAGCGGATGTCTACAAAGACCATCTTGATGTCATCTATATCGACTCGATGGGAATTGCTAGCGTGGCGTACGCACTTCGGGACATGTATTGTGCAATGTATGGAGCGCCGCGACCACGCGTGGTTAGCTTCCACTCCCATGATGGTATTGAACATGTCGATGTGCCGCTCTCTGGCACTTCGTTCTGTCTGATTTCGGCGTCCTCATCTCTGAATCTCGAACGAGAGTGGCAGAAGCGCACGCGCTGCCATCAGGATGAAGTCGTCACGCTCCTTACACTTGAAGATGCTCACGGCCGCGAGAACGCGATTTTTGCGTTGCCCGCACCTGAATGGATAGGCGCTGGTCAATCGCAAAAGCATCTGCGCGATTTACCAATTGTGGGCGAGAGATTTGCTGCAGCTGACCTCATGCCCAAGTCAGTGCTTCTCAGAAAGGATCACAAAGAAAGACAGGCGGAAGAATTTTGTCGAAGATTCGTTATGACGGGCAGGCTTGGAATCCAGGGGCGTGGTCGTGGAGGCGGCAAGGTGAGGCCGCTTTATCTCGACGGAACTAACTTCTCCAGCACGCTCGGTTTCGATGAATTTCTGAACCGCACTCTCCGCCAAAATACGGTGGCGTCGGTCAGTGCGATCATTTACCAGGACGATCAAGCATCTGAAGAACTCGCCCGAGTATGTGCGCATTTGCTTGCGCAAATAATGCTTCGAGTATCCGGCCTGCGGATAATCAATGAGAACAGTCTAGGAACGCCGCAGGGATGGATCGAAAAGGAGGCCGGGCTACTTATCGTGGCAACGGTTGTTGGTCGTGGCACCCGATTGCTGTCTATCAGTCGCGACCTTAGAGACATTCACGAGGGCGCTCGCACTTACCTGATCGGGGCTCAGATTGCCGAGACAGCGAACCAGATGAAGGTGCTCGCGAACAATCTGAAATATTCAGCGACCAAGGCGAACATCGAAATTGCGCGATTTGCTCAGATTGCCATCGGTATCGGTTTAGGTGATTCGTACGTCGACGAGGCACAGCTATTTCAGAACACCGATACTTCGTTTGGCGAAAGACACAACGTTCGAAAAAACACACTCACCGGAACGCCGTCGGGGCAGAATGAAGCGGCGTTTATTGGGTCGAATTTTGATTTGACTCAACCAATGAAGCTCCGGCTCGACTTCGCTTTCTGGGGTTTCAAATACAATGCTGATACGGCCTGTACCACTTCGAGTGTATTCGCGATGATCGGTGCCATTCTTCAGAACGCGAGAGAGAGTAAATTCGAAGATCAGACGTTGCGCTTGTCCACAGATGCGTTTCAACAGGTAATTCTGGACCCCGAAAACTTCACCCGTTACAACGATGGTGTGATTCAAGCCGCGTTGCTACGGTGTGCCAGGGTCGGCGAACTAGACTACTCGAAGGAGCAAGGATCGAGTCAGTTCATGCTTGATCTACTGAAAAGCATTTTTCAGCAACACGATAGACGCCAAGGCGAAGCTGCGGCGGAATTTGCGCTCGCTCTAAGGCTCAAAAAACTCCGTCTGCATACCGAGCACGAACTGGCGCTCAGTGAGTATCTTGGCGACAAACTCCCGGCTGACACTCCGAGGCTTCGTCTCATTCGCGCTCTCCTCGGCATTGATCCGATGCCGGATGTAGGCCGATTGCCATCCGAATTCTGAAGAAATATCCATGGACGGGCTCGCTAGGTACACATAGGTCAGATTTCCAGTAGTCGACTAAGTCTTCCCCTGCGCGCTTGAGGAAGACGTACCTCATAACATCGTAATTGAGCGATACGTCACAACGTCAAAGAAGCGTTGACCCACTTAGATTGGCGCGTTGGCGAAGGCCACTTATATCAATCCCAACTTCGTCTTCGAGACCAATTAGATAACTCTGAATCCCCTCAGGAAGAGCCAGCCCAAAGGGCTGTTGTATCTTTATAAACGGTTCTAGCATGCTTTTTAGTCCTTCGCCGGTACTACGTCTTTGTGGATGATTCGCGTTAGCGCTTCAGTTATCCGTTCACGTTCAAGGAACCGAAGCTCGCCGGACGACGTTCCGCCCCGGAGTACCATGCCGGCGAACCATATCTTGCTTAGATTTGGATAACTCTGAAGTACCTGAAATACTGGTGCACCGCTCATTCCATCAAAGGATTCAATCTGATCCGCACAGTGAACTCGGAGCACGTGAACTCGATCGGATACACAGGGACCTGCATACTCGGCGTCTATTAGCATTGGCCTAGAGATAATTGCTTCAAGCTCGGTCTCGCACTCGATGGCATGGAGGTGTGACGGGTATCCTTGCACAACGAAAATAGAGGTTTTGTCAAAGATCGGTGGCGCCTCAGAATCTGATAGTTCGTAGGGAGGCGCGTCGGAGAACAATGAGATGTCCAGCTTCGATCCATCGACTTCGAAGATGACGAGATCATACTGATCCGTATCAGACGGGTCGCCTCCCGCAAAGACATACCGGAAAGACATCGGTACAAAGCCATACACGCTTGGATGGTATTGCATGCACGCATGTGCAAGATCAAAGTTTGCTGTTACATGTCGAGCAGTGATAGCGAAGACCCTTCTGTGATATCTAACAAGAAACCCTGACCCACAAATCGAAAATGGAAATTCCGGATACTCAGAATAAAACAGTATTGGCCTAGCACAACGAAATATCGCCAAGACGGAGGTGCGCATGGTAACGATTTTCACGTCAGAATTCATTCGCCCCGCCTCTTTCTGGAGCTTCGACTTTGACTACAGGGACACTGGCGGGACATGCTGCCGCAAGTTTCGATTCATCAAAAATGTAGGCAGAATGAAACTCCAAAGCTTTTCCTTCGCACTCGACGTACATGTGAGAGACATGCCGGACCACGTCTGGCGAAACACCGAAGATCTGATCCGCAGTAAACACGCCCTTATGATGCCCCATGTGCCAATCCTTATGCATCTGCGTATAGTGCTCAGAGAAGGTTATTTCACGATTCGGTCCCTCTGTGAAGCAAGCGAAAACACCGGAGCCGCTGTAGGAAGACAGATGGCCGAAGCCGTCAGCATCTAAGGCGAAGAACGCTGCAGCGTCGGTCACGCGCGCTAAGTGTTTTTCATCTACCTGTGCGAGCCGGCGTAAGCGGTTAAAAGGGCTCTTCAATCCCTTCAAGAAGTCGCCCTTTGATAGACCAAAGTCCACATATGCCCAGTATGTCAGCAGTAGTTCGATTCGAGTAACGACGATGTGAATCTGTTGGAACTCTGCTTCCTTCAGTTCGATAGCATCGCCATGTGCGATCTTGTCCCGGACTTTTTTTATCAGCCGGAAATTCTCACCCGTGATGTTGATGATCTTGACTATGTCCGCGTCGGTGGAGGCGATCGCCGTCGCATATTTCTCGGGAAACGTCGCCTCCTGCAGATGAGAAAATGCTTGACGGACAGCATCGAGGACATCGGTAAGCATCCGCGAATCAAGCCGTGGTGAGACACCATTCAGCGCATCTTGCAGTTTACTCATCGACTTAGCACGGGGTGGCACTACAATTTTCTTGAGTAAATTGTGACTGACGTAGCTGTCCAGGAGCGAGACATAGCCGAGCGTTTTGTATTCCCAAAACCCCTCATAGCGTTGCATGCCGGCGAGGCGCATCCATCGAATTTTTCGATGAGCAGACTGGAAATATTTTTGAATAACTGATTCCCAATACGCGTCGAGCCAGTGCTTCTGTGTAAAACAGTCTCGGAGGAAATCGTTGATAGATGTGTCCCGGACAACCGGTCTGAACGTCGGAAAGTAAAGTGCGAAATTGCGCCCCGCTTGAGTTTGGACGGTCACCGCTAGAATGGAGACCGGCTGAGCAATTAGGATCGACAGTAGACATGCAAACTCCATCGCTTTTTCTTTCGCATCCTGCGCTGTCAAGCGCCCACTTGCAGGTCGGATCGCAAACTCGATGTACTCGTGCAAAACATGATCTTTCCCGTTGTGACCTACATAACCTACGTACTCGGTCGTCAGATGGAACCGCCGATTGGCGTCGTCGAAATCTGCTGATATTTTCTGGGGAAGTCCTGACCATGTAAGTTTCTCACCGACCACCCCGTCAATCGTTCGCCATTGCAGAAACCACTCGGAGATGTCGCTGTAGCGGATATCGATGCGCTGAAACTCGGCGTCAGGCACGTCGCCAGCGATCAGGTAGTCTGCGTAGATGGCATGGCCGTACACCTTGCATCCATGCAACGTGAATGATTTCCCTTTTTCTGAGCGAGCGTGCACTGGTCCCAATGGATAACCGGATTCCCCATTTGGTAGGCGGTTCATCATCGACAATTGGATGCTTATTGGTCCACCCCCGCCGAACGTCAGCTTTCCATCACCCAACCCACCGCGTTCATTACTGTTCAGTTCTACGCGGTGAGCCTCTTGTTCTAGGAAGGTCATGTCTTTTCTGGCTGTAATAGATGAGTGCTCTAACGATTTCGGTTTATTTTATGGGATGCCGTTCGTGGGAGTTTCTCGAAGCAGGTTCGCAGTTTTTGCATCCCACCCGGATCGCACTACCATAATAACTGTGACTCAGCGCGATACGCGCGCGATCAATGGTCAACAGTCATCGCTGAGACCGGGCGGTGATATGCACGGGTGTCCGACGACCGATCTGCCATAGGATCAAGAGAACGCTCGCCGTATGCGCGGAAAGCGCTGCGACGGTCGAGCGCGGAACGGCGGAGAAAGGAGGTGACTGTGACCGACTGGATGCGGCGAGCTAAGGGGGCCAGCGCGAACCCTAGGGTCGCGCCTTTTCGGGAGGGCAGCGCTCTCGCGATAGCCCTATTCTGGACAGATCCTTTTTCGCCTCCGCACTCCCCATAAACTCCCCACGACCACGAAGAATGCCGTCACAGAAGGTGGTTCGAGTCCGGTCCCCGGCACCAACGTGCAATTTCCAGAACCGATCGACCACGGCCATTCGCCGTCGCTAGCGCGCGGACATTCGGTTGTCCGATTCGGCCCGGACGCGGCCGTTGGATCGATCGTGGCTGCCTAGGTCGTCTGATCTTGGGACCTACTTAAGGGCCACTTTGGACTATCACACCATCAATAATACCGTTTTGGGCGAGATGAATACGCCATGTGGTGGACCCCGCCTCGTGGGTAACCTGATATATGTCCCAACCTTGGTTGCCAACACCGACAAAGCTGATACCTTTAATGGGGCCCAATTCATTCAGACCTTCTTTCAGATCAGGCAGCTGTTCCCGTGTAACCCGTTGCAATTCGGGCGACATTTCGGAATATATCGGGTTCCCCGACTGCAAACCTTCAATGTTCCGACGCAGTGCAGCTTCAGTCCCCGGAGTGGCAAGCTGGCTCTTGACCTTCGCAGCGAGAGTCGCCTCAATTCTCTCCCCCTCGGCAGTGGGGATACGTGGCAGAGTCTGTTCCTGACCGTTCTGGTGAACTGTCGTGGCTGTAACGTGTCCCTGATCGTCGACAACAAACATCTGGATTACCTTGACGGCCTTTGCAAAAAACTCCGTATCAGTCATCGGAAACTTTTCAATCCATCCTTGTCCCGTACGTTGCGTAGCGATGTGGTCTCCTTCGCGTCGGACTTTCATCACTGATGTATCGCTAGCCTTGTACGTGCCGACATATCGATCCAGAATTTCAGCCGATACCGGTACTTGAGTGTGTTCGTTCGAAGCATCGTTCATGATAGGTGGGCTCACTTGTGCGGCCAGAGTGACCAGCGTGATTGACATGCATCCAAGAAGTACTACAACCAGTAATTTCCGCTTAGCCGGTTTACGTAGCATCAGTTTTAAACGTCGCTCCAAAAACGACCGGGACTCGGACATACCCGCTACTGATCCTATATATCGCGATTGCCGCTCCCCGACCGCAATCAGCGTTTCACCATAGACAGCAAACTTGTGCCCGGCCTTCAGTACTCTGGCGTCGCAGTCGACCTCGATGGCACACCTGAGTCGTCGCAACTGCCACCAAAGTGGCAGATTCCACGGCATGAGCGCAATCAGGCAGAGTGCGATCGTAAGGAGAGCCGGGTCATAGGCATCAATATGCGATTTTTCGTGCGCCATGACGGCAGTCTGTTGCTCGACAGGCGAATCGAGAAGCCACGCTGGAAGAACGATCCGAGGGCGGAGGAGACCGACAACTGCAGGGCCAACGTCAGTTGACAGATACACTAAAGTGCCGCAGACGGATGTGGTAGTCCATTGACGCCTGCGCCACTGCAGATGCGTCGCGCTGACCAGCAAAACCAGAATCATCAATATCGACGCGCCGTACCAAACGTCTTTGGCATGGAATTGAATGTGCTGGAACGTTGGGGAGCCACTATCGTGGTTCTCGATCCAGACTGCAGGGGATAAATACGTCGATGTGATCTCATGCAGGGCGATCACATTCCGGGGCACTGATGGACTTAGCTCTATGGGGATATCAATTGAAATCGACGTCATAGCCGCCGGAATTACTAGCGATGCGACGATCGCGAGAAGCCAGAACCATCTGCTGGGCGATCGCCGTTGTCGTGCGGAGTGTTCGGCAATGAGCGCGGCTGCGGATAGGACCGCTGATACCGACACCGCATAAATCATCCACGTCAGCATCGCGATTACTCCTCGCCAGGTCTTTCTTTCAGTAGCTCACGCATACGACGAATTTCCTTGGGCGTGAGATTTTTGTCGGCCACCAGCTGCGCAAACAGCAGCTCTGTCGATCCTGCGAATAGCTTGCTCGTGAGGTGCCGCAAAGCACTCTTTCGGGCCGCCTGCTGCTGAACGGCGGCGGCATAGCGATGCCCGCGACCTTCTTCTACATGGGTTACGTAACCCTTGCTTTCCAGCGTTCGAAGGATCGTCAGAACTGTGGTGTAGGCGAGGTCATCGGTAAGTCCATCACGAACCTCACTCACAACTGAGGGGCCACGCTCCCACAATATCTGCATGACGTCGGCTTCGCGGTCAGTCAGCGAGATGTCCAAAATGCCTCCTACTAAAGATGTAGTAGATCGTAGGATCGAAGCGATGTGCTGTCAACTATTTTTCTAGTTGATGCGGGTGCCGAAGCCTCGCCACCGAAGCTAGGGCTTCCGAAGCTGCTATCGTTGGAGTTTGTAGCGGTTGCCGACTTACCATCGTCCACCCTCCCTGGCGGGCGCCATGTAGCATTGCCCCGACGCGAAGTAGCGGTGCCATAGAGGTGCCATGCGTGTGAGGCCTGACCCCAGGCAATTGATCTGAAAGAGAATCCCAGTGAACTCTATCGGATCAAGTATTCGACGGCATTGCCGGTGAGGTTTTCGGTGCGATGCTTGTCTGGAAGTGAGGCGATTGCCTCGCCGCTGACTCAGACTATGAATTTATCGGCACCGCCCGGGCGACCCGGGGTGGAATTGACTGTCGCAACTCGATCGGTATGATTTTTACTCGGTTGTGCGGCCGATTCGCACCCTCTAAAAGTCCCGATGCCCGTGAAGAACACCGATGTGGATATTGGTTCGAGTCAGGTCTCCGGTGCCGTTGATTTTTCCAACGATGCCCATCAGTGAAAGAAGTGCGAAGCGGCTCCTCAGAAGGGGAGCTTCTATCATCAGATTTCGTTGCAGGCGAACACGACAAATCAGCTAAAAAAACTACAATTTCCAGCACCGACTCTCTATACGATGGACGTCCCTCCATTCCGCTTTCCCGATCATCGATGCCCTTGCATTCGTCCTTCGACCCCGATCGTTTCCAGCCGCACGATGCCTGGGTAACTCCATCCGCCCGCCGACAGACAATCCGCGCATTCATCGACGGTTACTGCGCCGCGCACGACCAGAGCGCGGCAGCAGTTTCAGCTTTCACATACGGCTATGCGGTCCACTTCCAACCTGGGATGGGACGCGAGTTCGAGCATTTCGTGATCGAAACGCCAGCGTCGCAGCCGGACGAGACTTTTCCCATAGGTGCATGGGTCACGCGTTTCGGTCAGGCTGACTTGCCGCCTGAGCTGCATGGGCATATGCAGCCGCTCATCGACGAGCACCTGATGCTTGCGGACATCGGCGCACTACCCCATGAGGCCGCCTTGATCGACTCCACCTGGCTACGCAGCGAGCACGAGATCGCAGCATTCAACGCCAGCGGTCGATTTCCAGGTTTTGCGCCAAATCCACGTGCGTTTCTATTCTCGGTGAAGATCGACGGAGATTTCGCGGCGGCCGCCCGCTACGGCATCACAACTGACGGCGACATTGTGATCGACCGTGTCGCAACCGCTGAGGAGTATCGTCGGCGCGGTCTTGCTTCGCAGCTTCTCTCGGCCATCGCCGCCCACGCACGTCGAGCCAACGCGCGAAACGCTTTGTTGATCTCGAGCCATGCAGGGGAGCCGTTGTACCGGCGCGCGGGTTTCACGAATCTCGCGCCGGTTGCAGTCGCCAAGATCGTGTAGCACACCGCCGATTGGCGAGCCGTCTGACTACTTCTCATGTACCCGCTTCAACCGGACAAAATGCACGCCATCATAGGCATTCGTAAGCGCCCGTCCATCGCTCTTTCTGATCTTGAGAAAGAACAGGGTAGGCGACACGTTCGGGTCGCCACCGCATTCCTGCGTGTGATTTTCCCGCACACGGACGACGAAATACGATCGCTCATCGGAGGTTTCAAATTCCAGGCAATCGATCTTGTCCGTGGTTAGCTGGTACTTGCTTGTGAGCATTTCGGCCCTGTCCGCGGCGCGATCGTCGTCAGGAATAGCCAGAGGCTTCGCACTGGCGTGCGTGCAAACGGAGAGTGCAATAACAGCGAGTGCATGACGAATCATGATGTTCCCGTGCTGTCGTACTGGTCGAATATGTGTGCGCGAACGATCGATCGATCGGCTTTAGCTTGACCACTTGTTTCGCTTCTGTAGTGTATCCGCGATTACTTCTTCGACCTAGGGAAAGTCTGCAAAAGTCCTGGCATTGACGAGCGTATGGACTATCGTGTGATCGGGAGAATTCAAGGAGCGGTTTGATGAGGCAACGAGGTCTTGATCTGGATCTGTCAACGAAACGTACGCGCAAGCGGGAATTTCTCGAAGAGATGAGGCGCGTGGTGCCGTGGTCGAAGCTGATTGCCCTGATTGAGCCGCACTATCCGAAGGGTAAGACTGGACGGCCACCGTTCCCGATTGCGACGATGCTGCAGATCCATTTCATGCAGCAGTGGTTTGGCCTGTCGGACCCGGCGATGGAAGAGGCGCTGTATGACGTGCCGCTGTATCGGGATTTTGCGGGTCTGGACGGTGGCATGACGCGATTGCCTGACGAGAGCACGATTCTCCGGTTTCGTCATCTGCTTGAAGCACATGGTCTGGCTGTGCAGATGCTCGCACTGATCAATGAGATCCTGAGCGAGAAAGGTCTGATGCTCAAGGCAGGTTCGGTGGTCGACGCCACATTGATTTCGGCCCCGACTTCGACGAAGAACGCTTCCGGTACCCGGGACCCGGAAATGCACCAGACGAAGAAGGGCAATCAATGGTACTTCGGGATGAAGGCGCATATTGGCGTGGACGCGGAGTCGGGCCTGGTTCACACGGTGATCGGCACAGCGGCCAATGTTCACGACATCAGTGCAGCCCAGGCGTTGTTGCATGGTGCAGAAACGAATGTGTACGCGGATGCCGGATATCAGGGAATGCAGAAGCGTTGTGGGGCCGCTTCAGTGCACTGGCATGTCGCGATGAAACCGGGCAGGCGTAGACAACTGGATCCGGGCGATCAACTGGATGCGATATTCGATCAGATCGAACGCCTGAAAGCTGGTATCCGCGCCAGGGTAGAGCATCCATTCCGCATCCTCAAGCAACAGTTTGGCTACACAAAGACACGATACCGGGGCTTGATGAAGAACACCGCCCAGATCACGATGCTGTTTGCGCTGGGCAATCTGTGGATGGCGCGTAAGGCATTGCTCAATGCCTGAAACAGGCCACCACAGGAATCATGTGCCCCGGCAAGCGCGAGTCGCTGCCACTAAAAAATATCGCACTCGATATGCAGCATTTTTCCATGGGCGTACACAACGTGGATCACAAACCATCACCGCGCCGAAAGCGGGTTTTGCAGACCTTCCCTAGCTTCTCTGGGTAGTTAGCGCCGCATAAGCAACTGCGATCGCTGCCGCCAGTCTCGCGTTGTTAAGACCAAGCTGAACACTGCCAGTCCCACTGCTTCCCCCGGTCAACGCATCGACACGAGAAATCAGAAACGGTGTCACTGCCTTACCCGCGATACCTTCTGCATCCGCTTCAGCCAAAGCCTGCTCGATCGCGAGATCGACGACCTCGCGGGGCAACGCAAATGGTTCGGGAATCGGATTGGCAACTACAAGCCCGCTATTCAAACCCAGTTCCCAGTTCGATTTCATAACCCGCGCGACCTGCTGAGGATCGTCAAGGCGTACATCGACGCCAAACCCGCTGTCGCGGCTAAAGTACCCGGGAAGGTTGGCAGTGCGATAGCCGATCACCGGTACGCCGTGCGTTTCCAGGTACTCCAGCGTCAGCCGGATATCGAGAATCGATTTGATCCCGGCGCACACCAGTGCCACCGGTGTGCGCGCAAGTTCCTGCAGATCGGCGGAGATATCGAAGCTCTCCTGCGCACCGCGATGCACACCGCCAAGCCCACCGGCTGCCACTACTCGAATTCCCGCCAGGTCGGCCATGATCATCGTCGCCGAGAGCGTCGTAGCGCCGCTGCCACCGGATGCCACGAGTATCCCGATGTCGCGTCGGCTAACCTTCGCCACCTCGTGACCGCCCCGGCTAAGGCTTGCAATCTCATCACTCGTCAGACCGATCTTGATGCGGCCACTCAGAATCGCGCAGGTAGCGGGTAGTGCGCCGTGCGCGCGTACTTCGGCTTCGAGCCTGAGCGCAGTCTCGGCGTTCTTTGGCCACGGGGAGCCATGCGCGACAATCGACGATTCCAGGGCGACAACGGGCTTACCGGCATTCAGCGCAACGGCAACCTCGGGGTGGATCTCCAATAGTTCGCTCAATGACATGATTCCCTTTCCCTCAAGACCGCCAGCAGCAACGCGTACTGCAGAAGTCACGCGGTGCTCGATACCGCGTTCGACGACACCCGCCCACGCGCTTTCGCCAAAGTAAGCGCGGTATCTTCGATCATATCCTCCTGACCACCCACCATGCCGCGGCGTCCGAGTTCAACAAGGATGTCGCGAGCCGGAACCCCGTACCTCTTCTCCGCGCGCTTCGCAAACAGAAGGAAGGAACCGTAAACACCCGCATAGCCGAGCGTCAGTGCATCACGATCGATGCGAATCGGAAAATCCATGATCGGCACGACAAGATCTTCGGCGACGTCCTGTATCTTCCAGACGTCGACACCTGTATCGATGCCCATGCGCTCGCACACCGCTACGAGGACTTCCATCGGTGTGTTGCCAGCACCGGCGCCGAGTCCCGCGGCGGCGGCATCGATGCGAGTCGCACCCACTTCGATAGCAGCGATGGAGTTGGCTACACCCATCGCGAGGTTGTGATGCCCGTGAAAACCGATTTCGGTTTCCGGCTTCAGTGCCGCACGCACGGCAGCGAGGCGACTCCGAACGTCGTCAGGCAACATGTAGCCTGACGAGTCCGTTACGTACACGCAGTTTGCACCATAGCTTTCCATCAGCTTCGCTTGGTTTGCAAGACCTTCTGGCGAATTCATATGCGCCATCATCAGAAAGCCCACGGCATCCATGTCGAGTTTGCGCGCAAGCTCGATGTGCTGCTCCGACACATCGGCCTCGGTGCAATGCGTTGCGACGCGGATCGTTTTCACACCGAGTTCATGCGCGATCCTCAGATGATCGACCGTGCCGATTCCCGGGATCAACAGCGCGGAAATGCGCGCCTGCTTCATGAGCGGCACGACTGCGCAGAGGTATTCCTCGTCGCTGTGCGCGGGGAACCCATAGTTCACCGAGCTTCCGCCCAGGCCGTCACCGTGGGTCACTTCGATCAGCGGTACACCCGCATTGTCGAGACCTTGAGCGATCGCCTTCATCTGCTCGAGTGTCATCTGATGTCGCTTGGGATGCATACCGTCGCGCAATGTCATGTCATGCACGACGATCTTCCTGCCCTTGACGTTCATATGCGGTTTCCTCAGTGGATGACGGGTTCGAGCTTGAGCGAGCCGCTCAGGATCTCTTCGGCGAACATCTCGGCGGTGCGCGCCGCGGCGGCCGTCATGATGTCCAGATTGCCGGCGTATTTCGGCAGATAGTCGCCGAGTCCTTCGACCTCAAGGTAGATCGAGACGCGCTCGCCGTCGAATACCGGACCATTGACTAGCCGGTAACCTGGCACATACTTGCGCACCTGTTCGATCATTTCGCGCACGGATTTTTCGATTGCCGCGGCATCGGGCGTTCCCTCCACGATGCAATGCACGGTGTCGCGCATGATGAGCGGCGGGTCTGCAGGGTTGATGACGATGATGGCCTTGCCCTGCGCTGCACCGCCCACCTTTGCGACAGCGCCTGCTGTCGTACGTGTGAACTCGTCGATATTCCTGCGCGTACCTGGCCCGGCCGAACGGCTCGATACCGTGGCGACGATTTCGGCGTACCGGACCGGCTGGACGCGCGAGACCGCGTGCACCATCGGTATCGTCGCCTGGCCGCCGCACGTCACCATGTTGACGTTCATCTCGCCCGTGCCCACGTGTTGGGCCAGATTCACCGACGGTACGCAATAAGGCCCGATAGCCGCGGGCGTCAGGTCGATCATCATGACGCCGAGTGCATTCAGTTTGCGCGAATTCTCTGCGTGCACATAGGCGCTCGTCGCATCGAAGGCGATCTGGATGCCGTCGGCTTTCACATGCGGCAGCAGGCCGTCTACGCCCTTGGCGGTGGTCTTCAGGCCTAGGGCCTGTGCTTTCTTGAGCCCGTCCGATTCGGGGTCGATGCCGACCATCCACACCGGCTCCAGCACCTCGCTGCGTTGCAGCTTTGCCAGCAGATCGGTGCCGATGTTGCCGGGGCCGATCAATGCACACTTCACTTTGTTCGTTGACATGCCGACTCCTGAGATCAGACAAACCGGACCAAGCAACTGCCGATGCCGTCGATGGAAACCTTGAGGCTGTCACCGGCTGCGACAGGTACCATCGCAGCCAGCGAGCCCGACAGCACCACGTCGCCGGCGTTTAGCGGCTCGTTTAGCTGGCCAAGCGTGTTGGCGAGCCATGCCACCGCTTCAAGCGGATTTCCAAGCGCGGCGGCGCCGGTACCCGTCGTCACCACCGTGCCGTTCTTCTCCAGCGTCATCGTGCAGCCGACGAGATCGACCTTGCGTGGATCGACCATCTGCTCACCAAGGACGAACACACCGCAAGACGCGTTGTCAGCCACCGTGTCTTCGATGCGAATCTTCCAGTCCTTGATGCGCGAATCGACGATCTCGAAGCAGGCCATCACGCCTGCGGTTGCGGCGAGGACATCGGCTACGCTCACGCCTGGGCCTTGCAGGTCGTGCCGGAGCACGAAGGCAATCTCTCCCTCGGCCTTCGGCTGGATCAACGAGGCGGCCGGGATCGCTTCGCCTTCGCGGTACAGCATCGCGTCGCTAAGCATGCCGAAATCGGGCTGATACACACCGAGCATGTCCATCACGACCTGCGACGTGACGCCGATCTTTTTGCCTATCATGCGTTCGCCGGCTTCGATGCGTCGGGCGTTGACGCGCTGCTGGATGCGGTAGGCGTCGTCGACCGTCAAGTCGGCGTGGCGGCTCGTGAGCGGTTCGAGCGCGCGGCATTCTTTCGCTGCGACATAGAGCTCGTCGCCGAGCGCGTTGATCAGCGTGTCGTTCATGATTTCAGACTGTCGAGCGAGTTCGATTCAGCGGAATGGCGAGCCGCGAACAGATCGCCGTCGAGCGGGTAAAAATCGGACCACTCGAGCAACTGCTGGCTCGTCGTACCCACGCCACCGCAGGCGATCACCACGATGCGCTGCGCGTGCGGGAAATATTCGGGAATCCGCGAGAGTGCTGCCACCGATGCGCCGCACGCCGGTTCGGTCAAAACACGGTGCTCCTCGAGCAGCATCACACTGCCCTGAATCGCTTCGGCATCCGTCACGAGGCAATTGCGAATCGGATGTTCTTTCGCGAGCGCCACGACGCGCTCGGCTACCTTGCTGGCGCCAAGCGACGTGGCCACGGAGTTGATCCCGGCGATCGTTACCGGCGTGCCTGCTTTGAGCGCCTGGTTGTAGGAATCCGCACCTTCGGTCTCGACCGTAAGCACCGGCGTGTCGCTCCAGCCCACTCGTCGCAGTCCTTCGATAACACCCGCGAGCAATCCACCGCCGCCAACCGAGCAAACGATCAGATCAGGGCGTTCGGTTTGCCGCGCGATTTCCTCGATCATCGTCGCGTGTCCCGCCCATAGCAGTGGGTCATCGAACGCATGGAGCCAGGCATCGTTGTCGGTCAGAATCGAGCGGGCGTACTCGTTGGATTCGATGAACGCGGCGCCGTGCACGACGACTTCGGCTTCTTCTGCGCGGATGAGCGACTTTGCGCGCTCGGAGGTCGTTTGCGGTACGACAACGGTCACCGGAATGCCAAGCTCGCGGCCCGCATACGCCACCGCATAACCGGCGTTGCCACCGGACGCGGTGACGAAACGCCGGGCACCGTTGCGCTTGTGTTCCTCGCACGCAAAGCCGACGCCGCGTAGCTTGAAGGAACCGCTTGGTTGCAGCGATTCCAGTTTGAGAAGAATGTCTCTACCGGTCTTGAGCGAGAGCGCGCGCGACTCGATCAGCGGTGTTTCGATATGCAGTGTCATTAGGTTCGACCGCCATTAACCAAGCTGGATCACAGCGGACACTTCAACCGGGCAACGGAACGGCAGGCTCGATACGCCTACAGCGGCACGGGTGTGCCGGCCCTTGTCACCGAGAACTTCAACGAGAACGTCGGAGGTGCCGTTGATCACTTCCGGGTGCGCCGTAAATTCGGTTGCTGCATGCACGTAACCCGTCACGGAGCAAACGCGAATCACGCTAACGTTGTCGTTCAACTGCGAACGCAATTGCGACAGAAGCGAAATTCCGGCGAGTCGTGCAGCTTCCTTTGCCCGCTCGATACTGACTTCCGTACCCACCTGGCCGACCGCGAACGGTACGCCATCCTTGAATGCGACTTGCCCTGAAATGTGCAGGAAGCCCGCTGCCAGAACGGTAGGCACGTAGTTAGCGATGGCCGCTTTCGGCGGCGGCAGTTCGATGCCCAGTTCCGCGAGGCGACGGTCGAGTTCAATGCGATTCATAGATGCTCCTTGATGGCGAAACAGGTGGCGACGCGTTCGGCGAACGGCACCAGTGGGTCGCTTAGGGTGACGATCATGGAAAGGCAACGACCTTTCCCCATGCCTCGAAGTTAAAGGACATGTGCCCGTTCCACTTGTAAAAAATTGAGTGGGTTGCGGTGCGTGAATCGGCTTGGCAGCGGGCGAGGGGATAGGGCTGCGCGGCGAACGTGCCGCATTGAGACAGCTTCGTGCAACTAGAGGGAATTAATCGGGCGAATCAGGCGACGCTGGCGATGCTTCAACGCATGCGTGTGCGGCAACCTGAAACATCAATACTTCGATGGCGACACACCGAACGCTTGCCGGAAGGCTCGATTGAAATGGCTCTGGTCGTAAAACCCCACCTCCTGCGCCACTTGCGTCAAACACGCGTCGGGGTGACTCAGCAAGGAACACGCGCGTTCCAGCCGCAGACGAACGAGCCATGCGTGCGGTGTCATACCGACGGTCTGCTTGAAGAGCTTGAGGAAATGGAAACGCTCGAGGGCGCAAAGAGCAGCAAGCTCTTCCAGCGTGATCTTCTCCGCCAGATGGACATCGCAATAGTCTCTGACGCGCTGCCACTGCACCGATGTGAGTGTGCCCTTGATGAAATGCGGCTTGACCATACGCGTTTGAGAAAACAGGCGGTCAAGCAACATCAGCCATTCGGATTGCACTTCCATGGGCTCGGCCTCCTGGGCCGCCCGTAGCGCATCGTGCAACCGGGACAGATGGCCGGCAAGCCGGGCGTCCTGAAGCACGGTTCCGCCGAGCGCGGGAAAGCGATCTTGCCCGGTGATTTCCTCGGTGATTCCGCTTAGCAGTTGAGGGGAGACACGAAACGTTTTGAGCGTGTAGGACTCGTCCCCGGCGCTGTTGCCATCGTGCACCTCGCCCGGTGGCATCAACTGGATGGTGCCCGGCGTCAGCAGCAGGGTTTCGCCATGGAATCCCTGGCGCTGCACACCCTCGGTTACCAGCGCGACGTGATAGTCGAGATGGTAATGGCGCTCGAAGCGAAAATCGGAAAACCGCGCCTCGCTAAGCACGAGACCCGGATCTCGTTGCTGCGCTTGTATTCGACGCGATCCTTCATCGGGGCCTCCAGCAGGGCGTTTCCTTCGACATCGGGGCAGACCTTTGTGCTCCGGCAACGATCAGGAAGGTGACGTTTATTATAGACAACCCGCCGTGGCCCATCGGTCGACGTATGGCTTCATCGCTATCAGCGGGTATCGACGACGATCTTGGCGTTTGCGCCCGATTCGACGCGTTCGTGGGCTCTGGCAATGTCATTTAACGAAAAGACCTCGACCTGCGGATGCTGAAGCGTGCCTCGCTTGAGCAGCGGTGTCAGCGCGTCGATAGCGGCGCGCCTGACCGGAACCGGCAGGTTGTAGACGATGAAGAAGCGCAGATTCGCAAAGCCGACGATCATCGGTCGGAACTGAACGTCGATCGATGCAGCCCCCGAGCCGTAGATAATCACGTCGCCGCCGAACTTCAGCAGGCTGCCGTATTGACCGGCATTCGCTGCTGCATCGACTTCGATGATGACGTCCGCGCCTTTTCCAGCCGTGATTTCGCGTACCGAGGCAACCACGTCCTGCTCGTTGCGATTGATGACCCACTCGGCGCCTAGCCGGGAAGCGAGCGCGCATTTCTCCTTGCTGCCGACTACGCCGATTACACGGGCGCCCGAAAGCGCGGCAAGCTGGGTCGCGTAGCCGCCGACCGCGCCTGTGGCGCCGTAGACGAGAACCGTCTTGCCGAGCAAGCCTGCGCAAACGTGCACGGCGTACCAGGCCGTCAACAACGGAATGCCAAGCGACGCGCCGGTTTCCGTCGAGACACCGTCGGCAGTGGAGCAACCTGACTCTCGGCAGGGCGATCAGCTCGGCGGCTGTACCGAATGGTCGCTGCCACTGGCCGTTGATCGTCCAGACCCGCTGCCCGATCAACTGTTTCGACACGCCTGCTCCAACGGCTTCGATGACGCCCGCACCATCGCTGTGGGGAATGACGCGCGGAAACTCCATCGCAGGGCTGGTAACGCCCGAGCGCGACTTGACGTCTGACGGATTTACGCCGGAATGGGCGATGCGCACCAGGACCTCGCCCGGTTGCGCGACTGGATCGGCCTGGTCGCCAACGACAAGAACGTCGCGGGCCGGACCTTTCGAGGTGTAATAGGCGGCCTTCATATGCATCAATCTCCGGGTTGATCTAGTGATGAGTTACTTGCGTGGCGACGCGTCCCGAACGGGCCTCGGAACGTGACATTGTCGATAGCCTGAACCATCGCTCGCCAAGGCGCTTGTAAAAAAGTGATCATTTGATCGAGTCGCCGGCAAGACGCGCGTAAAGACGAAAATTCCCAGGCACTCCCCGAACCATCCGATACGAACGAAGCAACCCCTCATACTGGAAACCACTTCTTTCCAGAACCCGGACAGAGCGCACATTGGTATCAAGCGCCGTCGCCTGAACGCGAACCAACCCCAACCCGGCAAACGACCATTCCGTCACGGTCGCGCACATCGCGCTCGCAATCCCTTTACCCCAATGCGACGGCGCGAGGTCGTAAGCGATTTCCGCCACGCGGTTGATAACAGAAATAGAGTGAAAACCTATCGTGCCGATCAGGCGGTTGTCGGTATCATCGACGATCGCGAGTCGCCTGATCGAGGTCGCGACGGTCGACTCGATACCGTCGAACATCGGCGCCAAATCGTGCTCGCCAGACAGGTTCCAGCTGGTGTGTTGAATCACCTCCGGAATGCGTAGATAGGCATACCACGCGGCTTGATCGCCGCGCTCAAGCTGTCTTAGCGAAACCCGGGATAGCGGATTTGGTAGTGTCTGAACTCTCATGTATTCACAATAGATCTACGCGATGCGTCGATCATAGCGCGGAGTGCCGCCATGCAGTCTCTGCCCCCGGCCGAAGACTATCTGCAGGATTTTCACCAGCGTTTCACAGGCGCAACTAGCGCCGCATTCGGGCATCTTCCTGCGCATTCGAACTCCGCCGCGTACACATCGTCGTATCACGTACTCGCTTCGCGGGTGGACGATTCGAGCGCCGCACGTGTTGTCGTCGACCTGGGCTGTGGCGACGGCTATCTGCTCAAGTTGCTGGCGGATCGCGAACTAAGTGCGCCGCGCTTGATCGGCGTCGACATGAGCCAGCACGAACTCGACGCTGCACGCAAACGTCTTCCCGATAACGTGTCGTTGCTGCGAGAGCGCGCGCAGTCGCTATCGATAGAAACGGGCACGGTCGATATCGTGCTTTCGCACATGGCGGTCATGCTGATGGGAGAAGCCGATCGGGTCGTGGCCGAAATCCGCCGGATTCTGCGCCCAGGCGGTGTGTTCGCCGCGATCGTGGGACGCGAGTTTTTGCTTGGCGAAGCGAACGATGCGTTGAGGGAGGTATTCAGACCGGTCGCGCTCAATAGTCTTGCGCCTTTAGCGTTCGGAGATCGCCGCACCCGCGACGAAGCGGGCTGGCGAGAGTTGCTCGGTTCTACCTTCAACGCATTGGCGTTCGAAGATGTGGATGTTCCGTGGCAACCTACACCGGATGCGCTCTGGCATTCGCTGCTGGAAACGTACGATATCGACCGGCTGTCCGACGGGGCACGCCGCGAATTGCAGAGAGATTTACTTTCGGCATTTCACCGCCTGACGCAGGCGGATGGCACCATCGACACAGGATTCGGCTTGCGCCTGATACATGCGTATGTGCTATGAGACCGTATGAATGCCGACATGCATCGCGAACGCATGCGATGCATCGTCAACAGTTCAAAAGCGGGGTCTTACAAACGGACGCACATCCTGTTCCTCCAGAACGTCTGTCTGGTCAGCGCTTACCTGCAGTTCGCCGGTGTGCTCGCGATCGCACGGAGCACAGCAGGCTGCACTCCGGGCTGAGGTTTTGCCGTGCGGCCGCGCTCAGTTGGGCTTCCAGACGCACAATGGCGCTTGATCGTACCTCGTTGTCGTTGATTCGCCACGCGAGAGAATTGTGAAACTCATTCAGGGCGTGTGGCGCGAGTCCCAGCAGTTTGCCGATCTCTGTCAAATCGCTCAGCAATTCGGCCGTGTCGGTTTCGTCTGCTGGCCCCATGTCTTGAATGTATTCCAGAACATCTCGTTCGAGAGGAAAGGATTGCGCGGGTCCGCGCGCGCCACCTGCGGACACAACAGGCGCGGCGTTTTCGGTTACTGGACGGTGGCCGGGGCTTGCGGATTGACCCTGCTGTTGCACGTGTTGCACGGATGAAGCGCCTGCGGCAACCGCACCGGAAGCGGAAAGGTTTGATACGTCGCGACCATCCGTGTCGGGTTGTGCAGGCATATTGCGCGGCGTCGGTTCCCCGGCCTGCTGTAGCGTTGCGAATGCTTCCAGTTGGTTGTCTACCAGTTGCAGCGCTTCTTCATGTTTCGATTTTGCCGCCTGCACCTGCGCCTCGTTTTCTGCTTCTTGATCTAGCAACGTATTCAGATGTGCCTGCGCTCTGGCGAGTCTGCTCTGCGCCGTCAAAACCGATCCGGTATGAGCGGGCATCAGCCGTCCATTTTGCTGCGCGAGATCATACGCATTTTTTGAAAGCGTCGACGCAGCATGCAGGGTATCCACGTTCGCCTTTGCAAGCCTTATCAAAGAGCGTCGCAAGGGTTGTCGCGTTGGCGCGGAAGCTTCTTCTTCCATTTTCTTGAGAAACGCTGGCTTCGGCGGCAACGGAGGGGGTTCTGCCGCCGGGATCGGGGCCGAACCTCTGTGTCGGCACTTTCGGAAACCTGTGAAGGAGGAGGGCTGCGGAAGTCCGGGAGTCGTGAGAGGCGCGGGATATGCTCGCATGGTGTTGTCGATTGGTAACGGGTTGCTGGTCTTCACGACCGGCGAAGCAATGCGTTCTGATGGTCGGCACACCACGCTGTTTGCCCAGGGTGAGCGTTTCGATCGCCGCACCTCGGTGGAAGAGGGGAGCGGTTCCTCGAGTGAAGACGCACTGGCGACAAGGAGTTGATATGCCATGCATGGTCCGCTTTATGCGGCCCGGCAGCCCGCCGCACGCGAAATGCGGTCCGCTTAGGCGAAGTTCTTCGGTAAAACGCCGATAGCCTGGACCGGTGCCCGTCGCGACGCGAATTGGCCGACACGGCGAATCGCGCGATCAACGACGCGAGCGCACGAGGTGCAGATGCGCGTCCAGATCGACGCCGTTAAGCCTTCAGGCATGCCGATTCAAAGAGGCTTTCCCGGCAGCCCGCATTTCAGCCAGCAACGCATCTCCCGACCACGAAGGCCGCACATCGGCTCGCTCGGCTTCGTGCACGAGTTCGCATAGCCGTTCGTTTATCGGCGCCGTTCGTCCAAGGCGTTGGGCAAGACGCCCAACCTCGCCATTGATCCAGTCGACTTCCGTCATACGTCCCGCGGCCAGATCGTCGGACATCGACGATCGCGCAACGGGATCGATGGTCAGCATCGCACGCCCGAGCTGCTTGAACAGCGCATCGGGCACACCGAGAACCCGTGGTATCCAGGTAGCAGGCACCGCCGTCAGTTGCGCTGGCTGTATATCGGCGCGCTTCAAAAGCGCGAGCGCTTCTTTCTGCGCCATACCGAGGCAAAGCCGATACGCACGTAGCGAGAGCTCTTCCTGCAAAGGCCGGTTCGCCAGCGCGTTGATGGCATTGTTGAGGTTGAGCAATAACTTTGCCCACAGTACCGGCACCATATTGGCGTGCTGAATTAGCGGTAAATCCGCTTTTCTGAACTCATCGACGAAGGACTGCATCGCCGGCGATTGCCTGATCTCCAGCTCGCCCGATGAACCCTGGTGATACGCGCCGGGGCCAGGCTCGATGACATTGAACGCACCATTCCTTCGAGTACGGTGTTGCGCGGCAACGCGGCGCGCAGCACATCGGCGTTGCCCACACCGTTCTGGAAGCTGACGACGACTGTGTCAGGCCGCAGCACGTTAGCGAGTTCTGCCGCGACTGTCGGTGTCGCGGCAGACTTGACGGTCACGAGGACGAGACCCGCCGAGGCCACTGTCGAAGCCTCCGTCGATACGTCGATCCGCTCGGGCGCCACGTGCCAGCGCCGCTCGTCGTAGTGCGACAGCGTGATACCGCGACTGCGCAACTGGTCGCCCACGCGCGCACGCCCAACGAAGCTGACATCGCTTCCTCCGGCCAGAAGCCGTCCGCCGATGTAGCAGCCGATGGAACCCGCACCGTAGATACAGATCTTTGCCATACCGTTTCTCAAGTGACCTGCGCGTCAGCGCATCGGCGCCGACGCACACCGCTAGTCCGCGTAGCCAGGATTGCGCCGATCGAGTCGACGCAGCAGCCCAGGCCACACGAGCCGCCCAGGGCTCGTCCCCTTGGTCACCTGCGCGATCTGCTGCTTGATACCCTCGAGAATCGCGTCGCGATAGGGTTCAGCTTGCGCCACCGCTTGAGCACGCACCTGAATCATGCAGGCCGCTTCGAAGAAATACATCGCGACGAAAGCGTCCGCCGGCGTAGCGCCAACGGTGAGCAAACCATGATTGCGCAGCATCAGGTTGGTGTTGCTTCCGAGGTCGTGAACGAGACGCGGCTTCTCGGCTTCATTGAGCGCGATGCCCTCGTAGTCGTGATAGCCGAGCGACGCGAGCACGCCCAGCGACTGCTGCGAAAGAGGCAACAAGCCGCCTTCCTGCGCCGACACAGCGACGCCGTTGATCGAGTGGGTATGCATCACACAAAGCGCGTCTTCGCGCGCCGCATGCACCGCGCTATGAATCGTGAAGCCGGCCGGATTGATGTCGTACGGCGACTCGGACACCTTGCGGCCATCGAGGTCGATCTTGATCAACGACGACGCGGTGATCTCGTCGAACATCATGCCGTAGGGGTTGATCAGGAAGTGATGCTCCGGCCGGCACGCGCGCTGAGATATGGTGAACACCAGGTCGTCCCAGCCAAACAGCGCAGTCAGGCGGTACGTCGCGGCGAGATTGACCCGTGTCTCCCATTCGGCGGGCGATACGTCGTTTTTCAGGCTGGCATGAGATGAGGTCACGGCACCACTCCTTATTCGATGATTCAGGCAACGAGATACACGGGGACGATGCCCTGCGATCGCCAGCAACGCGCGCCGTCAGGTCACGCCCGCATGATGTCCCGAAACCGGCCTTGAATCTGTCGGATAGGCGACAGGTCGACACTATCCTGCCGGACAGCGCCGATGCCCGAAGAGAGTGATTCGCCCCGCGCGCGTCAGCTTCCCGGGCTATACGCGTCGAGCAGCTTCAACGTCACGCCGTTGGTCCAGCCGAAGCCATCCTGCAACGGATACTCTCCGCCGCCTCCACCTCCGGTGCCTGCGCCTTCCACCACATACTTCTCGACGAGTTTTTGCTGCGAGGCGTACAGGCCCTGCACATCGGTGAGAAAGCGCGTGCCGATCTGCGTGGCGAGTGCGGTGTTCCCATAGCTCGTCAGACCGGTCAGCGCAATCCAGTGCAGCGGCGCCCAGCCGTTCGGCGCATCCCATTGCTGGGTCGTGTTATAGATCGACGTCGCGAGGCCGCCTGGCTGCAGCAGCACCGACTGCACGACCTGTGCGGTCTGCTGCGCACGCTGCGGCCATGCTGCACCCACGAACAGCGGATACAGCATTGCCGGTGTCTGGTTGTCGCGCGACTTCGCGAGCTGCCAGTCGTAGTCGCTGTAATAGCCCTTGGCGTTCCACAAGTAGAGGTTGATTGCGTCGGCGCGACGAATGGCGTTGCCGGTAAATTCGATCACACAGAGAAAATCGTGCGTGATGCTGCAGCCGTGCGCGATTGTCGTTTCGAGGTGGTACATCAGGCTGTTCAGATCGACCGGCACGATTGAGGTGGTTCGTACGGTGGCGAGCGTCGCGTTGTCGCCGAACCAGCGCGAGCTGAAATCCCAGCCGCTTTCCGCGGTGGCGCGCAGATCGCGGTACACGTCGGACGGCGCGCGGCCCAACGTCTGCTGAGCCTGTTGCGCAGTCTGCACGTCTTCCAGATACGACTCGTCGCGCGGCGTATCGAGCGCGTCCCAGTAGCGTTCAGCGGGCGCGGTTCGGCATCACGACGACATTGCCCGACGCGTTGCCGGGGCTCGTCGTGTGCTGCGCCTTGCATCCAGTAGGCGTATTCCTTGCGTAATTCCGGCAAATACTTCTGATAGACGCTATTGCCTTCCTTCTGGGCGGCAAGTTCGACCATGAACGAAAAGAACGGCGGCTGCGAACGGCTCAGGTAGTAAGTGCGGTTGCCGTTCGGAATGTGGCCATACGTGTCGATCATGTACGCGAAGTTGTCGAGCATGTCGTCGACCAGATCTTCATTGCCAGACTCCTGAAGCCCGAGCATCGTGAAATAGGTGTCCCAGTAGTAGCCCTCGCGAAAACGCCCGCCCGGTACGACATACGGCTTCGGCATCGGGATCAGCGAGCTGTAGTCCGGTGCGCTCGTCGTCGTGCGTGTAAGTGCGGGCCACAGCCAGTCGATATGCTCGCGCAGTGTCTGGTTGGGCGTGGCGTGACGCTCTGATCCGGCGGCGGTGTGAAGTACTGGTTGACGAATGCCAGCAGCGAAAAGCCCGGCTTGTTCTTCGCGGCTTCGTACGCGGCCACGATAGCGGTGGGCGTCGTGTTCGGGGTCGCATCGACGAAGGTCTTCTGGTCCGGGAAGATCTGCGCAGTCTGCACGGCGACGAACAGATCGCCATACAACTGATCGGGCGGTGCGGGCAATGCGCCGCCGACTTGCGTGTCGGCGGCACACACACCCGCGAAGCCCGCGCACCACGCAAGCGCCGCGAAAGTGACCGTGCGCCGTAACGCCGACAGATGAAATGCGGTGCGCATAGTACCGGGTGAACCGGGCTCAGCATCGCTTCGAATAGCAACAGGATGTTGGATATGCGACGGGACTCTCATGTCTTCTCCATGAGCCGGTCGAACCGGCGAGATGTTGAGCTTCCCCCCGTTTTTCAGCTCCAAGGGGCGAGGGCCATGCTGCCATATCTTCGATTCTGTGTGTGGCGAGCGTCGCTTTATGTGCTATGCATGGACGCGTTTTGTCATGCATCACATTGTGATGTGTTGTCGATTTGTTGTCGTGCGATCTAGATGGTTGTTTTCGCAACAACCGAAGCGCTCCTGCGACGTGGTGGCGCACCCCTGCGCACTGCAAGGCGGCCGCAAGGCAGGCGGGCGTAGAATGCCGGCTCTGTCATGACCAATCCGCGAACCGAGCTGTCTTATGAACGAACCGCGCAAGCCCAACCCGACTTTCCGTATCGCAATCTTTATCGTGGTCGTGGTGCTGCTGGTGCTCGCCACGCTGCTCTACAACGCGATCACTGAAAAGCGCGAGTACGAACGCGACAATCCCGAACCCGCGGCGGCGAGCGCTCCGGCTAATACGACAGCCGCTTCGGCCGCGGCCGCCTCGCAGTAAGCGAAGGGCGGCCGCAAACGTCGCCCGCCTGCCACGCAGGTTAGGCGTCCGGCAACCGGATCAGGCTCGCGTCTTTACGGATCTGAAACGACGCCGCGATCATCTGCTTGCATTGATGCGCGAGCAGCTTCAGTTCATGGACCGCATCTGCCGGACGATCCGGCGATTTCTCCGCATCGATCACCATCGCGTCGAGGTCGCGCGCCATCAGCTTCGCGGCGTCGCTCTGATCGGCGGGAGCGGCAGTGCCTGCTTCGGCGGCGCTCAGGTTGTCGCGCACGAGCGTCAGTGCGCGTTGCAGCGGTTGCTGTGAGACGCTGTCCTGCTGTTGCTGGGTCGAGGCGCGCAACAACGGAGCTGCCGCGGTGATCTGCGACGCGAGTACGTGACTGCGCACCAGCAGGTCGTTCAGCTCCGGTACGAACTTCTGCGCGGCCTTCGGTTCGAGCATCATGCGCTGGAACGCCTGGCCGAGATTGGCAAATGTCACGTGCATGTTCTTGCGGGCGAGGCGATAGCGATAGTCGCGATCGAGTGCGCTGGCTGCGGCGGCCGCGGCCGGTGTGGTCGGTGTCGCTGCACGCGCGGCGGGCGCGATGGCGGGTGTGATAACGGCGTCGCTCGCTGTGTCGGTAGCAGCGGCGGCAGAGGCACCGGCCGCTGCATCCGCTGTCGCAGCCGCGACCTCAGCATCGGCCATGGCCGCAGCCGGCGCACGCGCACCAGCTCTCGGTGACGGGGGACCGTTGCCGCCGCCGCAGGCTTGCCACTCCACCACCAGCTCGCTTCCAGATACTGCCGCGTCGCCGCGATCATGTCGTTGACGAGCTTGCCCATCAGCCGGTATTCCCAGTACGGGAACAGATGGCTCGCGGCGATCGCGAGCGCGCAGCCGATCACCGTATCGATTGCGCGTTCGCCGATTAGGCGCATGCTGCCCGGTGCGAGCAGGTGAAACAACAGCAGCACATACGACGACGTGAACACGACGCTCGCCGTGTAGTTGAACAGCAGCAGGCTGTAGCTCATCACCATCGATGCGAACATCACGATCAGCAGCAGATGCGGTTCCTTGACGAACATCATCAGCGCGATGCTGGCCGCGCAGCCGATCAGCGTACCGATGATCCGCTGGCTATTGCGCTGTCGCGTCAGCGAGTAGCCGGGCTTCAGGATGATGACAGTCGTCATCACGATCCAGTACGCGTTGGTGAGCGGCAGCAGCCGGCCCAGCCAGAACCCGACCGCCACCGCGATGGTCACGCGCAGCGCGTGACGAAAGCTCGGCGACGCCATGGTCAGGTTCGTGAAGATCTGCCGGAACGGCACGCGCCGGCTCGACACGAAGCGCGATAGCGCCTGGTCGATGCGCAGTTCGGTTTCGGTCGTCGCGCCCTCGTTGGAGACACTCTTGCGCATCCGGTCGATCAACCGCGTCGCGCTCCACACGCGCCGGAACGTCGACGATACCGCCTGGTACGCCTCGGGGTTCTTCGCCGGCACGTCGTGCTTGCGCATCAGCTCGATTTCGAACTCGATGGCGCGCAGTTCGGCCTTCACATTGATGCGGTTGCGCGGCGGCTGGTTCTGCAGCACGGCGAGACCGATGTCCTCGAGATCGGCGGCTGCCTTGCGGATCAGATCGCGATAGAACACCATCAGGTCCGAGCCGCCAAACGTATTGCGCACAAGCGGGTAGTCGGTATGCGCGCCGACGAACAGTTCGTGCAGGTCGACGGTATTGATGAAGAGATTGAAGAGCATCGCGCGGCGTGGGCCGAGCTGACCGCTCTTGAGCTTCGGCAGGCCACGCACCACGATGTCGCGCGCCGCGTCCTGGCGCTCCACCGCTGCGATCTGTTTGGTGACGAGATTGCGGTAGCACTCGTCGAGATCGTTGTCGAGATCATAGAAATCCGCGCGGGCGAGCAGGTAGTCCGCACACGCGAACACGCTCTCGGCAAGCGCCTGCTGTTCGATGCGGCGCGCCTGCCAGCTCGTCACGAGCGTCGACCAGTAGGTGTACCAGAGGCCGCCCACCAGAATCCACGCCGCGTTGACGAGTGCCTGCATCGGGGTGAAGCTTTCCTCGAGCGTCATCACCATCATGAACAGCGTGGCGAAGCTGATCTGCGGCCAGCGGTTGCCGTACACGACGATCAGCGACAGCACGAACGTCAGCGGCACGACGGTGCACCACAGCGCGACCACATTGACCGTTGCGAGGCCGGTGGCGAGCGCGGAGAGGAAGCCGATCACGCTGCACGCAAGCATCTCGTTGTGCTTGTACTTGAGCGGGCCGGGCATGTCGACCACACAGGCGCCGAGTGCGCCGGTCGCGATCGTGAAGCCGAGGTCGCGATTGTGGAAGACGATCAGGCAGAGCACGGCCGGCAACGAAATGCCCACCGCGATGCGCAAGCCACCGTAGAAGTACTGGCTGTAAAGAAACTTCTTGATTTCAATCGAATAGCGCATCGACTGCCGTGTCTCGTGCGGGGAAAAATCGTGCGTAAATGAAAGGCGCTGGCGCATGCAGCGCAGAACCCAAACGCCGTCGAGTCTAACTGATTTTGCAGGCTGTCTGACCTCGTTCGCGTGCAGCGGTTCTGCGGCGCCGGTGCCTTTGCTATGCTGTCGCTTCAGGACCGTTGTGGCTCGAGCATCCGCGCCGCGCGGTCCCTTTCCACAGGCTCCATGCTCCAGCTCTTCTATTCGAACCGGTACGAGACACTCGTGGCCGCCTTGCTCGCCGATATGGCGGAGACCGACGCCGCGTCCGACCCGTGGACGCCGCGGCCCGTCATCGTGCCGAGCGCCGCGGTGCGGCGCCGGCTCGAACTCGACATCGCGGCGCAGCGCGGCGTGTGCGCGAACGTCGACTTCCGCTATCTGGCGCAATGGTTGTGGGCGCAGATCGATGGTGTGATCCCGGTGCCGCCGCATTCGCCGTTCGCGCCGGACCGGCTCGTCTGGCGCTGCTACCGGCAACTCGGGCGGACCGCCGAAGCGCCGTCCCATGCTCCATGGAACGCCTCGCCTCGACTGCGCGCCTATCTGGAAGCCGCCGACCCGTCGATGCGCTACGAACTGTCGCAACGCGTCGCGACGGTGCTCGATCACTACCTGACCTACCGTCCGGAATGGCTGCTGCAATGGCAGAAGGGCGGCTCGATCTTTGCGGGCCCGGAGGCGGGCGAGACCGGTCCGCGACTGATCGGTGCGAGTGCCGCCGCCCGCGAGGACGAGCGCTGGCAGGCCGCGCTGTGGCGCGCGCTGCTTGCCGAAGTCGCCGACGAAATGGCAGACGGGCAGAAGCGCGAACCCGGTGGCCGCAAACACGCTGGCCACTCGCCGGCCGCGGCGACGCCGCCCGCTTACCGTTTTCTCGATGAAGTCGGCACGCTCGATCTCGACGCGATCTCGCGCGCGGGCTGGCCCGCCGCCGTCCATGTGTTCGCGTTGCCGACCATGCCGCCGTTGCATATCGAACTGCTGCGCGCGTTATCGCGCTGGGTCGATGTGCGGCTGTACGCGCTGAATCCGTGCCGCGAGTTCTGGTTCGATATCGTCAGCGAGCGGCGTGTCGAAGCGCTGGACGCGGCCGGGCAACTCGACTATCAGGAGGTCGGGCATCCGCTGCTCGCGGAGTGGGGGCGGCAGACCCAGGCGCAGTTGCACATGCTGCATGAGCTGACCGAGAGCGCCGCATCGAGCGAAGCGTCGTTGTATGTCGGGAACCCGGCGCCGACCTGGCTCGCGGCGGTGCAGAACGCGATCCTCGCGCTGGAGCCGGAATCCGGGGACTCAGCCGCGCCAGAAGCACACGGCATCGAAGTGCATGTCTGCCATAGCCTGTCGCGCCAGCTCGAGGTGTTGCACGACCGGTTGCTCGGCTGGTTCGACGAATTCGACGACCTGCAGCCGTCCGATGTGCTGGTCGCCTGTGCCGACCTAGCCACGGCCGGTCCGCTGATCGATGCAGTGTTCGGCACGGCGCCGGCAGGCAGTCATGAATCGTCGCTGCGGCGCATTCCGTATCGCATCACCGGTTTGCCGCCGACCCAGGCGAATCCGGTCGCGCGCGTGCTGCTCGACTGGCTGGCGCTGCCCGAGCGCAATGTGGGGGCGCCCGAACTGATTGAATGGTTGCGCGTGGATGCGGTGGCGGCGCGCTACGGCATCGATGCGGCCGCGCTCGAAACGGCGCAGGAATGGCTGGCGGCAGCAGGCGCGCGGCGCGGCCTCGCACCGGTTGAACCTACGGAGCCGGTCAACGCCGCGATACCGGTGGCGCGACATACGTTCGCGGACGCATTGACCCGCCTGTTCCTTGGCTACGCAATGCCGGACCACGGCGAACCCGTCGATGCATGGTTGCCTGTCGAAGGCGCGGGCGGTCCCGATGCGGAACTGCTCGGCCGGCTGGCGCGCTTCGTCGATCATCTCGACAGCTTCGCGCGCCGTTGCGCCACCGAGCAGACACCAGCCGAATGGACGCAATTGCTGCTCGACACGCTCGCACAATGCTTCGACACCGGCGTCGCGTTTGCGGACGCGCTCGCCGACGTGCGCGGCGCCATCGATGCAATTGGCGATGCGATGCAGAGCGGCGCGCTCGATGTGCCGCTGCCGGCGTCGGTGGTGCGCACGGCGCTTGCCGCCGCACTCGATGATCCCGCGCGCGGCGGCGTGCCGTGGGGCAGCGTGACGTTCTCGTCGCTGACGAGTCTGCGCGGGCTACCGTACCGGATCGTGTGTCTGCTCGGCATGGACGACGGCGTGCTGCCGAGCCTCGCGCGCGCGGACGAGTTCGATCTGATGGCGGCGTTCGGCAAACCAGGCGACCGGCAGCGCCGCGACGACGAGCGCAATCTGTTCCTCGATCTGCTGCTGGCCACGCGTGATCGTCTGCTGATCGCCTACACCGGCCGCAGCATCCGCGATAACGCGCCGCTGCCGCCGGCCGCGCTTGTCGATGAACTGCTCGATCATCTTGCGCGCGTATCGGCGGGAGAGGATGCGCTGCCGGCGCAACTCGACGCGGCACGCCGAACGTTTATCGTCGAGCATCCGCTGCAACCGTTCGCCGCCGATTACTTCGCGGTCCACGACGGGGATACGCCGCTCTTCACCTACGACCCCGAGCGCGCGGAACTGGCCGCGCTGCTGAGCGGTCCACCGCGCGCAGCAAACCAGCCGTTCTTCTCGGCACCGTTGCCTGCCGAACCCGCGGACCCGGTCCCGTTCGATACGTTTCAGCGCTTCTGGCGTCATCCCGCGCGCGCGTTGCTGCGCGACCGGCTTGGCATCGTGCTGACGGATACCCAGGGCGAACTGCTCGACATCGAACCGTTCGAACTCGATTACGCGGGCCGCGACGCGCTGGCCGACCGGCTGCTGCCGGCGCTGCTCGATGCCGGAACCGGCGACGCCGCGCTCGGACGCATCCGGCGCATTGCGCAGGCGAGCCCCGAACTACCGGGCGGTGCGACTGGCGAGGTCTGGCAGGCGCGCGAACTGGGCGCACTGCGTCAGCTCGCCGACAACGTGAGGCAAGCCGTAGCGGGCGGTGTCGATCGACTGCAGTTTGCACTCGATCTCGCGCCGCGTTGGCCCGACACAGAGGGCATCGAACTGTTCGGCCCCTATGACGACGAACTGCGTCAGACCGCCGAAGCGCCGTTGCAATTGCATGGCACGCTGAACCTGGTCACCGAAACCGGCCAGGTGATGTTCCGCTACGCAAAGCCGACCGCACGCGACTACCTGTCGGCCTGGCTCGCGCATCTCGTCTATTGCGCGGCGCAACCCGATGGTCCGCGCCGCACGGTCTGGCACGGCAGCGGCGACACCTTCGAATTCGCCCCGGTCGCCGCGCCGCTCGAACTGCTGGCGCCGCTCGCCGCGCTGTTCCGCGCGGGACGGTCGCTGCCGCTGCGCTTCTTTCCGAAGAGCGCGTGGGCCAAGGTCAACGAGAGCGACTCCGCGGCGCAGAACGCGTGGATCAGCGATCGCGTGCGCGGCGAGTCGGACGATCCGGCGCTGCGCATCGCGTGGCGCGGCACGCCGCTGACGCTCGACGAGCCGTTCGGTACGCTCGCGACGATCGTGTTTGCACCGCTGCGCGAGCATCTGCGGAGCCGGTCATGAGCGGCGCGATGTGGGCACAGGAACTCGATGTCTTCGGTTGTGCGCTCGATGGCGTGAACCAGATCGAGGCATCGGCGGGAACGGGCAAGACGTGGAATATCTGCGCGCTGTACGTGCGGTTGTTGCTCGAGAAGAACCTCAACGCCGATCAGATTCTCGTCGTCACGTTCACGAAAGCGGCCACCGCCGAGTTGCACGAGCGCATACGCGGGCGTCTCGCCGAACTGCATCGGGCACTCGAAACCGGTGACGACGGTGGCGATCCGTTCATCGCCGGGTTGTTCGATACGACGCTTGCGGCCGATGGCGGTATCGATCGTGTTGTGGCGACCGGTATCGTTCGGCGCGCGTTGCGCACGTTCGATCAGGCAGCGATTCATACGATCCACGCGTTCTGTCAGCGCGCGCTGCAGGAGGCACCGTTCGCGGCGGCAATGCCATTCGCGTTCGAGATGGAAGCCGACGACGCCGCGCTGCGCTTCGAACTCGCCGCGGATTTCTGGCGCGAGCAGGTGGAACCCGTTGCCGCCGATCATCCTGCGTTTGCAGCATGGCTCGTTGGTAAGCGGGCAGGGCCTGCGTCCCTCGACGAACAGCTTGCGCGGCGTCTAAAGAAGCCGCTGGCGCAATTGCGCTGGGGCGACCTGCGCGCGCAAGGCGAGCTTGGCGGCGACGGCGAGGGCACTGCGCATATCGCACCGATCGACCCGCAAGCCTGCTTTTCTGCCGCACATGAAATGTGGACCGCTGAACGCGATGCGATCGTCGCGCTGCTTGCGCAAACGCAGGACCGGCTCAAGCAGACGTCGCACAAACCGGATGCAATCGACGCAGCCGTCGCCGCGTGGACCGATTACTTCGCGCAAGACGACCATCACGCGCCACCACCCGGCGCAGCGTTGAAGCTGACAGCCTCGGCGCTAAAGAAAGCGACGAAGGTCAAATTCGAGCCGCCCGAACACGCCTTCTTCACGCTCGCCGACGATCTCGCAGCCGCCGTCGTCGCAGCCGAGATCGCCCAGCGCGCGCGCTGGCTAGACCTCGTGCAGACATGGCTCGAGTTTGCACCGACCGAACTCGCCGCGCGCAAGCGCACGCGCCGCGTCGTCTCGTTCGACGACCTGCTGTCGAATCTATATCGCGCGCTGGCGGCGCATCCGTGGCTCGCCGATGCGTTGCGCGCGCGCTATCCGGCCGCGCTGATCGACGAGTTCCAGGACACCGATCCGTTGCAGTTCGCGATCTTCAACCGGATCTTTGCGCCGGCCGGTCCGTTGTTTCTCGTCGGCGATCCGAAGCAGGCGATCTACAGTTTTCGGGCGGCTGACCTGCATACGTATCTGGCCGCGCGCGCCGAAGCTTCCGCGTGCTACACGCTGGCGGTCAACCAGCGCTCGACGGCGCCGATCGTCGAGGCGTGCAATCGCATCTTCGCTGCGAACCCGCAGGCGTTCGTGCTCGACGGGCTGACGTATCAGCAGGTGCGAGCGGGCGAGCGGCAACGCGATCCGTTCGTCGACGGAGACGCGCAAGCCGCTCACGGCGACGCGGTCGAAAGCACCGATGAAAGCCCGGACTTCCGCATCTGGACCCTGCCGCAAGGCGACGCCGCGCTAACGAAGCGCGAGGCGCAACGCGCCGCGAGCGAAGCATGCGCCGCGGAGATCGTGCGGCTGTTGCGCGGCGCTCGCGAACAGGCGGTGACGATCGGCGACGAGCCGCTCGCGCCGGGCAATATCGCGGTGCTCGTGCAGACGCATCGGCAGGGCAGTCAGATCAAGCGGGTGCTCGCGACATGGGGCGTCGGCAGTGTGGAGCTTGCGCAGGCATCGGTGTTCGCAACGCTCGACGCGGAGCAGATCGAACGCGTACTCGCCGCCGTCGATACACCCGGCGATCTGCGCCGTCTGCGCGCCGCGCTCGCCACCGACTGGCTCGGCCTCGACGCAGCCGCACTCTGGCAACTGGAGCAGGTGACCGATGCGCCATCGTTGTCCGGCAACACCCAGGAGCACGCCGCCGATGCGATGGGCTGGGTCGAACGGTTTTCACGCTATCGCACGTTGTGGCATGAGCGCGGTTTCGCCGTGATGTGGCGCACGTTGATGCGCGAACTTGGCATCGCGCAGCGTCTGGTCGCGGGGCCCGACGGCGAACGGCGTCTCACCGATGTGAATCATCTCGCCGAACTCGTGCAGGCGCGTGCCGCGTCGCAGCCCGGTATTGCGCCGACCTTGCGTTGGCTCGGCGCGCAACGCGAGCAAGGCGGCGGCGAAGAAGCGCAGTTGCGTCTCGAATCGGACCGCAATCTCGTGCAGATCGTGACCGTGCATAAATCGAAGGGACTCGAATACGCGGTGGTGTTCTGTCCGTTCCTGAACGATGGCGCATTGCGCGATCCGCCGTCGTCGGGTTTGCCCGATGCGCGCGAGTATCACGACGAGGACGGCGCAGCGGTACTGCACTACGGCTGCGACGATGAAGAAGCGGAACGGGCCGCGCGCTATGCCGTGCGCGAACAGGCGGCGGAGCGTGCGCGTCTCGTGTACGTCGCACTGACGCGTGCGGTGTATCGCTGCTATCTGGTCGCGGGGACCTATGTGTCGTCGCGTTCGACGAAAGAGTCGCGCCGCAGCGTGTTGAACTGGCTCGTCGCGGGGGCCGGCCATGCGTTCGACGACTGGCTCGCCGCGCCACCCGACGAAGCCGACCTGATGGCGCGCTGGCAGGCACTCGCGGGCGGACCGATTGCGCTCGCCGCACTGCCACTCGGGCAGCGGCGCGTGCCGCTCGAGAGCCGGCAGGACGATGGCCGGCGTATGCAGGCGCGCACCAGTCGGCGTGTGCTGCGCGACGCGTGGCGTCTCGCGAGTTTCAGCGCGCTGGTCGTAGCCGGCGCGCGGGCGGACGAAGCCTTCACACCGGCCGGCGATGCGCGGCCCGACCACGACGAGATTGCCGATCTGGTGGCGCAGCCCGCGTGGCCAGCGGCGCTCCTGTCGCAGGCAGCACCGCTCGCCGCCGACGATATCCTCGCGTTTCCGCGCGGCGCGGCGGCCGGCGAGTGTCTGCACCGGATGTTCGAACTGGCCGACTTCAGCGATCGCAGCAGGTGGCCCGAGGCGATCGTGCGCGCGTTGCGCGAACGCCCGGCGCCGGCCGCACCCGAACTCGCGAAGCGTCTGCCGACGATGATGCTGCGGCTGCTCGACGACGTCGTTGCGACCGAACTCGTGCCGGGCATGACGCTCGCGAAGTTGAACCCGGCGCGACGCATGAACGAACTCGAGTTTCTGTTTACAGCCAGCTCGCTCGATTTTTCGGCGCTGCGCAATCTGCTGACGACGCACGGCTATCCCGACGTGGCACTGGAACCCGGAGCGCTGCGCGGTTTCGTGAAAGGCTTCATCGACATGATCGTCGAACATGACGGAAAGTTCTGGATCGTCGACTGGAAATCGAATCATCTCGGCGACACACCCGCCGACTACACCGCAGTGCCGCTCGAGGCCGCAATGGCGGGCCACGCGTATCACCTGCAGGCGCTGCTCTATACGGTGGCGCTGCATCGCTATCTGAAGGCGCGGTTGCGCGACTATGCGTATGACGAACATATCGGCGGCTATCTGTATCTGTTCGTGCGCGGTGTGCGGCCTGGATGGTGCGACGGCAGTGCGCCAACCGGTGTCCACGCACGGCAACCGGACGAACGCCTCGTGATGGCGCTCGATGCGTTGATGGACGGGAGAGCGGCATGAGCGCGAGCGATACGTCGTTCCCCATGGCCGACTTCACGTTGCCCACACCCGTCGACTTCAGCACGGCGCTGGCCGACGGTTTCGCGCGACGCATTGCGACGCTGACGCGCCGCCTCGGCGCGACGCCGGCAAGCATGCGCTGGGCTGCGCGCGCCGCGTTTGCCGCGAGCCGCGCGACGGCCGAAGGTCATGTCTGCGTGCCGCTGTCGACGCTCGCCCATCGTTATGCCGCGCCGCTCGATCTGATTCATGCGGCGTTGTTCGATAGCGGTGTGGTCAGCGATGGGTCGCAGGACGCGTCGGCGTTGCGGCCGCTTGTCGTCGATGCGGAGGGGCGGCTGTATCTCGCACGGTATTACGACTACGAGCGCAGTCTTGCCCGTTTGCTGGTCGCGCATGCGCGAGCGGCGCGCAGCGCTGGGATTGCCGGCATCGATCCCGCGCTTCCGAGCGCATCGCCCGACGCGCACGCACTGCATGCGCGCTTGTCGCGCTACTTCGGGCCAGTGCTTGAAGAGGGCGTCGACTGGCAGCGCGTTGCGGTGGCGACGGCGCTATCGAGCGGGCTGACGATCGTCAGCGGCGGGCCGGGTACCGGCAAGACGACGACGGTCGTGGGTGTGCTCGCATGTCTGCTCGATATGCATGCCGATCTGCGCATCGCGCTCGCGGCACCGACGGGCAAGGCCGCGCAGCGCATGCAGGAAGCGCTGCTGGCACGCGCGGGCAGCTTGCCGCCCGAACTGGCCGCGCGCTTGCCGCAGACTTCGTACACGCTGCACCGTCTGCTTGGCGCGGGGCCGGGTGGACGCTTTCGGCATCATCGGGACAACCCGTTGCCGTACGACGTGGTGGTGGTCGACGAAGCATCGATGATCGACGTTGCGATGGCGGCGCATCTGCTCGATGCGATCGCACCGCACACGCGGCTCGTGATGCTCGGCGACAAGGACCAGCTTGCCGCGGTCGAGGCCGGTGCGGTGTTCGCCGAACTGAGTGCGCGACCGAGTTTCAGCGCGCTTGGGCTCGATGCGATTGCGGCGGCACTCGCCATCGATGTGGCGACGCTGACGGCCGCACTGCCGCGCGCCGACGATCGGCATCAGACAGAGGCTTCCAGCGAAGATGGCTGGGATGCACTGCCGCCGCCGGATGCCGATATACCGATGTGGCTCGGCGACGAAGCGGAGCCATGGTGGCCTGCGGAACACGAAGACCTCGATACCGTGCCCCTGCCAACCGACGATCTCACTTACTCCACAACCGGTAGCGAGAGCCTGTACACCCAGAAACCCGTCGATGCAGCACACGACCCGCTCGCCGATTGCGTCGTATGGCTCGAGCGCAATTACCGCTTTGGGTTGGAGTCGGCGATCGGGCGGTTGTCGCTGGCGATTCGCCGCGGCGCGACCCAGGCAGCATTCGACGTCCTGACCGCGGACACATCGCCACAGTCAGACCGCGCCGCGGTACTTCACGAGGACGCGGAGCCGGGCCTGAGCGAACGCACCGTCACGCGGCTCGCAACAGGTTTCGCGCCGTATTCGGCGGCACTGCGCAACGCGCTTGCCGAAGCGACCCCCGACCCGCTGCCGCTCTTCGACGCGCTAAACCGCTTTCGCATTCTGTGTGCGACGCGCAGCGGTCCGCGCGGCGTCGAACAGTTGAACGCGGCGATGGCGGCCCAGGTGCGCCGTTCGGCGCATGTGCCGCTCGCCGTCGGCGCGCAATGGTTCGCTGGCCGGCCGGTGATGGTCGCGCGTAACGACTACGCGCTGGGTCTGTTCAACGGCGACATCGGCGTGACCTTGCCGGGGCCGGGTGGCGCATTGCGCGTGTATTTCCGTTCCGGCGACGGCAGCGTGCGAGCGGTTTCGCCGGCCGCGTTGCCGCCGCACGATACGGCCTTCGCGCTGACCGTGCACAAGTCGCAGGGCTCCGAGTTCGAGCATGCGGTGCTAGTGTTGCCGTCGGCGTTCAGCAGGGTGTTGTCGCGTGAGCTGGTCTACACGGCGATCACGCGGGCGCGCGAACGCGTCGAGGTGATCGGTTCGCGTGCGGTGCTGGCGCAGGCCATCGCGACGCCGACCCGGCGCGATTCGGGGTTGGCTGCACGCATTGCCGCTACCGTCGATGAAGCCGGTTCTACGCAAGCGAACCGGTAACCATGACGTCCTGCGCCGGACGCAACCGGTGCGCAGACACGGCAATAATGCCGTCGTACACTTGCGTCTCGCCGTTTATCATCGTGCCATGACTTCCCGCTATCCGATCCCGCCACACGAAATCGAACTGACCGCCGTGCGTGCACAAGGCGCGGGCGGGCAGAACGTCAACAAGGTATCGAGCGCGATTCATCTGCGTTTCGATGTGCGCGCGTCGTCGTTGCCCGACGTGCTGAAGATGCGCCTGCTCGCGTTGTCCGATCACCGGCTCACACGCGACGGCGTGGTCGTTATCAAGGCGCAGGAGCATCGCACGCAGGAGATGAATCGCGCGGCCGCGCTGGCGCGGCTCGATCAACTGATCGAAAGCGTGAGCGTGACGCGCAAAGGGCGCATCGCGACCCGTCCGACGCGCGCGTCGAATCTGCGGCGGCTCGACACGAAGACGAAGCGCGGCGAGGTGAAGGCGGGGCGCTCGCGGATTGACGACTGAGGCGTTTTGCTGGACCAGGTTTTCTTCTGCGCGAAGCACCGGCCGACAACGGCGCGGCGTCAGAGCACCGAAGTACCGACGAGCGCGGTCGCCGGCGTGAAGTCGACGCAAAACACATTGAGCTCGCCGTCCCGTTCGACCGCGACCGCCGCGGTGTAGCAATCCTGGCCGTCGGTGAGCGAGCGATGCGGGCCCATCATGGCTACACGCCCCGGCGCGGCCAGCGCGTGCTTGAAATAGGTACGCCGCGACCAGTTGCTGTATGTATCGGGAAATAGTGGAGCAAGGCGCGCCGGGGGGTGTGCGGCGTCGTGCGGGGTAATCGACGGCAGCATCTGGTGGCCGAGCGCATTCGTTACGAACACACGGCGCGCTTCCGGGAAAGTGAAGACTTTTTGCGCGGCCATCGCTAGATCGCCGCTTGCCGCATACATCTCCGCACCGGCCAGCACCGTTTCAGCGAGCCCCTCGAAGCTCACGCGCTGATGGCGCGCATGCGTGTGCTCGTATTCGGAGAACTTGCTCCACATCGATTCGATCAGCCCAGGCGCCTGCGCGCTCGCCGCGCGTACCGAGGCCTCCGGCTGGCCGAGCCAGAAGCCCTGCACGAAATCGACGTCGGCCTGCATGAGGATCATCAGTTCTTCGTCGGTCTCGACGCCTTCGGCGAGCACCATCGTCCCCAGTTGATGAAGCATCGAGATCAGATGGCTGATCATCGAGTTGTCGCCGTCGCGTTTGCCCGCGCGTGCGATCAGCGAGCGGTCGAGCTTGACGATGTCGGGACGAAAGCGCCAGACGCGATCGAAGTTCGAGAAGCCGGTGCCGAAGTCGTCGATGGCGATCAGGAAGTCGCGCGGTTCCTCTGCGGCCAGCATGCTGGCGACTGCGGCTTCGTCATCGGCCGGTTGCTCCAGCACCTCGATGACGATGCGTTCCTGCGGCAGCCCGAAATGCGCAGACAGTTCGTCGATGAAGACGCGCTGCGGCCAGCTGGTTTCGAACACCTGCGGCCGCGTGTTGAGAAAGAGCCACGCATCGTCGATGCCCTGCTCGACGAAATTCGCCACATGCATGCAACGCGCCAGACGATCGAGCTTGCGCGCATCGTCCGGCGAGCGGGTCGCGGCGAACAGCGCTTCGGGTGGGACCGGTGTGCCGTGGTGGTCGTGCGCGCGCAGCAGCGCCTCATAGCCGACGATGCGCCGGTGCGTGACTGACAACACCGGCTGAAACACGCTTTGCAGCGCGACGGCGCACCATGTGGCGCCCCAGCCGGCGTCGCTGCGCACCAGGTGGGGCAGCAGGTCGGGAAGCGTGCGGTCGTCGACGGTTGGCATGGCAACGGAACTCACAGGCCGCGGACCACGGACACACGCGGTCGATACCCGCGGAAGCGCCGCTGAACCAGGACGGTTGCCGGAGCAGGAGGCCCGAAGGCGAGGGAAATATTGCCAGCCAAGCTGAGACTCCGGCAGGTGGGTCGTAAATTAGTCTAGCAGTTCGTATGCTGCGTGAATGTACGGGTAATCACAGACGTAGCTGATTGTCAGGTACGGCGATCGGGGCGTGTGCGCGTGCGAGCGCGTCTGTGCGGCGAGCGGTATTCTGCTGCTTTTCATCGAGGAGGAACACATGTCGGAAATTGCAGTGGTGGCGATCTCTATCGCGAAACCTGGCGACGAAGAGAAACTGCGCGAAGCGGTGGAAGGGATCGTCGAACCGACGCGCAAAGAGCGCGGCGCGCTTCAGTACGATCTGCATCGCGATGTGAAGGAGCCGCGCCGGTTCGTTTTCTTCGAACGATGGGAAAGCGAAGAGGCGCTCGCCGCGCACGCGAAGTCGGCGCATATCGCGGCCTACAAGCAGGCATCCGCCGACTGGATCGAGCACGCGGAGATTCGCGTGCTGACGAAGATCAAATAGGCTGACGCCGTCGCATTCGCACGCCGGTATTCAACGAATCAGGACGCGCTCGCGGACACCGGCGCCACACGCAAGAGTCAGTGCGTCGCCTGTGGGACATCGAGAATCAGGATGATGGTCCAGTCCGCGTCGCCGTCGTGATGGTATTGCCGCTCGGCAACGATAAACGGCTGCTGCTTGCCGTCCGGGCCGAGGAACAATACGTCGCCTTCCATCGGCAGGCATTCGACCGGCGGCAGCGCGAGGAACGCTTCCTGGCCGCCACGCGGCATGAGTTTTTCGATCTTCCGCGATGCGGCTTCGGTCCATTCGATGTCCAGCTGGATGTTGCTCATTCTGTCCTCCGCACCTGGGTGCGCACGGGTTGGGGTGGATGGGTGCGCGACTTTAGCATACCGGCGCGACGCGTCCCGCCAGAAATCCCGGCAAGAAAAAAGCCGAAACCAGTGTGACCGGTTTCGGCTTTTTTCGCGCTGGCGGCGCGATCCGAAGATGCGCGCTACACGAATCGATTACTGGCTTGCGGCATCGGCCGGCGCAGCTTTCTCTTTCACGGCCTTCTTGTGATGGTGCGTCATCGGCTTGTGATGCTTTTCCTTTTCCATCGACATACCTTCCATCGATTGCTGCTGATGCGCCTGCAAGTCTTGCGCACGTTGCTCGACGTCGGCAGCCTTGGCCGGATCGGTGCTCACCGTGACGCCTTCACTGTCCGTCTGCGCATATGCAGCGCCCGACATCGCAGCAAGGGAGACCAGGATAGCCAGGGACACTTTCTTCATCGTTACCTCCGCAGGAGTGGTTAATGGACCCAAGGATGCCTGTCCAACCGGAAAGACACGTCATTCTAGCCAGCAATATCCGCTCCAACAGACGATTCGTAACAGAATTCACAGACCGTTACATCTAGTTACATTCATCTTGCGCCTGTAACGACCGGCGATACCGGGTACCGGAGCCGCCGAATGATGCAAAATGAATCGCTGGTCGGTACAAAATGTATCGCAGGACTAAGCAAATTAACGCCATCTCAAAACCAGCCGATTTCGCGATAGACATGAAACTGTGCAATCCCGATCAGTTCATGCAGCGCGATCTCCGCGTTCACCAGATTGTCGTAGCGTGGCAGCACGCCGAGGTTCGCGTGACGGGCGTTCGATATCGCGGGCTGCGGTGTCAGGCCGAAGCGTCGAAAGTCGAGCAGGGCGCGTGGTATCTGGTAGGCGGACGTGACGAGAATCAGCGCGCTGTAATCCGCGCGTTTCACAATGTCCGTGACGAAGCGTGCGTTCTCATAGGTCGTGCGGCTGCGGTTTTCGAGCACGATGTCGGCGCGCGGTACCTGATCGCGCAGCAGCCACGGCAGGTACGTGTCGGCTTCCGATGCCGTGTGCCGTTGCGGATTGCCGCCGCTGACGATCACTGTGCAGCGGCGCGTCGCGACCTGTTTGCACTGTCGGTAGAGCGCGGCGCTCGTTACGATGCGCAGAAGCGCATCGTGCTTCGGTACCAGCGTGCCCTGGTTATCGTATTCGGTGCCGCTGCCGAGCATGATGATCGCCGTATCTGGCGAGAAATTTGCAGTGCCAGTGGCGGGAATATCGGCTTGTGCCCAGGCGAGCAACGGGGCGGTCAACCAGCCTGCGGCGAGCAGCCAGAACAGCAAGATTCCCGCCACGGCGAGCATGATCCGCTGTCGTCGCCTTAGCACGATTGCAGCAAAAAAAAGCGCCAATAAAGTGAATAGAATCAATTTAAATGGGGTAACGTATGGTTTTCAGGGCAAATCCACGCTCTTGCCATCGCACCGGAACGGTTGCATCGTCGGCACGTGGAGAGGACGCTAACATGTCGTTCATACGGGGATCCTGAAGAGTCGGCAGCACCTGGCGCGAGACGGCGCCGTCGAACGTCGCAAGACGACTGTTCGCAATGGCTCCGCGCTGGCGCCTTAACGGCGGCGCGTTGCGGTATCGCGCAAAACTGAGTCATGGCTGCACTTTAAGAAAGAAGTGAGATGACCACGCATTCCAACGAAACGGTACTTGAAGCGTTGCGTCGGGCGCAATACCGTCAGGTCCCGTGGGCCAGACGTCCCGGCGTTTTCGAATATCTGCGTTCGCTCGGCCTGATGGAAACGGTCCGGCAGCGTACGGTGGCACCAGCCCCCGGTTTTCATGCGCCGGTCGACATAGCCGTGCTGACCGAGCGAGGGCGGGCCGAGTTCGCACGGCTCGCACGCGACGAGCGATCCATGACCTGGGACACCCTGCGCATGAACGACTACGTCGTTGCGAGCGAAGTACGTGCCGCCGATCTGGAAGCGCGCCTCTAGGGCCAGCCAAAAAAAAGCCCGTATCGCGAAGATACGGGCTTACCGGATTACTACTGCCACGCTGTGCTTATGGCGTTAATGAGACTGGCGTGCGCGCAGGTGGTTCCCGGCTTTGCTCCAGTAATCTCTCGTCCCTACTGCCGCGGCAGCGTATTGTTGCGCACATTATGCGCAGGCGGGTCCGGCCGCGTGTGAGCATTGCTCGCGATATCGCCGCGCAGATCCCCGCGCGGTACCGGCGGTGTAAATCCCTTCTGCTGCTGTCCGCCTGACCGTTGAGCGGCCAGCGCGCGTCCGTCCTTTGCGCCCCAGCCCGAAGGTCGTTCCTGTGCTGCGGCGATGGCGACAATGGATGAAACCACAATGCCGCACAGAAGCAGGGACATTGGTTTCATATCGGCTCCCGTCAAGCCAGACGACCTGGGTGTATTGACATACGTCTACGGTATGCCCGGGAGCGAAAGCGCGGTGTAAATAATAGTAAAAGGATGTTTCGTCAGCGGCTGAAGAAGCGTCCGCGTGTGGATCGCGGTCGCGCCGACGGAAACACATCGCGTACCAGTGCGATGAATGACGGACGTGTGGCCGTCTGCAGAATATCGCGTAACACAACACGCGATGCGGCTGCTACGTGGTCAACCCGGGCCAACGCAGCGCAGATACGCATCGGGCGCCCGAAGGCGCCCGATAGCGGAGCAATCTGCGTCAGGCCATCTTGACCGGCGCGCGCCAGGATTCCGGATTGGTCCAGAATGCACCGCGCAGGCGATCGCGGCTCGGCGGTGCCGGCGGCTTCGCTGCCGTGGCGCCGATGCGCCCACGCAGCGAAACTTCGCGGCCGCTCGTGCCGAGTCGTTTGACTATTTCGGTGAGCGTGCCGTCGGCCTGCCACTCGTCGAAGCGGCGACGGCAAGTCGGCGGCGACGGGTAGCGACCGGGAAGCTTGGACCAGCCTTCACCCGTCGACAGCACCCACAGCACCGCGTTGACTACCGCCCGAGCTTCCACGCGAGGACGTCCGCGCCGTTCGCTCCGTGCGGGTTCCGCACAGAACAGCGCTTCGACCAGCGCCCACTCGTTGTCTCGTAAATCGTCGAACAGCATCATGTTTCACCTCAGCGAAGCTAACTCCGGTGCGCTGCCCCGCGCCGCGCACTCTTGATGCACCCGTCAAACGAGTGCCAGGCGGGGTCGGGCTTGCCACGGCGGTTGGTATGCAATCGAACCGAAGATGGTGCCGACCCTGTGGCACACCTCAATGCAGGAAGTGTGCCACTCTGCTGCCAACCCCCTCAAAGCCCTCTAGCGTCAGGCCAGCGCAGGCGCTAGCCAGGGGCGTATAAGAATCCAAAAAACCCATCCCGCAAATCAGGACAATCACCAATCTTGTGCAATTAGTCCCGCCTGGCGTGCGTTTGCGCCTTATTGCCGCACCTATGAGGCCATGCGGAAACCAATACTGTGTCGCGAAAGAAACAATACAATGTGCATCAAATGACTAGATTGATGAGAGCGCTAAATGAATGTGACGCTGCGCCAGTTGCGTGTGTTTATCGAAGTGTCGCGGCTACAGAGCTTCAGCCGCGCCGGTGACGAAATCGGTTTGACGCAATCAGCGGTGAGTCGCTGCGTGCGGGAGCTGGAGACGGAAATCGGCCTGAAGCTGATCGACCGGACGACCCGTGAGGTCCAACTGACGGACGTCGGCGCGAATCTCGTCGCGAGTGTGTCGCGCCTTTTGACCGACCTCGACGACACGTTGCGCGAGATTCGCGAGATCGGCGAGCAGCGTCGCGGGCGGGTGGTCGTGGCGGCGAGCCCGACGATCGCCTGCCGTCTTATGCCGCAGATCGTGGCCGGTTGCGGCCAGCAGTTTCCGTTCATCACGCTCGGCCTGCGCGACGACGTGCAAAGCGACGTGATTCGCAAGGTGAAGTCCGGCGAGGTCGATTTCGGCGTGGTGATCGGCCCGTTCACGACCGACGACCTGCTGAGCGAGCCGCTGATGACCGACTCCTTTTGCGTCGTTTGCCGCGCGGATCACCGGCTTGCGGCACAACCGCAGGTGGCGTGGACGGATCTGGAAGGAGAGCGGCTCGTGATGCTGGATTACGCGTCCGGCAGCCGGCCGATCATCGATGCTGCGATGGATGAGCATGGCGTAAGCGCGACCGTCGTGCAAGAGCTCGGCCATTCGGCGACGGTGTTCGGGCTGGTCGAAGCGGGTGTGGGAATCAGCGTGCTGCCGTGGCTCGCGCTGCCGCTGCCTGCGGAGGTATCGCTGGTCGCCCGCCCGCTCGTGCCGCGCGCCGAGCGTACCGTCGAGCTGGTGCGGCGGCGCGACCGGTCGCTGTCGCCAGCGGCCGAGGCGGTGTGGGGGCTGATCCGCCAGTCGCCCGCGCGCGCCGAGGACCTGCGCTGAGCGGGCGCGCTGTACCCGTTGATGTACAGCCGCGAGCGTTCTCGTAGCAACGCATGCCACGTTAAACTCGGACATGCGCATTTCCCCCACGACACCGGATGTATCGATGAGCGAATCAGACCTGCCGAAGCCCCTTTTATCGAATGCACGTGACGCGGTGCGCGCGTTGCGCCCCTCCCAGATTCGCGAAGTCGCGAACGCCGGTTTCGGTATCGCCGACGTGCTGCCGTTCTGGTTCGGCGAGTCGGACCGAGTGACGCCGCAATTCATCCGCGATGCGGCCAGCAATGCGCTCGCCACGGGCGCGACGTTCTACACGCATAACCTCGGCATCGCGCCGCTGCGCGAGGCGCTCGCCGGATACGTGAGCTCGCTGCACGGCCCGACCACGGTCGACAACATCGCGGTGACGAGCGCCGGCGTCAACGCGCTGATGCTGGCCGCACAGCTCGTGGTCGGCGCGGGCGACCGGGTCGTCGCGGTGACGCCGCTGTGGCCGAATCTTGTGGAAATTCCGAAGATCCTCGGTGCCCACGTCGAGACTGTGGCGCTCGGTTATGGTGCGCAGGGCTGGACACTCGATCTCGACCGGCTGCTGGCGGCGCTAACGCCCCAGACGAAGCTCCTGATGCTGAATTCCCCGAACAACCCGACCGGCTGGGTGATGAGTCGCGACCAGCAACGCACGGTTCTCGAGCATTGCCGGCGGCACGGCATCTGGATCGTCGCCGACGAGGTCTACGAGCGGCTCTATTACGCCGATCCGGCGGCGCGCACTGCGCCGTCCTTCCTCGATCTCGCGGCGCGTGACGAACACGTGATCTGTGTCAACTCGTTCTCGAAGGCCTGGCTGATGACCGGCTGGCGACTCGGCTGGATCGTCGCGCCTGCCGCATTGATGGACGATCTGGCGAAGCTCGTCGAGTACAACACGTCGTGCGCGCCGGCGTTCGTGCAGCAAGCGGGTATCGCCGCCGTGCAGCAGGGCGAGGGCTTCGCGCAGGAACTGGCCGGCGAACTGCGCGGTGCGCGCGATCATCTTGTGCAGGCGCTCGGTGCGCTGCCGGGCGTCGACGTGAAGGCGCCGCCGGGGGCGATGTACGTGTTCTTTTCGCTGCCTGGCGCGGCGCGCAGTCTTGAGCTGTGCAAGGCGCTGGTGCGTGAAGTCGGCCTCGGTCTCGCACCGGGTAGCGCGTTCGGCCCGGAGGGCGAGGGCTTTGTTCGCTGGTGCTACGCATGCGATCCGCATCGGCTGGACGCCGGCGTCGAGCGGCTGCAGCGCTTTCTGAGCCAGCACGGCGGGTAGGCGGACAGCGGCTCTCGGGCCCGGTGCGCGTGCCTTCGGCGCGGCTGTATGGCTGCTGCGGGGGCTCTGCCGGGCCATCGCGAAGCCATGTGTGGGTTTCTCCCCCGGGCTGTCGTCGCAGGCGTGCGCTGGGTTTTCGTCGGGTTTTCGTCTTTACGCACTGTCTGTTTTTGCGTAAGATGGCGCTCAGTCACGCGATTCCCTCTCGGGACATCGCTGCTCCGTCCGGCTGGGTCTGGCTCGGGTCTGTTTGGATGACCTGATTCGCCGCCCCCCGGTGCGTGCTCCCATCAATATGACCGATCAGAATCGGGCGAGCGCGTCTTCAGTTCCATATCGTCTGTTTCGTCTGGTTGATCCGGTTCTTTGAGCCTAACCATAAGGTCTGATCTGGCTGCATGAATACCCAAGAGGCGAAGATCGTCCTCGAGACTGCCTTGATCTGTGCGCAGGAGCCGCTGAAGCTCGCCGACTTGCGCAAGCTCTTTGCCGACGGCGTGTCGGCAGATACGGTTCGAACGTTGCTCGAAGACCTGAAACAGGAGTGGTCGGGGCGCGGTGTTGAACTGGTGGGCCTTGCGTCCGGCTGGCGTTTCCAGAGCAAGCCGGCAATGCGTTCGTATCTGGATCGTCTGCATCCCGAGAAGCCGCCGAAATATTCGCGCGCGGTGCTCGAGACGCTGGCGATCGTCGCTTACAGGCAACCGGTGACGCGCGGAGATATCGAAGAAATTCGCGGTGTGACGGTGAATACGCAGGTCGTCAAGCAACTCGAGGATCGCGGCTGGATCGAGGTGATCGGTCATCGCGATGTGCCGGGACGCCCGGCGCTGTATGCGACCACGCGGCAATTTCTCGACGACCTCGGTCTGAAGGCGCTCGACGAATTACCGCCGCTGGACGATCCGTCGGCGCAATTGAATATCGACTTGCTGGCCCAGCATTCAATCGAATTCGCCGACGGCGAAGTTCCGGCGACAGCCGGTTCCGCGGGCGAAGCCGAAGTGGCTGTGGCAACGGGGCTTGAAGAGGCCGGCGAGCATGCACCGCTCGACGCTGCCGATATCAGCGTCGAGACGCCGCCCAATGCTGAAGCTGCTGAAGCCGCACTCGAGCACGAGCCTGCCGCTGCGGCGCACGACGCAAACATTGAATCGCCGGCCGAACCGCGGGACGACGCATCGACGTCTGCAAGCGAGTCCGAATCGGCATCCGCACATCCGGTCGATACCGGCGCTGCCGCAGCGGAAACCGCCGGCACTGCAAGCGACAGTAGCAACACCAGCGAGGCAGAAGCCGATCCGGCTCCGCCCGCAACCGGCTCGACCGCGCTTTCCGAAGCGGAGCACGCGGACCAGGCGGACACGAGCGATGTGGCGCATGACGATCCTGAGGATCGCCGGGCTGCCGCTCACGACGACGGCGTATTGACCGACGACGAGGCTGCCTCGCGCAGCGCCTGACGTAACCGAACTTTTTTGCCGCGCCCGCAATGGGCGCGCGACCTGACACTCGAGGTTGTTTTGACACGTACCCACGATACCGACTCGTCCGAAGCAGAGCACGCTGTGCCTTCCGCGCGCCCCGACGAAACGCAACCGCAGCAGACCGCTGCTGCCGGAAACGAGCCCACGGCGCAGACCCCGGACGCAGACGGTGAAGACCGTCCGCGCCGCGGTCTGCGTCGCGGGCCGCGCAGCCTGATCGCGCGGCGCCGCGCCGGCGCGAAAGCGAAGAATGCCGATGGCGCGCAGGCGGTACAACCGGCGCCCGTCGTGACGGAGACGCCGCCGGACGGCGTCGTCGTCGCGCAGGTGCGCATGCCGCGCAAGGACCCTGGTGCAAAAGGCCCGCGTCGCAATAGCGCCGGCAATGCGAATGCCAATGGCGGCGGCAAGCGTGGTGAACCGCGCGGCGACGCGCCGCGTGAAGGCGGCCCGCGGCAGAATCGCCGCGGCGACGCAGCAACGGCAGCGGCAGCGGCAGCGCCCACAGCAGCCGACGCCACACCTGACGACCTGTTCTCCTACGTAACTTCGCCGGCGTTCGATGCCGATAACAGCACGACTGGCGGCGTACGCGCGCCGATGCTGCGGCGCGGCCGCGAGCAGGCTCCCAAGCGCGTGCTGTCGCCGGACGACGACGCACCGAAACTGCACAAGGTGCTCGCGGAAGCGGGCATGGGTTCGCGTCGCGAGATGGAAGAGCTGATCGTCGCTGGCCGTGTGTCGGTCAACGGCGAGCCGGCGCATATCGGCCAGCGGATCATGCCGACCGACCAGGTTCGCATCAACGGCAAGCCGGTCAAGCGCAAGCTGCAGAACAAGCCGCCGCGCGTGCTGCTGTACCACAAGCCGACCGGCGAAATCGTCAGCCATGCCGATCCGGAAGGTCGTCCGTCGGTGTTCGACAAATTGCCGCCGATGAAAACCGCCAAGTGGCTCGCGGTCGGCCGGCTCGATTTCAATACCGAAGGTCTGCTGATGCTGACCACCTCGGGCGATCTCGCGAACCGCTTCATGCACCCGCGCTACAGCGTCGAGCGTGAATACGCGGTACGGGTGGTCGGTGAGCTGGCAGAAGGCTCGCGGCAAAAACTGCTGCACGGCGTCGAACTCGACGACGGTCCGGCGAATTTCCTGCGCATCCGCGACGGCGGCGGCGAAGGCACGAACCACTGGTATCACGTCGCGCTGGCCGAAGGTCGCAATCGCGAAGTGCGCCGGATGTTCGAAGCGGTCGGCCTGATGGTGAGCCGCCTGATCCGCACGCGGCACGGCCCGATCCAGTTACCGCGCGGTCTGAAGCGCGGCCGCTGGGAAGAGCTCGAAGACAACCAGGTGCGCAGCCTGCTGGCATCGGTGGGTCTCAAGGCGCCGGCCGAAGAGAAGGGCGGTCGCAACGCGGCGCCTGAGCGCCGTCAGCCCGATCCGATGCAGACGTCGATGGGCTTCATTCATCGTGAGCCGGTGCTGATGTCGCACGGTCGCTTCGATCAGCAGACGCCGCGCGGCGGACGTCCTCAAGGGCGCCGTGGCGCCGCCACCGGTGGTTTCGGTGCGGCCGGCGGGGGTGCGGGTTCTGGCCTCGGCGGTGGGTTCGGCGGCAACCGCGGCGGTAGTCGCGGCAATGCGGCGGGTAACGGGATGGGCGGTGGGATGGGTGGCGGTGGCGGTAATCCGGGTAACCGCGGCGCCCGTGGTGACGTCGACGGCAATCGTGCGCCGACCGGCAACGGTAACCGGGCAGGTGCCCGCACCGGTGGTAATCCGGCTGGCCCCCGTCCGCAGGGCGCTAATCGCGGCGGCCCTGGCGGCGGTCGTGCAGGTGGTGGCAACCCGAATGCGGGCGGCAATCATGGCGGTCCGCGCGGTACACCGCGTAACCGCACCCGCGGCCGCTAGACGCCGCCGGGGCTGCGATTTTTCCGGCAGTCGATTTGACGGGTTTAGCCGGGTTTTCGTCCCGGCCCGGCAGCCGGGAACCCCAGGCGGTAGTCTCGCCAGCGACTTGCGCAGCGCCAGCAGGCGCGCCCCGTAACGAGGGGCGGCGATCTTCGCACAGACCGGGTGCAAGTCACGCGGCAGCGCGCAAGATTCCCCTGAAATCGAGCGGTGACGGGCGTCGGAAGGCGTCCCGCAGATTGCGTTCGGGCATGGAAAAGGCTACAATCGCAAAGTCGCTGGGCGTGCGGCTTTTCATGTGCGGCTCAGATGCGACCACCGGCAACAAGATTTTGGGCGTTCAGCCCATTTTTTTTTGGCGCCGCAGTTCAGTGTGGTTCGGCATCTCGGGTAGCACCACGTGCGCCGGCTTGGCGCGCAGCCCGCGAGGTGTGAGGTGGTCGCAGGGTCGCAGAGGCTTACCGCGCGAACATCTTAGAGGGCATTGTGCAACTGACGGAACTGATAGAAACCACGGTCTCGGGTCTCGGCTACGAGCTCGTCGATATCGAGCGCACCGGGCGCGGCATGTTGGCCATTTTCATCGACCAACCCGCCGGCATCGCGATTGAAGATTGCGAAAAGGTCACGCGTCAGCTCCAGCACGTTTTGACGGTCGAAAACATCGATTACGAGCGGCTCGAAGTATCGTCGCCGGGTCTCGACCGCCCGCTGAAAAAACTGGCGGATTTCGAGCGCTTCGCAGGCAGCGAAGCGGTGATCACATTGAAAAAGCCATTGGACGGACGGAAAACGTACCGGGGCATCGTGCATGCGCCCGAAGGCGAAACGATCGGTCTGGAATTTGAAGGGAAGGAAGGCGCCGCGATGCTCGATTTCACGCTCGCGGATATCGATAAGGCACGCCTCATCCCCAAAGTTGACTTTAGGAGCCGCAAACAATGAGTCGCGAAGTGTTGATGCTGGTGGATGCGCTGGCACGCGAGAAGAACGTCGACAAGGACGTCGTATTTGCCGCACTCGAGGCAGCCCTCGCTTCGGCCTCCAAGAAACTCTTCGAGGAAGACGCAGATATCCGCGTCCACATCGACCGTGAAAGCGGCGAGCACGAAACCTATCGCCGCTGGCGTGTGGTGCCGGACGAAGCGGGTCTGCAGGAGCCGGATCAGGAAATCCTGCAGTTCGAAGCGATCGAGCAGAAGCCCGATGCGCAGATCGACGACTACATCGAAGAACCGGTACCGTCCATCGAATTCGGCCGTATCGGCGCGCAGGCCGCCAAGCAGGTGATCCTGCAGAAGGTGCGCGACGCGGAGCGCGAGCAGATCCTCAACGATTTCCTCGAGCGCGGCGAAAACATCATGACCGGTACGGTCAAGCGTCTCGACAAGGGCAACTTCATCGTCGAATCGGGCCGTGTCGAAGCGCTGCTGCGCCGCGACCAGCTGATTCCGAAGGAAAACCTGCGCGTCGGCGACCGTGTGCGTGCGTACATCGGCAAGGTCGATCGCACCGCGCGCGGCCCGCAAATCGAGCTGTCGCGTACCGCGCCCGAATTCCTGATGAAGCTGTTTGAAATGGAAGTGCCGGAAATCGAGCAGGGGCTGCTGGAAATCAAGGCCGCTGCACGCGATCCTGGCGTGCGGGCAAAGATCGGCGTGGTCGCCTACGACAAGCGGATCGACCCGATCGGTACCTGCGTCGGTATTCGTGGTTCGCGGGTACAGGCTGTGCGCAATGAGCTCGGTGGCGAAAACGTCGACATCGTGCTATGGTCGGAAGATCCCGCCCAGTTCGTGATCGGCGCGCTCGCGCCGGCAGCTGTCCAGTCGATTGTCGTCGATGAAGAGAAGCATTCGATGGACGTCGTCGTCGACGAAACCGAACTGGCGGTCGCAATCGGCCGTAGCGGCCAGAACGTGCGTCTTGCCAGCGAGCTTACCGGCTGGCAGATCAACATCATGACGCCGGACGAATCTGCGCAAAAGCAGAATCAGGAGCGCGGTCTTCTGCGCGACCTGTTCATGGCGCGTCTCGATGTCGACGAAGAAGTCGCCGACATCCTGATCGACGAGGGCTTCACGAGCCTCGAAGAGATCGCTTATGTGCCGCTCAACGAAATGCTCGAGATCGAGGCCTTCGACGAAGACACCGTGCACGAGCTGCGTAACCGCTCGCGTGACGCGTTGCTGACGTTGGCGATTGCGAATGAAGAAAAGGTCGAGAATGTCGCGCTCGACTTGAAGAGCCTTGACGGTATGGATGCCGACCTGCTCGCGAAGCTGGCCGAACATCAGATCCAGACGCGCGACGAGCTGGCAGAACTGGCTGTAGACGAGCTGGTCGAGATGACCAGCATCGAAGAGGAAGCCGCAAAGGCACTGATCATGAAAGCACGTGAACACTGGTTCCAGTGAGAAATGACCATGGCCCACTAAATTGAACGCGGTCGCGAGGCCGCACAAACCGATGCTAACCGCAAGGAATCGGTCCTTGCACTAAGAGGAATGAATGGCGAGTAACAACGTAGCCCAATTTGCCGCGGAACTGAAAATGCCTGCCGGCGTGCTGCTCGAGCAGCTGCAGGCGGCGGGCGTCACAAAAGCGAACGAAGACGACACCTTGTCCGAGACGGACAAGGCGCGTCTGCTCGACCACTTGCGTAAGTCTCACGGCTCGACTGATGCAGACAAGCGCAAGATCACGCTGACGAAACGGCATACGTCGGAGATCAAGCAGTCCGATTCGACGGGTAAGGCTCGCACCATTCAGGTCGAAGTGCGCAAGAAGCGCACCTTCGTCCGCCGCGATGAAGCGGCCGAGCAAGGAGCGGATGCATCGGTTCAGGTGGCTGAGGCCGACGAGGCAGAACTGCAGCGCCGCGAGGAAGAAGCGCGTCACGAAGCCGAGCTGCTCGAAAAGCAGGCGCTGGAGCTGAAGGAGCGCCAGGAACGCCTCGAGCGCGAAGAAGCCGAGCGTCGTGCCCGCGAAGAAGCGGCAGAAGCCGAACGTCGCCGTGCCGAAGAAGAAGCGGCCAAGAAGCGTTCGGCTGCCGATACCGCCGCTGCGCACGAAGTCGCGGCGCAGGCCGTCGTGGCCGAAACGCGCGAAGCTGAGCCTGCCGAGCAGGAAGACGAACAACGCGCCGCCGCTGAGCGTGCCGCACAGCGCGAAGCCGCGAAGAAGGCCGAAGACGCCGCACGCGAAGCTTCCGAAAAGACCCGCGCCGAGCAGCAGGAAGTGTCGCGTCGCCGTGCCGCGGCGGAAGCCGAAGCACGTGCGATTCGCGAAATGATGAGCACACCGCGCAAGGTGCCGGTGAAGGCGCCGGAACCGGTCGCTGCGAAGCCGGTGGAGCCGCCGAAGGCTGCGGAAGCCAAGGGCACGCTGCACAAGCCGGCGCGTCCGCCGGGCGAGGACAAGCCGCGTCCGGTTGCGAAGAAAACGACTACGACGACCACGACGACGGCTGCACCGTCCACGACCGCTGGCGACAAGAAGAAGCCGGGCGGCAAGGGCGGCTGGCAGGACGACGCAGCGAAGCGCCGCGGCATCAAGACGCGCGGCGATACGAGCGGCGGCGTCGATCGCGGCTGGCGCGGCGGCCCGAAGGGGCGCGGCAAGCATCAGGACGCGAACACGACGTTCCAGGCGCCGGTCGAACCGATCGTCCGTGAAGTGCACGTGCCGGAAACCATCACGGTGGCCGATCTCGCGCACAAGATGGCCGTCAAGGCTTCGGAAGTCATCAAGGTGATGATGAAGCTCGGCCAGATGGTGACGATCAACCAGATGCTGGACCAGGAAACGGCGATGATCATCGTCGAGGAACTGGGTCACCACGCGGTTGCCGCGAAGCTGGACGATCCGGAAGCGATGCTGGTCGAAGGTGAAACCACCGACGCCGAACTGCTGCCGCGTCCGCCGGTCGTGACCGTGATGGGCCACGTCGACCACGGCAAGACCTCGCTGCTCGACTACATCCGTCGTGCCAAGGTGGCCGCGGGCGAAGCGGGCGGGATTACGCAGCACATCGGCGCATATCACGTCGAAACGCCGCGCGGCGTCATTACGTTCCTCGATACGCCGGGCCACGAAGCGTTCACGGCCATGCGTGCCCGTGGTGCGAAGGCAACCGACATCGTGATTCTGGTGGTCGCCGCCGACGACGGCGTGATGCCGCAAACCAAGGAAGCGATTGCCCACGCGAAGGCTGGCGGCGTACCGCTCGTCGTCGCGATCAACAAGATCGACAAGCCGGATGCCAATACGGATCGCGTGAAGCAGGAACTCGTCGCGGAAGGCGTCGTGCCGGAAGAATACGGCGGCGAGTCGCCGTTCGTGCCGGTGTCGGCGAAAACCGGTGCGGGCATCGACGATCTGCTCGAACAGGTCCTGTTGCAGGCCGAAGTGCTGGAACTGAAGGCACCGATCGATGCGCCGGCCAAGGGTCTCGTCATCGAAGCGAAGCTCGATAAGGGTAAGGGTCCGGTCGCTACGATCCTCGTTCAGTCGGGTACGCTGAACCGCGGCGACGTGGTGCTGGCAGGTAGCGCCTACGGCCGTGTGCGAGCCATGCTCGACGAAACCGGCAAGCCGACCAAGTCGGCGGGTCCGTCCATCCCTGTTGAAATTCAGGGTCTGTCGGAAGTGCCGCAGGCGGGCGAAGAAGTCATCGTCATGCCGGACGACCGCAAGGCACGTGAAGTCGCACTGTTCCGTCAAGGCAAGTTCCGCGACGTCAAGCTGGCAAAGCAGCAAGCCGCGAAGCTCGAGAACATGCTGGAGCAGATGAGCGAAGGCGAAGTGCAGTACCTGCCGCTTATCGTCAAGGCCGACGTGCAGGGTTCGCAGGAAGCGCTCGTGCAATCGCTGCAAAAACTGTCTACCGACGAAGTACGCGTACAGATCGTGCACGGCGCGGTGGGCGGCATCAGCGAAAACGACGTCAACCTCGCAACCGCTTCGAAGGCCGTCATCATCGGCTTCAACACCCGTGCGGATGCGCAGGCGCGCAAGCTGGCCGAAGCGAACGGTATCGATATCCGCTACTACAACATCATCTATGACGCTGTGGATGAAGTGAAGGCGGCGATGTCGGGCATGCTCTCGCCGGAGAAGCGCGAAGTCGTCACCGGGATGGTCGAAGTGCGTCAGGTCTTCAAGGTACCGAAGATCGGCGCAGTGGCCGGTTGTATGGTCACGGACGGTTTCGTCAAGCGCACGTCGTCGGTACGCGTGCTGCGCGACAATGTCGTGATCCACACCGGCGAGCTCGATTCGCTGAAGCGCTTCAAGGACGACGTGAAGGAAGTGCGTCAGGGCTTCGAGTGCGGGATGTCGATCAAGAACTTCAACGACATCCAGGAAGGCGATCAGTTCGAAGTCTTCGAGGTCACCGAAGTCGCGCGTACGCTGTAACGACTGCGCAAGACAGACCGGGCGGAGCGGGCGCTTGCCCGGCTCCGCCCGTTTTGTTTTTGTGCCTACGGATTCACCATGCCAAAAAAACGTTCTTCTCCTAATCGCAACGTGCAGATCGCGGATCAGATCCAGCGCGATCTGTCCGAACTGATGCGCGAGGTCAAAGACCCGCGCATCGGCCTTGTCACGATCCAGAGCGTCGAGCTGACGCCGGACTACGCGCACGCGAAGATCTTCTTCACGACGTTGACGGGCGACCCGCAGCAGACGCTGGAAGCGCTCAATCACGCTGCGGGCCATCTGCATAACCAGTTGTTCAAGCGCCTGCACATTCACACCGTGCCGACGCTGCATTTCCACTACGACAAGACGGTCGAGCAGGCGGTGGAGATGTCGCGCCTGATCGACCAGGCGAATGCTGACCGCGCGAAAGACGATTGAGCAGATTGTTTCCCCTGAACTTCTGAACGACGGCCGCCCGGCGGCCGGATCTGGCTTCTCAAGATGAACGGACCTGAACGTGCTGGACGTGGACCTGAGCGTCCTCGCGTGCCGCGGCGTGTGCTCGACGGCGTGCTGCTGCTCGACAAGCCGCTCGGACTGTCGAGCAACGACGCGCTGATTCGCGCAAAGCGCCTCTATCTGGCGAAGAAGGCCGGTCACACCGGCACCCTCGACCCGCTCGCCTCGGGCCTGCTGCCGCTCTGCTTTGGCGAGGCCACGAAATTCTCCCAGGATCTGCTCGAAGCCGACAAGACCTATGAGGCGACGATGCGGCTCGGCATCCGCACGACCACGGGCGACGCGGAAGGTGAAACGCTGGAGACGCGCGACGTTGCGTGCGACGAACCGGCGGTACTCAAAGCACTGGCGGGTTTTCGCGGCGATATCGTGCAGGTGCCGCCGATGTATTCGGCGCTCAAGCGCGACGGCAAACCGTTGTACGAATACGCGCGGGCGGGGCAGGTGGTCGAGCGCGAGGCGCGGCCGGTCACGATACACGCGCTTGAGCTGCTGGCGTGCGCGTTGCCCGACGTGACGTTTCGCGTGACCTGCAGCAAGGGCACTTACGTGCGTACGCTTGCCGAAGACATCGGCGAGTCGCTCGGCTGCGGCGCGCATCTGGTTGCGTTGCGGCGTACGGCGGTCGGTGCGCTGACGCTCGAACATGCGGTGACGCTCGACGCGTTGTCCGACGCTGACGCAAGCGCACGTGATGCGTGGCTGCAACCGGTCGATGCGCTGCTGTCGACGTTTCCCGCCGTTTACCTCGATGAAGAATCCGCGCGGCGCTTCCTGCATGGACAGCGCTTGCGGTTGAGCGAGTTACCGCAGGCCAGTAACACTGCTGTGGCGTCGTCGGAGTCTGCGTTGAATCTTCCTCCCGACCTTCCACGTGTGCGCGTCTACACAGATGGCAAGCGACTACTCGGCGTCGCGAAGATGATCGATGGCGTGCTGGCGCCGGACCGGCTGGTCGTCACGGCGAGCTAAGGCGACGGCGTGCTGCAGTTGATCGCGGCGCGCCGATGATCTCGAAAGCGTCCCGAATCGCCACCTTGTGCAAGGTATCCAGCACACCGCCGAGCCACTCGCTCAATCCACGCCCCCACCAAGCGCCTTGTACAGGTTCATCTGATTGTTGAGCCGGTTCAACTGATTCAGCGCGAGCGTGCTTTGCGCGTCGCGCAAACGCTGCTGCTGGTCGAGCCACGGCTGCACACCGGTCGCACCTGCCTTGAAGCGCGAACGCGCCAGCGTTTCCGCCCGCTGCGCCTGTGCGAGCGACAGCGTTCGCTGTTCCGCCTCCTGATCGAGCTGCACACGCTTCGATAACGCATTCTCCACTTCGCTCAACGCGCCATAGAGCTTCTGACGGAAGTTGACGACCGCTTCCTCGTACTGCGTTTTCGACACCTTGATCTGCAACTGCATCGTGTTCCACTGGATGAACGGCAGCGTAAGGCCGAGGCCGAGTGTGGCGACCGGATTCTGCAGCACGCGCTCGAGGCTTGCACTCGACGTGCCGAGCGAGCCGGTCAACGAAAACGTCGGATAGAAACTGGTCCGTGTGATCTCGACATTCGCGAGCGACTCGCGCAGCCGGAACTCGCTGGCACGCAGGTCCGGCCGGCGGCCGAGCACGTCGGCGGGCAGGCCGGCCTGTACACCAGGCAACGGCTGGTCGGGTAGCGCATTCGGTTCTGCGGCGACGCTCTGCGGCGGGCGGTCAAAGAGGATGGCTAGCGCATTGCGGCTCTCGGTGCGCTGCTGGATCAATTGAGTTTGCGCGGCGCGCTGTGCCGACAGATTCTGTTCTGCCTGCGCGACGTCGAGCCCCGACACCGCACCCGCGGCGTAGCGCGACCGGACGAGCGCGAGCGTCTGCTCCGCATACGCGATGTTGGCATCGCCGAGCGCGATCTGCTGGTTCAGATAACCGGTCTGCCAGTAGAGCGACGCCGTCGTGCCGATCAGCGTCAACCGGACCGCTTCGCGATCGGCAACGGTTGCTTCCACCTCCCAGCGCGCGACACTGCGCTGCGCCGCGAGCTTGCCCCATAGATCGAGCTCGTAACTGAGCGAGCCGGTCAGGTTGCTCGCCCGGTTTCCCTGATGAGTATCGAGCGTGCGCGAGACGTTACCGTTCGCGCCGAGCGTGACGTTGGGCGTGAGATTCGTATCGCTCAGTCCGGCCTGAAGCCGCGCGCGATACACGCGAATCGCCGCTGCGGCGAGATCGTTGTTGGTCTTCAGCGCATTCTCGATCAACTCGTCGAGTACCGGATCGCCGAAGCTGTGCCACCAGAGCGCAGGCGCCGATGCAGCCGCGGAGGAAACGGGCGAGTTCCAGTGCGCGGGCATGTCGACAGGCGGCAGCGCCTGGCCACGCGTGTTTGCGCAACCGGATAGCACGGCCACCGCGCAGGCGAGCGCGAGGGTGGTGCGCTGAAAATGGATTGTCGGGATCGTCATGCGAAACCCCTCAATCGCGCGCAAGCGCATCGATCGGATCGAGGCGCGACGCGTTGCGCGCCGGCATGAAGCCGAACACGACGCCGATCAGCGTCGAGCACAGGAAAGCGGAGACGATCGACGTGGCGGAGAAAACCATTTTCCATTGACTGACAAAGAGAGAGAACAGGAAGCTCATGCCGAACGACAGCACGATGCCGATCGCGCCGCCCATCAGGCAGACCAGCACGGCTTCAACGAGGAACTGCTGCATGATGTCGGTCTGGCGCGCGCCCACCGCCATACGGATGCCGATCTCGCGGGTGCGCTCGGTGACCGACACGAGCATGATGTTCATCACACCGATCCCACCCACCACCAGCGAGATCACCGCAATCAGCGATAGCAGCAGCGTGAGCGACTGGCCGGTTTTCGCGACCGTCTTCACGACGCTGTCCATGTTGTAGGTGAAGAAATCCTGGCGGCCGTGGCGTTGTTTCAGCAGCTTCGTGAGGCTTTGTTCGGCCGCATTACTCGGCTGGCCATCGCGCACCCGCACGGTGATGCTGTCGAGATACTGCTGGCCGAACAGCCGTCCGCTCGCGGTGGTGTAGGGCACCCAGACGTTGAGGCTCTTCACGTCGCCGAACGCGCTCTTCTTTTCTGCGGCGATGCCGATCACGACACACGGCAGGTTGTCGATCAGGATCACTTCGCCGAGCGGGCTCGGGTTCTTGCCGAACAGCTTGCGCCGCGTGTTCTGATCGATCACGGCCACCTGAGCCTGACGGCGTACCTCGTCGGGCCCGAAGCCGATGCCTTGCGCCATCTTCATGCCGCGCACCTGGAAGAAGCTCGCACCGACACCGCTGATCAGCGCATTGACGTCGACGTTACGGTGGCGCAGCAGCAGGCTGCGCGAGGTCTCGGGCGTCGCGCTGTCGATGTAATGCTGTTCGCCGAGGGCGGCGACGTCGGCGGGCACGAGCGTCTGGATCGAGCTTGCGTTGGTATCGCCCCAGTCTTTGCCCGGATAGATGTTGATCGTGTTGGTGCCGATGGCGCCGATCTCGTCGAGCATGTAGCGCTTGGCCCCTTCGCCGATCGCGACGATCGACACCACCGACGTGATACCGATGATGATGCCGAGCATCGTCAGCAGCGTGCGCAACCGGTGCGAGACCAGCGCGATCCACGCCATCTTGAACGCTTCGGTGAAGCGACCGAAGCCTGCCGATAGTCGGCGCACGTGGCGCGCTGCGGTGCCCGTTCCGGCATCGTCGGGTCCATCGTTCTCCACGGCGCGCACGTTGCGGCGATCGCGAACGATTTCGCCGTCGCTGATCTCGATGATGCGCCGCGCGTGCGCAGCCACGCTTTCGTCGTGCGTGACGATGATGATGGTATGACCGAGCGCGTTCAGTTCGCGCAGGATGCGGATCACGTCCTGACCGCTCTTCGTATCGAGCGCGCCTGTTGGTTCGTCGGCAAGGATCACTTCGCCGCCGTTCGTCAACGCACGGGCGATACTCACGCGTTGCTGCTGGCCGCCCGATAACTGGCTCGGCCGATGTTCGGCGCGCTCGGCAAGCCCGAGACGCGCGAGCAGGTGCGCCGCTCGTTCGCGCCGCTCGGCATGCGTGCTGCCGGCGTAGACGGCGGGCATTTCGACATTGCCCGCGGCGGTGAGGTGCGGCAGCAGGTGGTAGCGCTGGAAGATGAAGCCGAAGTGCTCGCGACGCAGCTGCGCGAGTTCGTCACCGGTCAACTCGCCGGTTTCGCGTCCGCCGACCCGGTAGCTGCCTTCGCTCGGATGATCGAGGCAGCCGAGGATGTTCATCAGCGTCGACTTTCCCGAGCCCGATGCGCCGATGATGGCGACGATCTCACCTGCCTCGATGGAGAGGTTGACGTCCTTCAGCACCACGACGTCCTTGTCGCCCGCGGGGAATCGACGCGTGACGTTGGTCAGTTGCAGCAACGGTTGCGGCATCGTCAGTTCACCACGTCGGATGCCGTGGCTCCGGCACCGGCCCCGGCCATATCGGAGCCTTCACCGATGATCACACGCTCGCCTTCCTTGAGACCCGACAGCACTTCCACGTTGACGTTGTTGTTGATGCCGGTGCGTACCTTGCGGGTGTCGACCTGGTTGTCGCGGTCGAGGACCCGCACCGGGTAGGTGCCGTCCTTGTTCTTGTCGCCGAGTGCGGCAACCGGGATGTTGAGCGCGTTGGATGCGGTGCCGAGCAGCACGTTGACCTGCGCCGTCATCGAGATGCGCAGCAGGTGGCCAGGATTGGGCACTTCGAACAGCGCGTTATAGAACACCGCCGCGTTCGGTTTCGACGAGCCGCCGCCTATGCCGCCCAGACTGCTTTGCGAGTCGGCGAAGTTTTGTGGTGCAGGCTCGACCGCGCGCAGCTTGCCGTAATAGCGCTTGTCAGCCTCGCCGAGGATGGTGAAGTACGCGGTCTGGCCAGGATGGATGCGGATCACGTCCGCTTCCGATACCTGTGCCTTTACCGTCATCGTGTCGAGGTCGGCGAGCTTGAGGATCACGGGCGCCTGTTGTTGAGCGATCACCGTCTGGCCTTCCTGCGTCACGATCGCGACCACTTCGCCGTCCATCGGCGCGACGATCCGCGTATAGCCGAGGTTCGCCTGAGCGGTCTCGATCTGGATGCGGGCGGCGCGGATCTGCGCATCGAACGACGCGATGCTTGCACGCTGTACGCCGAGATTGGCCTGCGCGGTTTCGTAGTCCTGCCGCGAGGTGGAGTCGTCGGGCAGCATCTGCTGCTGGCGCTTGAACGCGAGTTCCGCCTGGACCAGTTGGGCCGCTGCCGAGCGTTTCTGCGCGACCAGATTCTGTTCATTGGCCTCGGCCTGACGCAGCGCGTTCTCCGAGATGACGGGGTCGATCTCGGCGAGCCACTGGTTCTTCGTCACCTTGTCGCCGAGCTTGACCTTGAGCGACTTCAATTGCCCCGATACCTGCGCACCGACATCCACTTGCCTGAACGCCTGCAACGTGCCGGTGGCGATCACGGCGTTCTCCAGATTCGTGCGGCCGACCTTTGCGGTGAGGTATTGCGGACCCTTGTCCCCGGCGAAGAAATGCAGGCAAAGCCCGGCAATCAGGATCAGCGCGGCAATACCGGCCACGACGCCGATCCAGCGGCGTTGGTTCTTTTTCATGGGAGAGCGGGTGGAAGGTCGTAAGGTAATTGCAAACGGCCTATTGGAATACGAACTGACCCGGCAGTTCAACGGGACATACAAAACTCATCAATTCTTAGACACTTCTTCACAACTTGACCGGAGTCGGGCGTGAGTTCGACGGCCACTCGCAACAACAGATCGAGAAATGAAAACGGCCGCTGCAGGAGCGAGCGGCCGATTGATTGACTGGTCTTGCGTTTCAGCTACGCATCAATGCGCCGCCGATGCCGCCGCCCCGGCATCACCGCCGCCCGAGCGATCAGGTCGCGTGATCCAGATCAATCCGACCAGCGCGACAAAAATGCCGGCCGAGATATAGAAGATATCGTTCACGCCGAGCTGTGCAGCCTGTTGCGTCACCATCGAGTTGAACAGTCCATGCGCCTGTTGCTGGCTCAAGCCCGCGTTTTGCATCTGCTGCATCGATTGGGCGAAGACAGGGTTGTACCGGGACGCCTGTTCGGTCAGTTGCGCGTGATGCAGGACGGTGCGGTGATCCCATGCGGTTTGAAAGATCGATGTGCCGATACCGCCGCACATGATCCGCACGAAGTTCGATAGCCCCGATGCCGCAGGAATCCGGTTGCCGGGCAGCCCCGACAAAGTGATCGACACGAGCGGAATGAAGAAGCCGGCCATGCCGATGCCCTGGATCAACGTAGGCAGCAACAGCGAAAACTCGTCGACGCCGGTCGTATAGCGCGAGCGCATCCAGAAGATCAGCGCGAAGATCAGGAACGACGCCGTGGCGATATAGCGCGGATCGGTGCGGGGCAGGATCTTGCCGGTGAGCGGCGAGAGTATGACCGCGAAGATGCCGACGGGCGCCATCACGAGGCCCGCATCGGTGGCGGTGTAGCCGATATCGGTTTGCAGCCATAGCGGCAGCAGCACGAGATTGCCGAAGTACAGCCCGTAGCCGATCGACAGTGCGACCGTACCACCCGTGAAATTACGCAGCTTGAACAGCGACAGGTCGACGACCGGATGTTCCGCGGTCAGCTCCCAGGCGATGAAGAACGCGAGCGCGATCACGGCTGTGAGCGCGAGCACGACGACGGTCGTCGACGAGAACCAGTCGAGGTCCTTGCCTTTGTCGAGCATGACCTGCAACGAGCCGACCCAGATGATCAGCAGCGAGAGACCGACACCGTCGATCGGCGCCTTCTTCACGACCGAGTCGCGGTTACGGAAGATCATCCACGTCGCAAGCGCGGCGACTGCGCCGACCGGGATGTTCACGTAGAAGATCCACGGCCACGAGATGTTGTCCGAGATCCAGCCGCCCAGAATCGGCCCTGCGACCGGCGCGATCAGCGTGGTCATCGCCCACATCGAGAGCGCCATCGGCGCCTTGGCGCGCGGATAACTTGCGAGCAGCAGCGTTTGCGACAGCGGGATCATCGGGCCGGCTACCGCGCCTTGCAGCACGCGCGACGCGAGCAGAAAGGGCAGGGTGGGCGCGAGGCCGCACATCCACGACGAGATCACGAACAGCACGATCGACGCCATGAAGAGACGCACCTGGCCGATGCGATCGGTGAGCCAGCCAGTGAGCGGCACCGAGATCGCGTTGGCTACCGCGAACGAGGTGATCACCCACGTGCCCTGATCCGACGACACGCCGAGGTCACCGGAGATAGACGGGATCGATACGTTCGCGATCGACGTATCGAGCACGTTCATGAAAACGGCGAGCGACACCGCGATGGTGCCGATCACCAGTTGCGCACCCTCTAGCGGCGGATGAGGGACTTGCGCCTGAGCTTGAGCCATTCGAAAAACCTTGCGTTGATGCGCCGCTTACATCGGCTTGGCAGCGGTCTTCGGTGTCGTGCCGGCGCTCTGGCCTGCATTGGCTGCGATGATGCGGGCGATTTCGGCATCGGCCTGGTCGCCGTACTTCGCGAACACATTGGTCTGATAGACCGTGTTCTTCGCGTTGCTGAGTTCGAGGCCCGAGTCGTCCTTGATGTCCACGTCGACCTGCATCGACAGGCCGATACGCAGCGGGTGTTTCTCGAGTTGCTGCGGATCGATCTCGACACGCACCGGCAGACGCTGCACGACCTTGATCCAGTTACCCGTCGCGTTCTGCGCGGGCAGCAGCGAGAACGCCGAACCCGTACCCGCCGAGAAGCCGACCACCTTGCCTTGATACTTGACCGACGAACCGTACACATCAGCGGTCAGCTCGACCGGCTGGCCGATACGGATGTGTCGCAGCTGCACTTCCTTGAAGTTCGCGTCGACCCACACGGAGTTCAGCGGCACGACTGCCATCAGCGGGTTGCCCGGCGACACGCGCTGGCCGACCTGCACCGAGCGCTTCGCCACATAACCGTCGACCGGCGCGGGCAGCGTATTGCGCGCGTTCGCGAGGTACGCGTCGCGCACCTTGGCGGCGGCGGCCAGCACGTTCGGGTGATCGGTGACTGTCGTGTTGGCGGTCAGTGCGCGGTTCGATGCGAGCTGTTGCTGTGCGGCGTCGAGTGCAGCCTGCGCGCTCTTCACCGAGTCGCGTGCGTGCGAGATTTCTTCCTGCGATACCGCGCCGGTCTGTGCGACCGTCATGCGCCGGCGCAGATCGTCCTGGGCACGCGACAGATCGGACTGGCGGACCGCGACCTGGGCTTCGTACTGGCTGTCGTCGGCGAACAGGCCGCGCACCTGGCGTACCGTCTGCGCGAGCTGTGCTTCCGCTTGTTCCAGCGCGACGCGTGCATCGGCCGGGTCGAGCACGACGATCGGATCGCCGGCCTTCACAGTCTGCGTGTCGTCGGCGTTCACCGCGATGACGGTGCCCGTCACCTGCGGCGTGATCTGTACGACGTTGCCGTTCACGTAGGCGTCGTCAGTGCCTTCATGGAAGCGCGCGACGAGGAAGTAATACAGACCGTACGCAATGGCGGCGATCAGGATCACGATGACAAGCAACGTCATCATCCGCTTGCGTTTGCCGTTGTTGTTCGCCGCTTGTGTGCTGGCGGCGGGTTGCTGAGGGGTGCTCATGGATGGGCTCCGGGTTCTCTCAATCTTTGTCGTTCAAGCGTATGAATCAGTTCGCTGCCTGGGTGGCCGTCGTCGTCGCCGTCGCAGGCGCGGCTGCAGCCCGTTTTGCGTCTGTTGGCACTACGAGGCCCGTCTGCGTGGCATCGAAGCCGCCGCCCAGCGCCTCTATCAATCCGATCTGCTGGTCGCGACGGCGCATCTTCAGGTTCGTCACTGTCTGTTCGGCGGCGAGGCGGCTCTGGTCGGCGGTCAGTACCTGCAACTGCGGCGATAACCCGGCCTTGTAGCGGATCACGGCCAGCTGGTAAGCCTTGGTCGAGGCATCGAGCGCACGTTGAGCGTCGCCCGACTGGTTGTCGATCGAGCGGATCGTCGACACCTGCGTCGCCACGCCGGACAGCGCGTTAATCAGCGTCTGGTTGTAGTTCGCAACATCGAGGTCGAAGTCGGCATAGCGGCCCTTCAACTGCGAGCGCAATGCGCCGCCGTCGAAGATCGGCAGATGGATGGCGGGTCCAATCTGCGTCTGCCGGCTGGACGAAGTCAGAAAACGGCCCCAGCCCAATGCGTCGAAGCCGATGCTGGCCGACAGATTGACGTCCGGGAAGAACTCCGCTTTCGCTTCCTTCACATCGTGCATCGCGGCTTCGACCTGCCAGCGTGCCGCCACGATATCGGGTCGGCGCGACACGAGGTCGGCGGGCAGGTTATCGGGTAGGGCGACGATGTTGCCCGTTGTCAGTACCGGCTCGGCGATCTGCAGACCGCGGTCAGGTCCCTTGCCGAGCAGCGCGCCCAACTGGTAGCGGGTGGTGGTGATCTGGCCGTCCAGGTCGGTCAGGTTGGCCTGGGTCGTCGCGATGTTGCCGTTTGCGGTCTGCCGCTCGACGTTCGTGTCGAGACCGGCGCCGACGCGGTCATTCGTGATCCGGCCGATATCCTGGCGATTGGCGATTTCGCGCTTCGCGATGTCACGCAGCGCATACAGCTGCGCGAGCTGGTTATAGGTGCGCGCCACGGACGCCGCGAGCGTCACGCGGGCCTGCTGCATGTCGGCTTCGGCGGCTTTTTCCTGCGAGACCGCCTGACCGAGGCGTTGACGGTTCTTGCCCCACAGGTCGAGATCCCACGAGGCGCTCGCGAGTACGTTGTTTTCGCTATACCAGGTGCCACCGAACGGCGGCGGGTAGATCCCGTTGCCCGAGAACAGCTCGCGGTTCCAGGAATAGCTGCCGTTGACGGTCGGCAACAGTGAGGCGCGCGAGCTCTCGATGTACGACGAGGCCTTGGCGATGCGTGCCTGCGCCTGGGCGATCGACGGGCTGCCGTCGAGCGCTTCGGCGATCAGCTTGGGCAGTTGCGGGTCGCCGAACTGGTTGGCCCAGTCGAGCGACGGCCACTGGCCGCCGTTGCCCGGCAGGCTCTGCGCCGACTCGTACTGCGTGGGCGACGAGATCTGCTGGTCGCTCTTGATGCCGAAGTAGTTCGCGCACCCCGTAAGGGCGAGCGCCGCGGCGGCTGCCACCGCGGTGGCAGCCGCGCCGCGCCGCGACAGCACTGGCGCGGACAGGGAAAGGGATTTCATCGCTCGACTCTTTGCGTGTGAATGGAATTGAATGATGGACACTGCAACTATATTTCTTATGACTTGCTTTCGAAACTGGTCGTCGTATCGCGCGTCAAGCTGGTTTGATCGCCGCTATTGAGCAGCACCCGACGCAGCATGCTCTTGAGAAAACCAACTTCTTCCGGCGTAAAACCGCCCAGCAAATGATCCAGCACACCCTGAAACATGGCGGGCATGCGCACGGCAATGTCCTGACCCTCTTGCGTCAGGGCGAGCCGCACGACGCGGCGGTCTTCCGAACTGCGCACCCGCGTAAGCAGGCCGCGCTTCTCCAGCCGGTCGATCAGGCGGGTCACGGCGCTCGCGTCGATGCCGTATTCGCGTGCCAGTTCGGCCGCCACCACGCATTTGCCGCTGGCCACCATGAACAGGATGCTGCCCTGCTGACTGGTGATGCCGAGCTCCGCCATCGTGCGTTGCGTGACGAGGTTCGCCATCGTCGACCTGACCCGGGTGATCAGGTAGCCGACGCTTTCATTGAGCTGGTATTCACTGATTTCCGGCGGTAACGGAGAGGACGGAGGCGCCATATACTCGTGCGAATGCAATGGTTGACTAAGCAGGATTATAGGACCTGGTTAGTTGACACGGCAAGCGTTATCACAGCTTAGGCAAGGAATCTCGCCTGCTCAAGGCGAACTGCAGGCTGGCGGGGTGCGAAAAGCCGGGGAAACGTGCTAGCAGACTGCCGCTGGAATCCGATACCAGGGGAAAGCCGGAATCCTTCATCCGCGCGTGCTATAATTTTGGGTTCCCAAAAGTGCGCTTTGGGCTTGTTGGCCTGTTTGATCCGCTTGATCCACGAAAGTGATCTACGAAAAGCGGAATCCCGGGCGAAAAGCAGTAGTAGAGCAGAGGGCGCACTCTTAACGTTTCCAGGTTCCCATGACCCGCGCCCTTCGCAACATCGCCATCATCGCTCACGTCGACCACGGTAAGACTACCCTCGTCGACCAGCTGCTCCGCCAGTCCGGCACTTTTCGCGAGAACCAGCATATCGCTGAGCGCGTGATGGACTCGAACGACATCGAAAAAGAGCGCGGCATCACCATCCTCGCCAAGAACTGCGCCGTCGAATACGAAGGCACGCACATCAACATCGTCGACACCCCGGGCCACGCCGACTTCGGCGGCGAAGTGGAACGCGTGCTGTCGATGGTCGATTCGGTGCTGCTGCTGGTCGATGCGGTTGAAGGCCCGATGCCGCAAACCCGCTTCGTCACGAAGAAGGCGCTGGCGCTCGGCCTGAAGCCGATCGTCGTCGTGAACAAGATCGATCGTCCGGGTGCGCGGATCGACTGGGTGATCAACCAGACCTTCGACCTGTTCGACAAGCTCGGCGCCAGCGAAGAGCAGCTCGACTTCCCGATCGTCTACGCATCGGGCCTGAACGGCTATGCCGGTCTCGATCCAAGCGTGCGCGAAGGCACCCTGCGCCCGTTGTTCGAGGCGATCCTCGAACACGTGCCGGTGCGTCCGGCCGACCCCGAAGGTCCGCTGCAACTGCAGATCACCTCGCTCGACTACTCGACGTACGTCGGCCGGATCGGCGTGGGCCGTATCACGCGTGGCCGCGTCAAGCCGGGCCAGCAAGTGGCGCTGCGCTTCGGTCCGGAAGGCGAAATCCTGAATCGCAAGATCAACCAGGTGCTGTCGTTCGAAGGTCTTGAGCGCGTGCAGGTGGAGCAGGCTGAAGCCGGCGACATCGTGCTGATCAACGGTATCGAGGAAATCGGCATTGGTGCCACGATCTGCGCGCCTGAGGCGCCCGAAGCGCTGCCGATGATCACCGTCGACGAACCCACACTGACGATGAACTTCCTCGTCAATTCCTCGCCGCTCGCCGGCAAGGAAGGCAAGTTCGTGACGAGCCGCCAGATCCGCGATCGTCTGATGAAAGAGCTGAATCACAACGTCGCGCTGCGCGTGAAAGACACCGGCGACGAAACCGTGTTCGAAGTATCGGGTCGTGGCGAACTGCATCTGACCATCCTGATCGAGAACATGCGTCGCGAAGGCTACGAAATGGCCGTGTCGCGTCCGCGCGTCGTGCTGCACGAAGTGGACGGCGTGAAGCAGGAGCCGTACGAAATGCTGACGGTCGACCTCGAAGACTCGCACCAGGGCGGTGTGATGGAAGAACTGGGCCGCCGTAAGGGCGAAATGCTCGACATGGCGTCGGACGGCCGTGGCCGTACGCGTCTCGAGTACCGTATTCCTGCGCGCGGGCTGATCGGCTTCCAGGGCGAATTCATGACGCTCACGCGCGGTACGGGCCTGATGAGCCACGTGTTCGACGAGTACGCGCCGGTGCGCGACGGCTCGCTGGGCGAACGCCGCAACGGCGTGCTGATCTCGCAGGACGACGGCGCTGCGGTTGCTTACGCGCTGTGGAAGCTGCAGGATCGCGGCCGCATGTTCGTCAAGCCGGGCGATGCGCTGTACGAAGGGATGATCATCGGCATTCACAGCCGCGACAATGACCTCGTCGTGAACCCGATCAAGGGCAAGCAGCTCACCAACGTGCGCGCCTCGGGTACCGACGAAGCCGTGCGCCTCGTGCCGCAGATCCAGATGTCGCTCGAATACGCGGTCGAATTCATCGATGACGACGAGCTGGTCGAAGTCACGCCGCAATCGATCCGTCTGCGCAAGCGTCACTTGAAGGAACACGAGCGTCGCCGCGCGAGCCGCGAAACGGCTGTCGACTAAGACGCCGTCCGCTGTTCGGTCGATTTGCAGGAAAGCCGCCTTAGGGCGGCTTTTTTGTTGCCTGCGATGGCGCCCGTTGAGCGTCTGTGAGGCGCGCGCAGACCCGCGCCGCAAGCACCGCCACTAGCCGCTCCGCCACCCGCAAACCCCCGCCCGGAGGGGCTTTCCGGCGGGGCATCTCGCTATCAGCACTATTCGTTCTGTGATATGCTCCGCGGATGCCAGTTTTAGGTCCTTCCAAGCAAGACTTGATTCGCGCAATCCGCTAAACGGTCAGGCCGTGTCGCGGAAGGTTCAGTAACCCGCTATTTCTCGAGAAACTCGAAGAAAGGTGAGCGTAAAAATGATGAAGCAATTCCAGCTGAACTCTTATCTGTTCGGCGGCAATGCTCCGTACGTTGAAGAACTGTACGAAGCGTATCTCGACAATCCGGCGTCAGTGCCCGAGAACTGGCGCGATTATTTCGACGCGTTGCAGAACGTCCCTGCATCGGATGGCAGCAGTGCCAACGACGTGGCCCATGGCCCGATCGTCGAATCGTTTGCCCAGCGTGCGAAGGCCAACGCCTTCCTGCCTCGCGCCGCAGCCGGCGGTGAAGATCTCACTACCGCGCGCAAGCAGGTGTATGTGCAGTCCCTCATCGGCGCCTATCGCTTCCTCGGCTCGCAATGGGCCAATCTCGATCCCCTGAAGCGCCGCGAACGTCCGAATATCCCCGAGCTCGAACCTGCGTTCTACGACTTCACCGAAGCCGACATGGACCAGACGTTCAACACGACGAACCTGTATTTCGGTTTCGAACAGGCGTCGCTGCGGGATATCGTCAAGGCGTTGCGCGACACGTACTGCGGCACGATCGGTGCCGAATACATGTATCTGAGCGATCCGGAACAGAAGCGCTGGTGGAAGGAAAAGCTCGAATCGATCCGTTCGACGCCGAACTTCTCCCCGGAAAAGAAGAAGCACATCCTGAACCGTCTGACGGCGTCGGAAGGTCTCGAGCGCTTCCTGCACACCAAGTACGTTGGTCAGAAGCGCTTCTCGCTGGAAGGCGGCGAGAGCTTCATCGCCTCGATGGACGAAGTCGTGCGTCATTCGGGTAGCAAGGGCGTGCAGGAAATCGTCATCGGTATGGCTCACCGCGGCCGTCTGAACGTGCTCGTCAATACGCTTGGCAAGATGCCGGCGGACCTGTTTGCCGAATTCGAAGGCAAGCACGTCGACGATCTGCCGGCCGGCGACGTCAAGTATCACAAGGGTTTCTCGTCGGACATCGCGACCGAAGGCGGTCCGGTGCATCTGTCGCTCGCGTTCAATCCGTCGCACCTCGAAATCGTGAACCCGGTGGTCGAAGGCTCGGCGAAGGCACGGATGGATCGCCGCGGCGACGAAAACGGCCTGCAGGTGTTGCCGGTGCAGATTCACGGTGACGCGGCCTTCGCGGGCCAGGGCGTCGTGATGGAAACGCTGAACCTCGCGCAAACGCGCGGCTACGGCACGCACGGCACGCTGCATATCGTCATCAACAACCAGATCGGCTTCACTACATCGGACCCGCGCGATGCGCGCTCCACGCTGTACTGCTCGGACGTCGTCAAGATGATCGAAGCGCCGGTGCTGCACGTGAACGGCGACGATCCCGAAGCCGTCGTGCTCGCCACGCAGCTCGCCATCGACTACCGGATGCAGTTCCACAAGGATGTCGTGATCGACATCATCTGCTTCCGCAAGCTTGGCCACAACGAGCAGGACACGCCGGCGGTCACGCAGCCGCTGATGTACAAGACGATCGCGAAGCACCCGGGTACCCGTGCGTTGTACGCCGAAAAGCTCGTGCAGCAGGGCGTCATCACGGCTGCGGACGCCGACGAATTCGTCAAGGCGTACCGCCGTGCGATGGACGAAGGTCACCACACGGTCGACCCGGTTCTGTCGAACTACAAGAGCAAGTACGCCGTCGACTGGGTACCGTTCCTGAACCGCAAGTGGACCGATGCGGCCGACACGGCTGTGCCGCTCGCGGAACTGAAGCGCCTCGCCGAACGCATCACGACGATCCCCGAAAACTTCAAGGTGCACCCGCTCGTTGAGCGCGTCATCAACGATCGTCGCGCCATGGGCCGCGGCGAAGCGAAGCTCGACTGGGGTATGGGCGAGCATCTTGCGTTTGCCTCGCTGGTCGCATCCGGCTACGCCGTGCGGCTGACGGGCCAGGACTCGGGCCGCGGCACGTTCACGCACCGTCACGCGGTGCTGCACGACCAGAACCGCGAACGCTGGAACGACGGCACCTACGTGCCGCTGCAGAACGTCGCCGAAGGTCAGGCGAAGTTCAACGTGATCGACTCGGTGTTGTCCGAAGAAGCGGTGCTCGGTTTCGAGTACGGCTATTCGACGGCTGAGCCGAATACGTTCGTCGCGTGGGAAGCGCAGTTCGGCGACTTCGTGAACGGCGCGCAGGTCGTGATCGACCAGTTCATCTCGTCGGGCGAAGTGAAGTGGGGCCGCGTGTCAGGTCTTACGATGCTGCTGCCGCACGGCTACGAAGGCCAGGGTCCGGAGCACTCGTCGGCGCGTATCGAGCGCTTCCTGCAGTTGTGCGCAGATCACAACATGCAGGTCGTGCAACCGACCACGCCGGCGCAGATGTTCCACCTGCTGCGTCGCCAGATGATCCGCCTGTTCCGCAAGCCGCTCATCGTCTTCACGCCGAAGTCGCTGCTGCGTCACAAGGAAGCGGTCTCCGACCTGTCGGAACTCGCGAAGGGCTCGTTCCAGCCGGTGCTGAGCGAGACCGACGAAGCGATCGAAGCCAAGAAGGTGAAGCGTGTACTGGTGTGCTCGGGCCGCGTGTATTTCGACCTCGTCGCGCATCGCCGCGAAGCGAAGGCAAACGACGTCGCGATCCTGCGTGTCGAGCAGCTGTATCCGTTCGCGCACAAGCAGTTCGAAGCCGAAATGAAGAAGTACGACAACGCAACCGAAGTGGTCTGGGTGCAGGACGAGCCGCAGAATCAAGGCCCGTGGTTCTACATCGAGCACCACCTGAAGGAAGGCATGAAGGACGGACAGAAGCTCGCCTACAGCGGACGTCCGGCTTCGGCCTCGCCGGCAGTCGGCTACTACGCGAAGCACTACGAGCAGCAGAAGGCGCTGGTCGAAGGCGCGTTCGGCCGTCTGAAGAGCGCGTCCATCGCTAAATAAACACGACAGGCGAAGCGGGAAAGCGCAGCGCGCTTTCCCGCGCCGCATCCGGCGCGCGCATCAGGTCCCCACGCGTTGCGCATTGAACGGATGACGGCCCGCTCACGGTTCGTTGTCACTAGATACGTATTCAGGAAAATCACATGGCTATTGTTGAAGTCAAAGTCCCCCAGCTGTCCGAATCGGTTTCGGAAGCCACGATGCTGCAATGGAAGAAGAAGCCGGGCGAAGCCGTTGCCCAGGACGAAATTCTCATCGAACTCGAAACCGACAAGGTTGTGCTCGAAGTGCCGGCACCCGCTGCCGGTGTGCTCGCACAGATCGTCAAGCACGACGGCGACACGGTGCTCGCCGATGAAGTGATCGCGAAGATCGACACGGAAGGCAAGGCTGGCGCCGCTGCTGTCGAGGGCGAAGTGAAGCCCGCACCCGAAGCGACCCCGGCCGCCGCTCCGGCACCGGCCGCTGCTGCTGCGGCAGCGGGCTCCAGCACGGCAGCTTCGCCGGCGGCAGCGAAGATTCTCGCGGAAAAGAACCTGTCGGCTGGCGACGTAGCCGGCTCGGGCCGCGACGGTCGCATCACGAAGGGCGATGCACTCGGCGCAGGTCAAACCACGCTGGCAGCGAAGGCGCCTGCAGCCGCCCCCGCAGCGAAGGCGGCCAAGCCGTCGCTGCCGGACGTGAAGGCGCCGGGATCGGCCGATGCATGGCTCAACAACCGTCCGGAGCAACGCGTGCCGATGTCGCGTCTGCGTGCGCGTATCGCCGAGCGTTTGCTCGAGTCGCAGCAGACCAACGCCATCCTCACCACGTTCAACGAAGTGAACATGGCGCCGGTGATGGATCTGCGCAACAAGTACAAGGATCGCTTCGAGAAGGAACACGGCGTGAAGCTCGGCTTCATGTCGTTCTTCGTCAAGGCCGCTGTCCACGCGCTGAAGAAATTCCCGCTCGTGAACGCGTCGATCGACGGTAACGACATCGTCTATCACGGCTACTTCGACATCGGTATCGCGGTCGGTTCGCCGCGCGGTCTCGTGGTGCCGATCCTGCGCAACGCAGATCAGATGAGCCTTGCCGACATCGAGAAGAAGATCGCCGAGTTCGGTCAGAAGGCGAAGGACGGCAAGCTGTCCATCGAAGAAATGACGGGCGGTACGTTCTCGATCTCGAACGGCGGTGTGTTCGGCTCGATGCTGTCGACGCCGATCATCAACCCGCCGCAGTCGGCGATTCTCGGTGTGCACGCAACGAAGGAGCGCGCTGTCGTCGAGAACGGTCAGATCGTGATTCGTCCGATGAACTATCTGGCGATGTCGTACGACCACCGGATCATCGACGGTCGCGAAGCGGTGCTGTCGCTCGTCGCGATGAAGGACGCACTCGAAGATCCGGCGCGCCTGCTGCTCGATCTGTAAGCACTACAAGTCTCTCGCACTGGTTTGAACCGGAGCGACGCGCGCGATGCAGTACCGCTGCGCGCCGCTTCGTCATCAAAAGGATTGTCCATGTCCAAAGAATTTGACGTCGTCGTGATCGGCGCCGGTCCCGGCGGCTATATCGCGGCGATTCGCGCCGCACAGCTCGGCAAGAGCGTCGCGTGTATCGAGAAGTGGAAGAACCCGGCCGGCACGCTGAAGCTTGGCGGTACGTGCCTGAATGTGGGCTGTATTCCGTCGAAGGCGTTGCTCGCTTCGTCGGAAGAGTTCGAGAACGCAGCGCATCATCTCGTTGATCACGGCATCAGCGTGTCCGACGTGAAGATCGACATCGCGAAGATGCAGACCCGCAAGGACGGCATCGTCGAGAAGATGACGAAGGGTATCGAATTCCTGTTCCGCAAGAACAAGATCACGTGGCTGAAGGGTCACGGCAAACTCACCGGCAAGACGGACGCCGGTGTGCAGATCGAAGTAAGCGGCGAAGGGGAAACCGAAGTCGTCACCGCGAAGAACGTGATCATCGCAACTGGCTCGAAAGCGCGCCATCTGCCGACCGTTCCGGTCGACAACAAGATCGTCGCGGACAACGAAGGCGCGCTTGCCTTCGACACCGTGCCGAAGAAGCTCGCCGTGATCGGCGCCGGCGTGATCGGCCTCGAACTCGGCTCGGTGTGGCGCCGCCTCGGTGCCGAGGTGACGGTGCTCGAAGCACTGCCCGAATTCCTCGGTGCCGCCGACCAGGCGCTCGCGAAAGAAGCCGCGAAGCAGTTCAAGAAGCAGGGCCTCGACATTCACGTGGGCGTGAAGGTCGGCGAAGTGAAGACGTCCGACAAGGGCGTGTCGATTGCTTACACGGACAAGGACGGCAACGCGCAGACGCTCGACGCGGACCGCCTGATCGTGTCGATCGGCCGCGTGCCGAACACCGATAACCTCGGTCTCGAAGCAATCGGTTTGAAGGCCAACGAACGCGGCTTTATCGACGTCGACGATCACTGTGCGACGAGCGTGCCGAACGTGTATGCGATCGGTGACGTGGTGCGCGGACCGATGCTCGCGCACAAGGCCGAAGATGAAGGCGTGCTGGTGGCCGAAATCATCGATGGGCAGAAGCCGCATATCGACTACAACTGCATTCCGTGGGTGATCTATACCGAACCGGAAATCGCGTGGGTCGGCAAGACCGAGCAGCAGTTGAAGGCCGAAGGTCGCGAAGTGAAGACCGGTCAGTTCCCGTTCATGGCCAACGGCCGCGCGCTCGGCATCAACAAGGCGGACGGTTTCGTCAAGATGATCGCCGATGCGAAGACTGACGAGCTGCTCGGCGTGCACATCATCTCGGCCAATGCGTCGGATCTGATCGCGGAAGCGGTGGTGGCGATGGAGTTCAAGGCGGCGTCGGAAGACATCGGCCGGATCTGCCATCCGCATCCGTCGCTGTCCGAAGTGATGCGCGAGGCCGCGCTCGCCGTCGACAAGCGCGCGTTGAACATGTAAGGCGCGTGGGCCGGACCGCTTCCTGTACGTTGAGCGATCCGGCCGACCCGGGGGCATCCACTGCACCTGGCATCACGACGCAGGCGGGCGGGTTCGATCCCTCCCGCCTTCTTTTTTCCGGCCGCACGACGCACGATGAACGTCACCGAATACTACGAGAACGAACTGCAGACACGTGGCTATCAGTCGGACCCGGCGCAGCGCGCGGCGGTCGACCGTCTGCAGCAGTGTTATGACGAGTGGCAGACGTACAAGGCGCGCCGCTCGAATGCGCTGCGCAAGCTGATCATTCATCCCGATCTGCCACGCGGCGTGTACCTGTGGGGCGGCGTTGGACGCGGCAAGAGCTTCCTGATGGACAGCTTCTTTACCGTTGTGCCGATCCAGCGCAAGACGCGTCTTCATTTCCACGAGTTCATGCGCGAAGTGCATCGCGAACTCGAAGAGCTGAAAGGGCAGGCCGATCCGCTCGACGAACTCGCACGCCGTATCGCGAAGCGTTACCGGCTGATCTGTTTCGACGAATTCCACGTGTCCGACATCGCGGACGCGATGATCCTGTACCGGTTGCTCGACCGCCTGTTCAACAACGGTGTGCAGTTCGTGATGACCTCGAACTACGATCCGGACACGCTGTATCCGGATGGCCTGCATCGCGACCGCGTGCTGCCCGCGATTGAGCTGATCAAGTCGAAGCTCGACGTCCTCAATGTCGACGCGGGCGTCGACTACCGGCGCCGCACGCTGGCCCAGGTCGAGGTTTATCTGACGCCGCTCGGCGCAGCCTCCGACAAGGCGCTGCGCGACGCCTTCGCGCGTCTCGCAGCGGTACCGGACGAAAGCCCGCTGCTGCATATCGAAAAGCGCGAGCTGAAAGCGCTGCGTCGCGCGGACGGCGTCGTCTGGTTCGATTTCGCCACGCTGTGCGGCGGTCCGCGTTCGCAGAACGACTACCTCGAACTGGCGAGCCGCTTCCACGCGGTGATCCTGTCCGGCGTGCCGCAGATGACGCCGCGCATGCAGTCGGAAGCGCGCCGCTTCACGTGGCTCATCGACGTGTTCTATGACCACAAGATCAAGCTGTTGATGTCGGCGGCGGTGCCTCCCGAGCAGCTCTACGTGGAAGGCCCGATGGCCAACGAGTTCAGCCGGACCGTTTCGCGGATCGTCGAAATGCAGTCGAAGGAATATCTCGACGCGCCGCGGCGTCTGGTCGATACGTCGCTGACGTAGGCGTACCGGACCGACGCACAGGCGCAACGCCGCACGTCGCCCGCGTGCGGGCGTCCACGGAGCAAAGGCGCGCAGCTCATTTTCGAGATTCAGACTGGTCTTATATTCGGCGGTCGCACGCGTCGATATCTTCCTTGTCATGGTTCCGACAAAGGAGAGACGCATGAGCCCATACCGTGACATGACCGACGAGGAATGGCAGCGCGTGGCGCCGCTGATTCCCGAACTGCGGCCGCGCAGCGAACTGCGGGGCCGTCCGCTTACCGATACGCGCAATGTGCTGAATGGCGTGCTATGGGTAATGTGCAGCTCAGCCAGGTGGTCCGCGATGCCGCGGCGGTATCCGCCTTATCAGACGTGTCACCGGCGCTTCAAGGCGTGGCATCGAACGGGGGCATTGCAGCAGGTGCTCGAGTTGTTGTTCGGCGCCGCCGGCAATGGGCTACTCGGTACGCTCGAGGCCCGCATGCGTCAGCGCGGTGCCAGCAACGTCGCAACGCCGCACAATGCCGACGCAGACGACACCGAAGTAGTTGAACTGCAAAATGGGCCACATGTAGCGCCTGTGCCCACTTTCCCGACTATTCTTTTTCCGTCAGTTTGATAGCCCGACCCGCGATCAAATCCGTGAGTACGCAACACAAAGCCGGCCGGCGATAGTAATCGTCGGCCGGCTTTTTTGCTCTGTCAGGTCAGCGCATTGCGGGCGCGAGGCCCGGCGCGCTCATCACTGCTGGCGATTCCACGTCTGCGAACGTCCGAGCAGCGAGATGCCGATGTAGCCGCGCACAACCAGTTTCTGGCCGTTTTCTTCGAGATGCATCTTGCACTTGTAGATCTTGCCGTTCTCCGGATCGAGAATCTGGCCGTGATCCCAGCCGTCGCCGTCCTTCGTCATGCCGTTGATGATCGTCATGCCGAGGATCAACTGATCCTTGCGGGCGTCGGTACATTCGGTACAGCGGCGCGTGGGATCGTCGCTCGGGCCAAGCCCCTTGATGACCTTGCCGCTCAGCGTGCCGCTACCGTCGTCGGTGATCTGCACGAGCGCCTTAGCCTGGCCGGTGTTGTCGTCGATGGTCTGCCAGGTGCCGACCGGTGTAGCGCTTTGCGCCATGGCGGCTGCCGCGCCGAGGAGCAGGGCACCTGCCACGGCGGCATGCCGGGCAATCGTACGGGCACGTTGGGTGAAATGCGTCATGTTGTCTTCCTCCTTGTAGAAAATCGTCGCGATCGTGGTCGCGCGGCGTCGTGTGAATGTCAGGCGACGCCCTGCCTCAAGCTGTCCGGGGAGCATACGTGAAACCGCGCCCGCAGTTTGATAGTGAATCCTCTAGTCAAACTGGGGGCGCGGTTTGCGGGGCGGGGCGCTTACGAGGTCAATTTAGCTGGTAGGAGAACGTCGCATTGACGCGCGGGCTGCGCGACGAGCTTTCGACAGGCGCGTCGGCGATCGGCTTGGCCACCGACAGATCGAGGCTGTAGTACTTCGTGTCGGTGACCCGGAAGCCGAGCGCCACCGACGACAACCGCGACGGCGACGGTGTGCCCGTATGCAGATAGATGCGCGCCATATCGAACGATACGTACGGCGTGAAGGTTTGCAGATAGGTGAACCCGACCGCAATCGGACGATT